>VGSG01000073.1 GCA_016875095.1 Deltaproteobacteria bacterium
GGAGGACACGATGGCGAAGGCGAAGTTTGAGCGGACCAAGCCTCACGTGAATGTAGGGACCATAGGTCACATTGATCATGGGAAGACGACGTTGACCGCTGCGATCACGTTGATTTTATCCAAGCGCGGGCTGGCGAGTTACGTGCCCTTTGAGGAGATCGACAAGGCGCCGGAGGAGAAGGAGCGGGGCATCACCATAGCGACGGCGCACGTGGAGTATGAGACGGCCAATCGTCACTATGCGCATGTGGACTGTCCCGGGCATGCGGACTACATCAAGAACATGATCACGGGCGCGGCGCAGATGGACGGCGCGATTTTGGTGGTGGGCGCGAATGACGGACCCATGCCCCAGACACGAGAGCACATCTTATTGGCTCGTCAGGTGGGGGTTCCGTATATCGTGGTCTTTTTGAACAAGGTGGATATGGTGGATGATCCGGAGCTCATAGAGTTGGTGGAGTTGGAGCTTCGGGAGTTGCTCAGTTCGTATGAGTTTCCTGGAGACGACATCCCCATAGTTCGGGGGAGCGCGCTCAAGGCGCTGGAGGCGGGAGATCCGAATCATGCCGACGCCAAGTGTGTATTGGATTTGATGGAGGCGGTGGACAGTTACGTTCCGGTTCCGGTTCGTGACATAGACAAGCCTTTTCTGATGCCGATTGAGGACGTGTTCAGCATATCGGGTCGAGGCACGGTGGTGACCGGTCGTGTTGAGCGTGGGGTTATTAAGGTGAATGAAGAGGTGGAGATAGTGGGTCTTCGTCCCACGGTGAAGACGGTGTGCACGGGAGTGGAGATGTTCCGCAAGGTGCTCGACCGTGGAGAGGCGGGGGACAATATTGGTGTGCTCCTTCGGGGTATCAAGCGTGACGAGGTGGAGCGTGGTCAGGTGGTTGCCGCTCCGGGTTCGATCACGCCGCACACGAAGTTCAAGGCGGAGACGTATATTTTGAACAAGGAGGAGGGTGGTCGTCACACGCCGTTTTTCAACGGGTATCGTCCCCAGTTTTACTTCCGGACCACGGACGTGACCGGAGTGGTGAAGCTTCCCGAGGGGGTGGAGATGGTGATGCCCGGAGACAATGTGACCATTGAGGCTGAGCTGATCACCCCCATTGCGATGGAGAAGGAGTTGCGTTTCGCGATCCGTGAAGGCGGCCGAACCGTCGGCGCAGGCGTCGTCTCGGATGTCGTCGAATAGACTCACCCGGACGGGAGATGAGAGGTTGAGGACATGGATGTTCCGACTCTGAAAATACGGATACGGCTGAAAGCTTACGATCATAAGCTCTTGGACCAGTCCGCTCACGAAATAGTGGAGACTGCGGAACGAACCGGCGCAAAGGTCGCAGGCCCTATCCCGCTGCCGACCAAGATACACAAGTATTGCGTGCTGCGGTCTCCGCATATTGACAAGAAGTCACGCGAACAGTTCGAGATCAGGGTCCACAAGCGTTTGTTGGACATCTTGGAACCCACGCAGCAGACGCTGGACGCGCTTATGAAGCTCGACCTCTCTCCGGGCGTGGATGTGGAGATCAAGGCGTAAGAGCCGGTCAGGACTCGGAGCATGGAGGCGCCGCAATGATTGACGGAATGCTGGGAAGAAAAATCGGTATGATCCAGGTCTTCGACGAATCCGGCCGCGCCCTGGGTGTCACCGTCGTTGAGACGGGACCGTGCACGGTTATTCGGAAGCGGGGCGGGTCTAAGGTTCAGGTGGGTTTTGGCCCCACGAAAGAGACAAGGCTATCCAAACCCGTGCTCGGACAATTCTCCAAGGCGGGAACACCGCCCTTCAAGGTGCTCCGTGAGTTCCCCGTGGCGGACCCCGAGTCCGTTGAGGTGGGCCAGGAGATCCGTGCGGACATCTTTGAGCCCGGCGAGGTGGTGAAAGTTACGGGCATCAGCAAGGGCAAGGGATTCGCGGGAGTGATCAAGCGGTGGAATTTTGGCGGCGGCAGGGAAACCCACGGGTCTCGATCGCATAGAATTCCCGGGTCCGTGGGGCAATGCGCCTATCCGGCTCGCGTTTTTAAGGGCAAGCGGCTGCCGGGACGCATGGGAGGGGCTCAGGTGACCCTCACCAGCGTGCGGGTGGTCGAAGTGCGACCCGATGAGAATCTGCTGTTCCTCAGAGGCCCTATTCCGGGCGCAAACGGAGGAATTGTGGCGATAAGGAAGAAGTGATGGCCTCTGTAGACGTAGTTAACCAGAACGGGCAGAAGATGGGCTCCATTGAACTGGACGACTCTATCTTCAACGCGGAGATCCGAGATCATCTGGTCCAGCGGACCGTCGTCTGGCAATTGGCCAAACGGAGGCAGGGCTCGGCTTCCACCAAGACCAAGGGCGATGTAAGAGGCGGCGGCAAGAAGCCGTGGCGGCAAAAGGGCACCGGACGGGCCCGTGCGGGCAGCAGCCGATCACCGCTCTGGAAGGGTGGCGGCACGATTTTCGGGCCTCATCCGCGCTCCTACGCCTTTTCGCTTCCCAAGAAGGTGCGCAAGGCCGCGCTGCGGTCGGTCCTGTCGGCCAAGCTCAAAGAGAATCAATTGACGGTGCTTGACAAGATCGAGTTGGATGAGCCCAAGACCAGGAATTTCCTGGAGGTGTGCAGAAGCTTGGGGCTGGACGGGCACAAGGCCCTCTTTGTGGTCCCTGAGAAAGACGAGAACCTGTCGAGGTCTTCGAGGAACCTTTATCACTACCTGACCCTACCCTGCGAGGGGCTCAATGTGTATGACCTGCTGCGGTACGAGCGGCTGGTCCTCTTGCAGGACGCGCTCCCGAAGATCCGGGAAAGGTTGGCCTGATGTTTGAGGAATACCAGATCGTCCGACGACCGATCGTCACGGAGAAGAGTTCCATTATGAAGGACGAGGGCAACCAGATCGTCTTCGAGGTGGACCCCCGCGCCAATAAATCCGAAATCAAGAAGGCGGTGGAAAAGCTCTTCAAAGTCACCGTCCTGTCGGTGCGCACCCAGAACCGGCCCGGAAAGCCCAAGAGGCTTGGGCGAACCACCGGCAGACGAAAAGACTGGAAGAAGGCCATCGTACGGATCAAGGAAGGCCAGCGAGTAGAGTTCTTCGAAGGCGTGTGAGTGGAATCATGACCGCTCCAGCGTCTTGAACAGGCACGAGGATTGAGCAGATGGGAGTCAAGAAGTACAAACCCACGTCACCCGGTATGAGGTTCCAAAGCGGCCTCACTTTCGAGGAGATCACGAAGACGGAGCCCGAAAAGTCCCTTCTCAAGGGCTTGCGCAAGAAAGGTGGGCGCAACAATCTGGGGAGAATGACCGTCAGGCACCGGGGTGGCGGGCACAAGCGCCGATTCAGACTGGTGGACTTCAAGAGGGACAAGACCGACATCACTGGCACGGTCACCGGCATTGAGTATGATCCAAACCGATCCGCGCGCCTCGCGCTCATCACGTACGTGGACGGTGACAAGCGATACATTCTTTGGCCTCACGGACTGCAGGTGGGAGACAAGGTGGAAGCGGGCGATAAGGCGGACATAAGACCCGGCAATTGCCTGCCCCTGAAAAACATCCCGTTGGGCACCTTTGTTCACAATGTGGAAATGAAAATCGGCAAGGGCGGTCAGATTATCCGCTCGGCCGGGACCTATGGACAGGTCATGGCCAAGGAACAGGGATACGCGCAGATAAAGCTGCCTTCCGGAGAGGTTCGCATGGTTCTGGACCGATGTAGAGCCACGGTGGGTCAGGTAGGAAACCTGGACCACGAGAAGATCTCTTTCGGCAAGGCTGGCCGCTCCAGGCGTCTGGGGCGACGTCCGAAGGTCCGTGGAGTGGTGATGAACCCTGTGGACCATCCCCACGGCGGAGGTGAAGGCCGAACATCGGGAGGCCGCCATCCCTGCACGCCCTGGGGAGTGCCCACCAAAGGGTACAAGACTCGGAAGCGGAATAAGAATTCCGACCAGTACATCGTCAAGAGAAGGAAGTAAGCGCCATGCCCCGTTCGGTTCATAAGGGTCCTTTCGTGGACGGCCACCTGCTCACCAAAGTGAATCAGGCGCGTGAGACGGCGTCTCGGAAAGTTATCCAGACCTGGTCCCGGCGCTCGACGATCATACCGGACATGGTGGGTCTTACCTTTGCCGTGCATAACGGCAAGAAGTTCATCCCCGTCTTTGTGACGGAGAACATGGTGGGACATAAGCTTGGCGAGTTTGCGCCGACGCGGACATTTCACGGTCACGCCGCGGACAGAAAGGCCAGGAAAGGGAGGTAGCCATGGATTGGGAAGCGAATCTGAGGCACTCTCGCATTTCCGCGCGCAAGGCCAGACTGGTCGCGGATCTTGTCCGTGGTATGAAGGTCGATTCTGCGCTGGATCTGCTCCGCTTTACGCCGAAAAAAGGGGCCAAGATTATTCGTAAGGTTGTCCAATCCGCGCTGGATAACGCGTCTCGCTCGGCCGGAGTCGACGAGGACAGGCTTTACATAAGCCGCATCACGGTAGACGAGGGGCCTACACTCAAGCGATGGAGCCCACGGGCCATGGGTCGGGCAACTCGCATCAGGAAGAGGACAAGCCACATCTGTGTCGCGGTCACGGAAGGATAGGGCTCAGCGAACGCTGGGGCCGACGGGCGACGCCGCTCGAACGTCGCGGCCCCGCTAACCCTCAGGAGGTCTCCTATTGGGACAGAAAGTTCATCCGAACGGATTTCGGCTCGGGGTCAATCGAACCTGGGATTCTCGATGGTATTCGGAGAAAGATTACGGTGAGTTTCTCATCGAAGATCTCAAGCTGCGCTCGTATGTGAAGAAACGCCTTGCCCAGGCCAGCATCTCCAAAATCGAGATCGAAAGAGCTGCGGGGAAGATTCGGCTCATCATCCATACCGCGCGGCCGGGCATCGTTATCGGGCCCAAGGGGAGCGAAATCGAGAAACTGCGCCGGGATCTCCTCAACGTCACGGACAAGGACGTGATCGTGGACATCAAGGAGATTCGGCGTCCTGAGATCGACGCGCAGTTGGTCGCGGAAAATGTCGCGACCCAGTTGGAGCGCCGGGTTGCGTTTCGCCGCGCGATGAAGAAGTCGGTGGGCAGCGCTCTCAAGTCAGGCGCCAAAGGGATACGGATCGCGACCGCAGGCCGATTGGGCGGCGCGGAAATGGCCCGCAGGGAATGGTACCGGGAGGGACGGGTCCCCCTCCACACGCTGCGGGCGGACATCGACTATGGGTTTGCCGAAGCCAGGACCACCTACGGTGTGATCGGCATCAAGGTCTGGATTTTCAAGGGAGAAAAGGTGAGCGCCCAGGCAGGGGAGAGTTGATATGCTCGCGCCGAAGAAGGTCAAATACCGAAAGAAGCAGAAGGGGAACATGCGTGGGCAGCCTCTGAGAGGCGCCCAGGTCTCGTTCGGCGAATACGGCCTTATGGCTCTCGCTCCCGGATGGATTACCTCCAAGCAGATCGAGGCGGGCCGAGTCGCCATGACCCGTCATGTGAAGAGAGGCGGCAAGATTTGGATCCGCATTTTCCCGGACAAGCCCATCACCAAGAAGCCCGCTGAAACCCGTATGGGCAAGGGTAAAGGATCCCCGGAAGAATGGGTAGCCGTGGTTAAGCCGGGCAAGATCATGTACGAGATGGAGGGCGTGCCTGAAACCGTGGCTCGGGAAGCGTTCCGTTTGGCGGCGATGAAGCTCCCCATCAAAACTCGATTTGTGGTGCGTGAGGAGTTGTCATGAAGGCTCGTGAGCTCAGGGATCTCTCCGTAGATCAGTTGCACGCCAAAGAAAAGGAGTTTCGCGAGGAAGAGTTTAAGCTGCGCTTCCGGCACGCCACAGGCCAACTGGAAAAGACCAGCCGCCTCACGCAGCTCCGCAAAGAGATAGCGCGGGTACAAACCATAATCAGAGAAAAGGAGGCGTCTTCATGACGAACTCCTCACTGGAACGCAGGCAGCGCAAGGTTCGCACGGGAATCGTGGTCAGCAATAAGATGGACAAGACCGTGGTGGTTGAAGTGTCACGCACGGTCCTTCACCCTGTGTACAAGAAATTCGTGCGGCGCCGGAAGCGCTTGATGGCCCACGACGAAGAGAATCGGTGCAATGTGGGGGACGAGGTGATGATCGTTGAGACGCGCCCCCTGAGCCGGAACAAGCACTGGCGAGTGCGCAAGGTGGTTAAGGAGGCTGCTCTGCCCGGAGGTGGAGTATGATTCAACAGCAGACTCGCCTGGCCGTGGCCGACAATTCCGGCGCCAAAGAGCTTTTCTGTATCAAGGTGCTCGGAGGGACGCGGCGCAAGTATGCCAGTGTGGGCGATGTGGTGGTTGTGTCGGTGAAGGAGGCCATCCCTAATTCCAAGGTGAAGAAGGGAGAGGTCCACAAAGCCGTCGTGGTGCGAACCAGCAGACCGGTTCGGCGTCCGGACGGCTCCTATATTCGCTTTGACGATAATTCCGCGGTCCTGATCAATAACCAGATGGAGCCGATCGGCACCCGCATCTTCGGGCCCGTCGCACGGGAACTCAGGGCCCGAAAATTCATGAAGATTATCTCCCTGGCGCCGGAGGTCCTCTGAATCATGGCTCAGATCAGAAAGAACGACCGGGTCAAGGTAATCGCGGGCAAGGAACAGGGAAAAGAAGGCCGAGTCCTCAAGGTCTATGTCGAGAAGGGCAGCGCCCTGGTGGAACGAGTAAATTTCGTGAAACGCCACACCAGACCGGGGGGCAAAGGTAGCCAGCAGGGCGGGATAATAGAGAAGGAAGGCCCGCTGAAACTGAGCAAGCTTATGCTCGTGTGCCCCAAGTGTTCCAAGCCTTCCCGAACGGGCAGGCGTGTCCTGGATGACGGCAGCAGGGTGCGCTACTGCAAGAAATGTGGCGAACAGATCGACAGCTAGAGGAACGAGGTCATGGCGTCTCGCTTGAAAGCATTTTATGAGGAGTCCGTGCTTCCAGCGCTCATGGATCGGTTCAAGTACAAGAACCGGATGCAGGCGCCCCAGATCGAGAAGATCATTGTCAATATGGGTCTGGGCGAGGCAATCCAGAATGCGAAGGTCGTTGAAAGCGCCCAGCAGGAGCTGGCGCTCATCACCGGCCAGTGGCCCGTGCTGCGCAAAGCGCGCAAGTCGATCGCGTCCTTCAAGCTCAGGGCCGGCATGACCATCGGATGCAAAGTAACCCTGAGACGGGATCAGATGTATCACTTCCTCGACAAACTGATCAATGTGGCCCTCCCCCGGGTGAGGGACTTTCGAGGGGTGAACCCCAAGGGGTTCGACGGTCGAGGCAATTTCTCCATGGGAATCAAAGAGCAGATCATCTTTCCGGAGGTCGATTACGACAAGATCGACAAGATCCGGGGCATGAACATCACCGTGGTCACCTCCGCGCGGACGGATGAGGAAGCTCGTGAGTTGCTCGCGTACATGGGGTTGCCGTTCAGGAAATAGCGCTCGGTAACATCAGGGAGAAGGCATGGCCAAGAAGTCGCTCATAGCCAAGCAATTGAGGCCGAAGAAATTCGCGGTTCGAGAATACAACCGATGCCAAGTGTGCGGTCGTCCTCGGGGCTACTACCGGAAGTTCAACGTTTGCCGGATATGTCTCAGGAATCAGGCCCTAAAAGGCAACATCCCGGGGATGATCAAATCAAGCTGGTAGGAGACCCTGCACATGTCGATGACTGACCCCGTAGCGGACATGCTCACCCGTATCCGCAATGCCAGGCACGCCCGGAAGGAACAGGTTACGATTCCCGCCTCCAACCTGAAGATCGGCATCGCCCAGATCCTCAAGGAAGAGGGGTACATCAGGAAGTACAAGGTCATACGATCGGCCAAGAACAAACAAGGTGTGCTCAAGGTCACCTTGCGCTACGACGACACCGATGAGTGCTCCATTGAGGGACTGGCAAAGGTCTCCCGCCCGGGGAGACGGGTTTACGTGGGCCAGGATCACCACATGAAGAGCCACGGTGGTGTGGGGATCCTCATCATCTCCACATCCCAGGGCCTCATGACCGATCAAGAGGCCGCGCGGCGCCGCATCGGCGGAGAAGTGCTCTGTAGCGTATGGTAAGCCGAGTGGAAGAGGAGTGGGATTCATGTCGAGAATAGGCAAAGCGCCGGTGCCGTTACCTGAGAAGGTCAAAGCCACGTTCGCTCCCCCTACCCTGAGCGTGGAGGGTCCCAAGGGCGCTCTTACTCTCCGAGTCCCGGATCTGGTGGTTCTGGATATCGGCGAAACGGAAATCCGTGTCACTGCCAAGAGCGAGCAACGAAAGAGTCGCGCCATGCACGGACTGACCCGTAGTTTGATCAACAATATGGTGACCGGCGTGACGCAGGGATTCACCAAGACCTTGGAGATTCAGGGCGTCGGATACCGAGCGGAAGCCGACAAGAATAACCTGACACTCAATGTGGGCTATTCTCACCCCGTGGTCCTTCCTATCCCGGAGGGGCTTACGGTCGAGGTGGAGAAGAATACCGTCATTCACGTGCGAGGCATTGACAAGCAGAGCGTCGGCGAGATGGCCGCTTGCATCCGACGGGTGCGCAAACCCGAACCGTACCGGGGCAAAGGTATACGGTACTTGGGCGAACAGATTCGGCGCAAGGTGGGCAAAGCAGGCGCCAAATGATCCCTGGGGCCCGCCGATCGTGCGAGATGCTGAGAGGAATATTG
This sequence comes from Deltaproteobacteria bacterium, assembly GCA_016875095.1. Lineage (GTDB taxonomy): Bacteria > Desulfobacterota > Desulfomonilia > Desulfomonilales > Desulfomonilaceae > VGSG01. Next base: position 8,702 of record VGSG01000073.1, read on the forward strand.
GATGGCTCGTGAGTCAAGAAAGCAAGCAGCGCAGGAAAAAAGATCCAGACGTGTGCGTCACAGCATCAAGGGCGGAGGAAATCACCCCCGTCTGACGGTTTTCCGATCGCACCGGCACATTGCCGCCCAGATCGTGGACGATCGGAACGGAGTTACCTTGGTGGCCGCTTCCACGCTCGACAAGGGGTTTCGCCGGAAAACCGGCCAGCCCTTTGACAAAGATCTGGCCCGAGCTGTGGGACGCAGGATCGCCGAGCGCGCAAAGGAAAAGAACATCCACAAGGTGGTCTTCGACAGAGGTCCGTACTTGTATCACGGCAAGGTGAAAGCCCTGGCAGACGGCGCCCGAGAGGGTGGACTCGATTTCTAGGGAGAATAGGCAAGGAGGAGGCGTTTGCTGACAAGATCCGATACGAGCACCGAACGAGAGCTGAAGGACAGGGTAGTCCACCTCAGTCGTGTGGCCAAAGTTGTGAAAGGCGGCCGACGTTTTTCATTCAGCGCAATCGTCGTGGTCGGCGACGGCCTTGGGCGGGTCGGATACGGCCTGGGCAAAGCCAACGAGGTTCCTGAGGCCATTCGCAAAGGTATGGAACGGGCGAAAGGATCCATGATCGAGGTTCCCATCGCGGACGGCACGATCCCCCACGAGATTACAGGCCAATATGGAGCGGGAAGAGTTTTGCTCAAACCGGCTGCGTCCGGGACCGGCGTGATAGCGGGCGGCGCGGTGCGGGCCGTTATGGAAGCCGCGGGAGTCACCGATATCCTTACCAAGTGCATCGGGACCAATAATCCGCACAATGTGGTAAAGGCGACCTTTGACGGATTGAGGAACCTGCGGACGAAGCAGCAAATCGCCAAGAAACTGGGCAAGCTCGGGCCGGAAGACGAGTCCGAGCCGACAGAGGAGACCCAGAATGATGATTAAGGTCACATACAAGAAGAGCGCTCTATCCGCCCCTAAGCGACAACAGGAGACCGTGCGAGGTCTGGGACTGAGAAAACTGCGCCAGAGCAAAGTGCTGCAGGATACCCCTGCAATACGAGGCATGATACGCAAGGTCAGTCACCTGGTGGACGTGGAAGAGATACAAGGCTGATTAAGCCTTTTCCGTGCCGCCGAGGGAGAGACATATGGATCTGTCGAATCTGAAAGGACCAACAAAGAGAAAACAGCGCAAGAGGATCGGTCGGGGCGAATCCTCCGGCCGGGGTAAGACCTCCGGTAAGGGCCACAAGGGTCAGAAGTCCCGGAGTTCACCCGATGTTGACCCCCGATTTGAGGGCGGCCAGATGCCCTTGCAGCGTCGACTGCCCAAGAAGGGTTTTTCCAATGCGCCCTTCAAAGTGCGCTACAATGTGGTCAACATCAAGGAGCTGGCGCGATTTGAGGCCGGCGCGGTGATCACCCCTGAGATGCTGAGGGAAAAAGGCTTGGTTAAGAGACGGGGTCCCGTGAAACTCCTCTCTCAGGGTGATGTTTCAGCCGCGTATACCATACAGCTTGAAAGAGTGAGCGCCGCGGCAAAAGCCAAGATAGAAGCGGCAGGTGGAACCGTGGAGGAGATCTGAGGGTGTCCGGCGGGACGCCTTGAGATCAGATCTCTCCGTCACGTAAGAGCTGAGTATTGGGGAGAATCCCACCGTGATAGGCTCGTTCCAAAATATTGCCAAGATCCCGGAACTCAAGCGCAGGGTAATCTTTACCCTGCTCATGCTGCTGGTGTATCGCGTCGGGGTCCGGGTGCCCACCCCGGGCATAAACGCTGAAGCCCTCAAGGATCTTTTCGCGCAGTACGCTCAGACCCTTTTCGGCGTCATCGATATGTTCACCGGCGGAGCGATGGAGAATTTCTCCGTCTTTGCCCTGGGGATCATGCCCTACATCAGCGCATCCATTATTTTGCAGCTCCTTACCGTGGTGGTTCCTCATCTGGAGCGACTCTCCAAAGAGGGTGAAGCCGGCCGGAAGAAGATCACTCAATATACTCGGTACAGCACCATCGGGTTGGCCTTGATTCAGGGAATGGGTATCAGCATCGGTTTAGTCAAGAGCCCCGGTCTCGTGTACATGCCCCCCATGCAATTCGTTTTCCTGGCGATGATAACCCTGGCCGCAGGCACAGCCTTTCTCATGTGGCTCGGGGAACAGATCACCGAACGTGGGATCGGCAACGGCATTTCACTCATCATATTCGCGGGTATCGTGGCCCGGATGCCTGAAGCTCTGGGAAGCACGATCCAGCTCGTCAAGACGGGTGATATGGGCTTCCTGGTGCTGCTCCTCCTCATGGTGATCATGGTGGGAGTGATCGCTGTCATCGTGTTCGTGGAGCGGGGTCAGCGCCGGATACCGGTCCAGTACGCCAAGCGCGTGGTGGGTCGGCGTATCTATGGCGGCCAGAGCACCCACTTGCCGCTAAAGGTGAACACCGCGGGGGTTATACCGCCGATCTTTGCTTCGTCGCTGATCATCTTTCCTGCGACCATAGGGCAGTTCCTGGACGTGCCGGTGGTCAAACAGATAACGGATTTGCTCCGCCCGGGGACCGGGCTTCATGAACTTGTATACGTGGCTCTGATTGTATTCTTCTGCTACTTCTACACCGCTGTGACCTTCAATCCGGTGGATGTGGCGGACAACATGAAGAAATACGGCGGATACATACCCGGTATCAGGCCGGGGAAGAAGACCGCGGAATATATCGATCGGGTGCTCACCAGACTGACGTTCGGAGGAGCGGTGTACGTGTCGCTGGTCTGTGTGCTCCCTACCATTCTCGCGGCGAAGTTCAACGCGCCGTTCTATTTCGGAGGAACTTCGCTCCTGATTGTGGTGGGCGTGGCTCTGGACACGTTGACTCAGATCGAGACGCACATGATACAACGGCACTATGAGGGATTTATCCGCACGGGTCGGATTAAGGGAAGGCGCGGCTAGGCCGGTCTTCCTGTTCAAGAGGAATACGTGATGAGAATCGTATTGTTGGGCGGACCAGGGTCAGGCAAAGGAACGCAGGCCAAGAAGCTTACGGATAAGTACCGGATACCCCAGATTTCGACCGGCGACATATTCCGGGCCGCGGTGAAAGAAGGGACCCCTATGGGGCTCAAGGCCAAGGAGTACATGGACAAGGGCGAGCTGGTTCCGGATGAGGTGGTGGTCGGCGTGGTGAAAGAAAGGCTGGCAAAGCCCGATCTGGATAAGGGCTTCATGTTGGACGGGTTCCCCAGGACGCTGGGGCAGGCCCAGGCCCTTGATAAGATTATGGTCGAAATAAGCAAGATGATCGATCACGCGATCCTGGTGGATGTGCCCGACGAAGAGCTGATGAAGAGGCTCACCGGGAGAAGGACCTGCCGCAACTCCGCGTGCGGAAAGATGTACCACGTCATGTTCAATCGCCCGAAGAAAGAGGGTATCTGCGACGCGTGCGGCAGCGAGCTCTATCAGAGGGATGACGACTCGGAAGCCACCATCAGGGAGCGACTCAACGTGTACGCGGAGCAAACCGCGCCTTTGATCGACTACTACGACAAGAAGGGACTGCTCCGGCGAGTAGAGGGCGTGGGGCCGATCGAGGGAATATTCTCCTCCATAGTCAGGGTACTGGGCTAGGGAGGCCGCGGCCAATCCGGGCAGGAGGCTTCCATGAAAGTCAGAGCATCGGTGAAGAGAATCTGTGACAAGTGCAAGATCATAAAACGGAAAGGCGTAGTACGCGTCATCTGTGAGAACCCGAAGCATAAGCAGCGTCAAGGGTAGCGCTTGCAGGCGTCGGCCGGTCCGTCTGGAGGAATATCGTGGCCCGAATCGCAGGGATTGACTTACCCAAGAACAAGCGTATGGAGATTGCGCTCACGTACATCTACGGGATCGGAAGGACCACTGCGAAAAAGATCCTGAACGAGAGCGGTCTGGATCCTAACCTGAAGACCGACGACCTCACCGAAAGGGATGTGGCCAGAGTCCGAGAGATCATTGACCGCGAGCACAAGGTCGAGGGCGATCTCCGCCGCGAAGTGGGCATGAATATCAAGCGCTTGATGGACCTCGGCTGCTATCGTGGGCTTCGACATCGTCGGGGCCTACCGGTGCGGGGCCAGCGCACGCATACGAACGCCCGAACTCGCAAGGGCCCAAGGAGGCAGCAGATCGGGAGAAAGAAGTGATTCCCCGTGCTCACCGCATTGGCCGCGGCAGCGCGGAGGCGAATCAGATATTCCTCCGGAGAGCGGGCGGGCGATCAATAGATAATGCGCAGGAACCGCCGTGTTTACAGCGGGGTTTCAAACCCGGGTGTATCCGGTAATGGAGAGATAGATGCCGAGGCGAGGAACTCAGAGGAAGAAGAAGGAGAAACGCAATATTCCCCACGGGGTGGCCCATATTCAGTCCACCTTTAACAATACCGTCGTCACCATAACCGACCTTAAGGGGAATACGGTGGCGTGGTCCTCCGCAGGAACTCAAGGATTCAAAGGGTCGAGGAAATCGACTCCGTTCGCTTCCCAGTTGGCAGCGGAGGACGCGGCTCGGAAGGCGATGGATCAGGGGATGCGCAGCGTGGACGTGCTGATCAAGGGTCCGGGCGCCGGAAGAGAAGCTGCTCTTCGAGCATTGCAGGCCGCAGGGCTCCAGATCACCTTGATCAAGGACGTCACTCCTATTCCGCATAACGGGTGCAGGCCGCCAAAGCGCAGAAGGGTGTAAGCAGGGAGCGTCCTATGAAAGAACGCGGTTAGCTCAAAGGAGAGACAGAGTTGGCACGTTACAGGGAATCCGTGTGCAGGTTTTGCCGAAGAGAAATGCAAAAGCTGTTTCTGAAAGGCGACCGATGCTATTCGGACAAGTGCGCGATCGAGCGGCGCAACTACCCCCCCGGGCAGCATGGTCACGGTCGGCCGAAGCACTCCGATTACGGAGTTCAGCTCCGTGAGAAGCAGAAAGTGAGAAGGATCTACGGCCTGCTGGAAAGCCAGTTCCGGAACACCGCGCGAGCCGCTGAGCGGCAAAGAGGGGTCACCGGCGAAAGGCTGCTGGCCCTTCTGGAATCGCGTTTGGACAACATGGTGTATCGAATGGGATTCGCCTCATCCCGCGCGGAAGCCAGGCAACTGGTGAACCACGGGCACTTTCTGGTCAACGGGCGCAAAGTGGATATTCCGTCGTTTAGGACTCGGCCCGGCGCCGTGGTCGAGGTGAGAGAAAAAAGCCGTAAGATTCCCGCCATAGAAGAATCCCTGAAAACCGCGGTGCGGAGGGGGATCCCGGAATGGTTGGAAGTGGACGAGGCCAATTTCAAGGGCGCCGTGAAAGCCCTTCCCACCAGGGAGCAGTTGCCGCCGACCATACGTGAGCAATTGATTGTGGAATTCTACTCGAAATAGTGCTACAGGCTTGCGGTGCGCCGCTTCTTGCTGGGCGGACGGCGCCTCACCTGTGGACCATTGTAGGGTTGTTTGCTTAAGGGGTATGGAAGCCAGCGCTGAACGCCGATCCCCCAATCGGCGCAGCGAAAATCGCTAGGAGATAAGGGGGAAATCATGACTGATACAGGGCAAGCCCTGACAAGCCGCAACTGGACTGAACTTATTCGGCCCCGCCGTATGGAGGTCGAAGAGTCTTCTCATACCCCCTTCTATGGGAAGTTTGTTTGCGAGCCTCTGGAGCGGGGTTACGGCATCACGCTGGGGAACGCGCTCCGACGGGTCCTCCTCTCCTCTCTTCAGGGCGCGGCCATCACCGCGGTCAAGATCGATGGCGTGCTGCACGAGTTCTCAACCATTCCCGGGGTCAAAGAGGACGTAACCGACCTTATCCTCAATCTGAAGAAAGTCCGGTTGAAGCTTCATATGCCTGAGCCGCGAGAACTGAAACTGGAGGCGGCGGGCGAAGGTGAGGTCCACGCGGGAGACATTATCGGGGACAGCGTCGTCGAAATTATCAATCCCGAGCAAATGCTTGCCACACTTTCAAAAGAGGGACGTCTCTCCATGACCATGCGTGTGGAATGGGGCAAGGGATACGTGCCTGCGGAAGCCCACAAGGGAGAAGACGATCCCATTGGAACGCTGGCCTTGGATGCGGCTTTTTCACCTATCGAGAAGGTCAGCTACAAAATAACCAACGCCCGCGTCGGACGCCGAACCGATTACGACCGACTCACTATGGAAATCTGGACCAACGGGGCCGTCACTCCCGAAGACGCCCTCGCCTACGCGGCAAAGATATTGAGAGAGCAGTTCCTGGCTTTCCTTAACTTTGAGGAGACGGAACGGGTCTCGGATGAAGAACGTCCCTACCAGGAGCCCCAAATCAACGACAACCTCTACCGCAGCGTAAGTGAGCTGGAACTGAGTGTCCGCTCCGCGAACTGCCTGAAAAATGCGGATATCAAGTTCATCGGCGAGTTGGTGCAACGTTCAGAAACCGAAATGCTCAAGACCAAGAACTTCGGACGGAAATCGCTCAATGAGATCAAGGAGATCCTTGCCGATATGGGCCTGAGCCTGGGAATGAATATTCCGAACTTCCCGAGCCGTGAGGACCTGGAACGCATGCAGCAGGAACGAGAAACTTTCATTGGAGAATGAGGCCGGGAGGCAAGGATGCGCCATAGAAAAGCTAGAACAAAGCTGGGAATGAGAACCGCTCAGCGACAAGCCATGCTGAGAAACATGGTGACCTCGCTGATGGAACACGAGAGCATCACGACGACCGATGCCAGGGCTAAAGCGCTCAGGAGCCTGGGGGATAGAATGATCACCCTGGGCAAGCGCGGTGATTTGCATGCCCGAAGACTCGCGCTGAGAGTGTTTCGCTCCAAAGAGGTGGCGCGACGGCTCTTTGAAGAGATAGCTCCTCGATACGCCAACCGCGAAGGCGGATATGTGCGAATCTTGAAGAAAGGCGCTCGCCCGGGCGACGGCGCCCCCCTCTCTGTAGTTGAGCTGGTGGAGAAATCCGCAACCCCCGCGGCAGGCAAGCCGAGTAAGGCTAAGAAAGGCATCAAGGATAGGTTGATCGACACCATAAAATCTAAGTAGCTCTCATATTGCGGGGGCCACGTATCCTGAACGCGTCGACTCGCGGCATCCTAAAACGTCAAAGGGTCCGGCCACCCTGCCCTCGCGAAACAACTCGTTTGTTTGCGCAAAGCCTGCCGAGTCTCGGCCTCCCATGATCAGCCTTTTTTCCGTCTCCTTCTCGTATCTCCCCGGCAAGCCGCTTATCAGCGATCTGAGCATGCGGATCGAACGGGACTCGCCGGTCGCGATCCTCGGACCTGACGGATCGGGGAAGAGCACGTTAGCCAAGCTCATTGCAGGGCTCCTTGAGCCACATTCAGGATCCGTCGTCGTTTCCGAGGACTCCCACGTGCCGGTAGGGTACATAGGCGGAGACCCGTACGACGCGCTGGTGGGAATCTCAGTGGAAGAAGACCTGCTCTTCAGCCTGGAAAACGCCCAAGTTCCCGCGGGCGAGATCCAAGCGCGTCTTGACCAAGCCCTGGAGTGGATCGGACTCAGAGGCATGGAGAAGCGCCTGACACACATGCTCTCAGGGGGGGAACAACAGAAGCTGGCGCTGGCCGGATTCCTGGCCATGGGAACCCGGGCGCTGATCCTTGACGAAGCCCTTTCAATGCTCGATACCCCCACACGGAGATCCATACGATCACTTCTGGAGGAACTTCGCAAGGACCCCGGGCTCACGGTGATCGAGATCGCCAATGATGTTGAGGCGGTCCTGGCCGCGGAACGGGTTATCTTCCTGACGAGCGGCGCCATCGTGTTCGACGGGCGCCCTGCTGATTTCCTTACCGACGAGAGGGGCAGCCGCTGGCTGAGGTTGACGGGTGGTCTGGGAGCCCTGTTAGAGGCCCTGCTCGCCCGGAGAACACTTTCGTTCCCTGCTGCTGAGGACAGAGAATTGACTCGGTTTTTATTCAACAGTATCATAAAGCAATACGGCGGGGACTAGAAACCCCTTGAGAATATTGGTATTATGTTATATAAGTTCCTTGATTCTTATGGAATGCTCGCGACGGTCCGATCGACTTCGTCCGCGGGCGGAACAGGTTCAAGGGTTCTCTCAATGGTAACTGCATTGGCGCAGGCCCTCAAGTGGGTTCGCTTTATAGTGGTTCTCTTGCTCCTGGTGTCGGCCGGCATGCTCATGGGCGAAAAGGGGTTGGCCCAGCGCAAGGAGTTGCTTAAGAAGAAGGCCGATTTGGAGAAAGCGAACACGAAACTGGGATCTGAAATTGTTGACTTGGAGAGGCGTGTCACCCTTGTGCGGACGGACGGGCGAGTGGTTGAGCGGGCTGCGAAGCGGAAACTGGGGATGGCGCGGCCCGAGGAGACGGTGTATATATTCACGAGGCGGGACTCTGTGGACGCTGATCATTTAGAATAGACTACTTTAAAAAACTCGCTTATCAATTGGGAATCAATAGTTTTTATTGACATAATGGCCCGATTCGTGTACGATTGACCCGGCACAACAGAAGCGCTCGCGCTCTCCATGTGAGGAGAATAGATGGCTGCGCCAAAAATCCTCGGACTCGACATTGGCACCTGCTCGGTGAAGATGGTCGAGATAGATCGCTTAAAGAAAGGCTTTGAGCTCCAATTCGTCGGGGTCGCTCCCTTGCCGGACGGCGCAGTGGTGGACAAGTCCGTCAAGAAACCTGAGGAGGTGGCGAGCAGCATTCTGAGCTTGCACTCCGGCTCAAGGAGCCGGACCAAGGAGGTGGCTACTTCAATCGCGGGCAAGTCCGTGATTGTGAAACAGGTGACCATGAATTCCATGTCCGACGCTCAACTGGAGAAGCAGATCGAACTGGAGGCCGAGCCGTACATACCTTTTGATATCAAGGACGTGAATCTGGATTTCTGTATCATGGGGGACCGGCCCGAGCGGGAAGGGACCATGGAAGTGGTGCTGGTGGCGGCGAAGAAAGACTACATGGATGAGTACGTCGGCTTGATACGCTCCGTGAATCTTAATCCGGTGGTTATTGACGTGGATCCCTTCGCCTTGGAGGTAATGTACGAGTTTTGTTACCCTAACGTCCAAGAGGAGGTTGTGGCTCTCGTAAACGTGGGGGCCAGCACGGTCAACGTGAACATCCTCAAGTCGGGCGCTACGCAGTATACCAGGGATCTTCCGCTGGGCGGCGATTCCATTACTCGTGAGATCATGCGTTTTTTTGATGTGAGCTACACGAGAGCCGAGAATATCAAGAACGGCGCGCAAATGGAGGGAATCAACCCGCGAAACCTGCGCAAGATCCTCCAGCGGGCGGTGGACTATACGGTCACGGAATTGCAGAAGATACTGGATTTCTTTGCTTCGAACATCTCGTACGATCCGATTCAGAAGATTTTCCTGTCCGGGGGCGCGGCCAAGACCTACGGTCTGGCTTCCACTATGCAAGAAGAATTGAACATACCGGTAGAACTGGTAGATCCCTTCAGGAGTCTTAGAATCGACGAGAAAACGTTTGACCTGGATTACCTGACTCACGTGGGGCCTTCAATGGCGGTGGCCGTTGGATTGGCCCTCCGAGATGAAAAGGACAAGATAGTTTAGATGGTCAGGATAAATCTACTTCCCATCAGGCAGATCCTACGCAAGCGTGAGCTGAAGAGCTTCGGAATCACGGCTCTGGCCGTTCTTGTGGCCGCATTCGGTTTGATGGGCTTGGCATACACATACGTGTCCGTCAAAATCGGTGACCTCAACACTGAAAAGAGCAGACAGGAAGAGAAGCTCAACAAGCTCAAACAGAGAAACCAGGAAATCAATACGCTCAAGGCGGAAATCGCCCGGCTTCAAAAGCAGGTGGATACTATCGAGCGGCTGACGAAGATACGAGATACCCCTGCCCCGTTCATGGGAGCGGTCTCTCTGGCCATTCCGGACGAAGTGTGGGTTCAGCAAATGACCAAGTCGGGCCGCAATTTCACGCTCGAGGGAACCGGCGTAGACAACACGGTGATTGTGAAATTCGTGGAAAACCTGCAGAAGATCCGCAAGAATTACACTGCGAAACAGCCGCGCATGGATCCGAGTAAGAAGGACGAATCCTTCTTCGCCGATGTGAGGCTTGTCCAGGTGGTGCGTGGCGCCGGCAGAGGGGCGCTTGGGTCCATGCAGTTCAAGGTCGTTGGGACATTACGATGAGGATGCCGCCATGACGGTCGAAGAACTTTTCTTCAGGGTCTCGAAGATCCAGCGACTCGCCATTGTGGTTGCAATAGCCGCGCTGCTCCTGATTGCATTTTACTTCCTGGTCATATCGGACAGTCTCAGCGCCATTCAATCTCTTGAGCAACAGATTGCGCGCATAAAGACGGATATTATCAATCAGGAGAACATAGAGAAGCAAGGTCCTCAGCTCAAAGCACGCATTCAGGAACTCAAAGACAAGTTGGAGACCATGGTGGCGTCCCTGCCGGAAAAGCAGGAGATCGAGCAGCTCCTGCAAACGGTTACCCAGCTCCTGAGCGAGACTCATCTCATCTCCAAGAAGTTTGTTCCCGGCGCGGAGCAGGTGGACACGGAACTTTATTACGCCAAGATCCCCATTAGCCTCAGCACCACCGGCGACTATCAGAAACAGGGCGCGTTCCTCTCGGGCCTCAATGATCTTCCCCGTATCGTGAATGTTCCGAGCATTGCATTGAAGAGAGCCACGGGGCTCTCCCCACGCGAGACGGAGCTGGCGACCAAGCTTGACCTGATTCACCTCGAGGCAGAGATCAGCGGCGAGACGTACAGGCGTCTCACCCCTGAAGAGGTCAAGAGAGTCCAGGAGCAAAAGGCGGCTAGGCCGGGGGCGCCGCGGCCTCCGCCCCGCAAGCGGTCGGGGCCCGATTGATCGTAGAGGGTATGCGGAATGATGACCCGGGAAACATATGGCAGTGTCATGCGGAAGTTCGCGGGATTAGCGCTCGCAGTGGGTTTCTGCGTCCTCTCATCCGGTTGTCAGGACCTTAACATCGCAATTGACGGAATCCTGCGGCAAAGTCCGCCTTCGGTCGCTGCGGCTCAGACCCGCGGAGGATCGCCCCTCCTTATCGCAAAGAAGCGCGAGCCCGGCGCTGAGGCCCCTCAGCCCCCGCCGACCGCGCCGGCGGTCACCCCCGCCGCGCCGGAAAAACCCGCGCCACCCAGGAAACCGGCGCCTGAAGTCAAACCCGCACCCCCGGCAAAGGCCCCGGAAAAACCTCCGGTCGCCATGCAGGGCAAGAGAAGGGAGCCAGGCGCGCCTGCGCCCGAAAAGCCTGCTGTGGCGGTTCCAGCCCCCCCGACGAAAAGTGTCTTCACAGTGGAGCGCGACCCGTTCAAGCAGCCGACGGAAATACTCCCCACCGAATGTCCTCCGTCATTGCCGCTGTGCCGTTTCGACAGGTCTCAGCTCAAGCTGGTAGGCGTCATCCAGGTGGGCGAGGGTGAGCTTCGAGGCATGGTAGAAGACCCGGACGGCCGAGGGTATTTCGTGGGCGCGGGCACTCAGGTTGGTGGCGCCACCATCACTCAAGTGACGGCCAAGGGCATGGTTCTTCACGATCATCGAACCCGTCAGGATATTCCCATGCCGCTCTTCAGGGAAGCTCGGGAGGGCATGGAATTCTGATCTCCGGGCCCCGCGATTCACACGCTTCTTAATCAAAGCAACCCAGTTGGCACGCGCAGATCTTGATCTGCATCTCATTGAGGAGCTCTCCGACCTTGCGCGTGGTGAGACCCGCTTCCTTGGCCACTTCCATTGCCGCGTAACAAGAGATGCGGCCGCTGGTCTGCTTCTTCATAATCAGCTCTTTTGCTCTGGTATCATCCATTTTCAAACCACCTACGTTTTGGATCACTTTCCGGCGGCCAGGTTGAGTAAGGACCCGGCCAGCAAGATTTCTCGCTCCCTCTCCGTTACCTCCAGTCGCACGCGGACCTCACGCCCCCCTATTTCTATGCTGAATTCCGCCTTTCCACTCCGGATTTGGCTCCGAATCTCCTTCATGCGGACCGGATCTCCCTGGGATATTCGGTCGTAATCCGCCGGATTCACGAAGGTCAACGGGAGTATGCCGAAATTGATCAGGTTCGCTTTGTGAATGCGCGCAAAGCTCTTGACCACCTTGGCCCTCACGCCCAGATATCGGGGCGCGATGGCCGCGTGTTCACGAGAAGAGCCTTGTCCGTAGTTCGCGCCGCCCACGATGACCGCGTCGCCCGCATCCCGACAACGTCGAGAGAACGTAGGATCCACGCTGGAATAAACAAACTCGCTGATCGCCTCAATGTTGCTTCGCAGGGGAAGCGCCTTGCTGCCCGCGGGCATGATATGGTCCGTGGTGATGTTATCCGGCGTCTTGAGGGCCACAATGGCCTCGATATCTTCCTCCAGGGGACCGAACTTGGGAAACGGCTTGATATTCGGCCCCATGATCACTTCAACGCTCGAGGCGTCCTTTGAGGGAAAGAGGAGATTTTCATCATTCACCAGGTATGACGTGGGATTCGACACTTGAGGATAGTCCCCCAATTTTCGGGGGTCGGTGATTTTGCCGAAAACGGCCGCAGCCACAGCGGTCTCGGGGGAGCAGAGGTATACCTTATCATCTTGAGTCCCGCTCCTGCCTGGGAAATTCCTCGGGAAGGTCCTCAAGGAAACGGCGCCTGTGGCGGGCGCTTGACCCATGCCGATGCACCCCAGGCACCCTGATTGGTGTATTCGTGCGCCCGCGAGAATGAGGTTCATGATGCCGCCGGCATCGGCCACGTTCAGAAGGACCTGGTGGCTTCCCGGGTTGATCTCAAAACTCGTGTCGGGAGCGCAATGCCTGCCCTCCACGGCCTTTGCGGTGACCATGAGGTCGCGAAAGGATGAGTTCACCGAGGAACCCACAATGACTTGGGCCACGTCGATCCCTTCAACTTCCGAGACCTTTCTCACGTTGTCCGGGGAGCTCGGGCACGCGATCAAGGGCTCCAGCTCATCGAGCGCGACTTCGATAACCTTGCTGTAACGAGCGTCCGGGTCGGCCTTGATTTCCCGCCATGCGTCGCCCCTCCCCTGGCTCTCCAAGAACTCGCGAGTTCTCTGGTCAGAGGGGAAGACACTTGTGGTCAAGCCCAGCTCAGTCCCCATATTGCCTATGGTCCCTCGATCGGTAGCGGAGAGAGTTTCCACTCCCGGGCCGAAGTATTCATAGATCTTTCCCACCCCACCTTTGACCGTAAACCGACGCAGCAATTCCAGAATCACGTCCTTTGCCGAAACCCAGGGTTGAAGCTTGCCCGCCAGCCGCACGCCGATGATTTCCGGCATCCTGAGATGGAACGGACGCCCGGCCAACGCCATTGCCACATCCAGGCCGCCGGCGCCGATGGCGAGCATGGCGCTCCCGCCATTGGTAGGAGTGTGGCTGTCGGATCCGAGCAAAGTTTTCCCTGGCGCGCTGAAGCGCTCCAGATGCACCTGATGAGAAATCCCGTTCCCCGGCTTGGAGTAAACTATCCCGAATTTCGCCGCGGCCGTCCGCAGAAACCGGTGATCGTCGGCATTTCGAAAGTCGGTCTGCAAGAGGTTGTGATCCACGTAGATCACCGCCACCTCGGTCTTGACCTGCCGTACGCCCATGGCCAGGAATTCCAGCATGGTCATGGTTCCGGTGGCGTCTTGGATAAGCGCATGATCGATCTTGATCGCGATCTCCCACCGAGGTTCCATCCTGCCCTTAACCAAGTGGGCTTCAATGATTTTCTCCGCTACGGTTAGGCCCATCG
>VGSG01000074.1 GCA_016875095.1 Deltaproteobacteria bacterium
GGGTTGCGATAGTATTCCGCGGCGTACGCCTTGGCAAAGTACGTCATGGAGGGTTCCAGCTTGAGATAGCGGCCCAACGCGATCGGGAGGCTGAGCCTGGCGTCCGCCCTCAAACGGCTCCCCAACCAATGATCTCGCGGGATGGGCGCGAAGAAATTGTCAAATACCATGTTGGAACTCAAATAGAATGGAGTGTACGGAATCTGCTGATTAAAGACGGCGCCCGTCACGATGGGGATCGTCTGCACCGTAATCGCGTTGTCAGGGACCGCGAGGTCGTCAAAGTAACGGCCTTCAGCCTGGAACAGGAAATTGTTCGTTTGCCGATATAACACGGCATTGGACTCCAGGTATCGGACCCGCTTGCGTCTGTCCCATCGACCGCCCCAGAATTCGAAGTAATCTCGGTCGGACACCCAATTGCCATTTATCCTGAGATCGGCCAAACCGAACAGATCCTGGTCGTGGCGCCACGTGGCGTAGAACCGGTGGCTCCCCGGCTCGGACGTCGGACCGTATTTCCAGTCGTACGTGTACTCTCCGTAGAATCGACCGTTCAAATCCTCCCACGGCACATAACGAAATTCGAGCGCGGTCTGAAGGGCTCGTCGAGTGCACACGCGCGGAGTGACGGTCATATCCGCGCTGGGCCCGAGATTCACGAAGAACGGAAGGCGGAAGTCAAAACCCCGAAGAGAGCTGTTGGAGAACGCGGGCACCATAAAGCCTGTTTGCCGCTGACGTTTCGCAGGATAGAACATCCAAGGAAGATAAAAGACGGGAATCTCCCGAATATGGAAAAAGCCGTGCCGTAGGACCCCGTAACCCTCCAGTGTCACGTCCAGGTCCCGGCCTGTGATCTTCCAGTCGGGTGACGGACCTTGACACGTGGTGAAGCTCCCTTTTTCGATGCGATAGGTTGACTCGCCCACCTTCTCCAGCTTCTGGCCTTCCAGGTACACATTGTGCCGTGTCAGGAGCAGTTTGCCGTTAACCATCACTCCGGTCGCGTCAGCCAACTTGATGGATACACTCTCGGCCTCCACCACGTCGCTCCCCATACGCGCGATCACGCTTCCTTTCGCGGTGAGCATGCCCGTGGCGCCCTCATAGCTGATGCTGTCCGCCCTCAACCGCGTATTGCCTTGCCGGAGCGTCACGTTGCCCCGAGCGGTGTACGTGTTGGTCTCGTAGTTGAATGAAAGACGTTCCGCGGAGAGTTCAATCGGCACATCGGTCGGAAGGATTGCGGAGTGGTCTAGAACTTGCCTGTCTAACAAATTCGGGGGAAGGCCTTCGCGCGCATTGAGCCCAACGGACGCGATATGGACGAGCATGAGCACGCACATAAAGAAGAGCGCTTGGCCCGCACGAGCCCCGGCCCGCGCCGAGGCGTCACCGGGCTCGACCGGTCCCACCCTGTGCGTTCCATTCAGGCTGGGAGCGAGCAGTCGGGATGTGCTCTTCAGGTGTGGGATTGCTCGATTGCTACGCATCGATGTCTTGACCCTCGGAATACAGCCACGTGAAGCCATCGCAAGAACCAGGAGTTTTCATGCGCCTCGGGTTCCAAGAAATCCCCCTGTATCCCCCTTTAGAAAAGGGGGAAAAGCGTCGCGTGCCCGCCTTCCTAAAGGGCGGCAAGCGAATCGCCCCCTTTGAAAAGGGGGTTGGGGGGATTTTATTGGCCTCCCCGGAAACTACTCTTCCCGGTAACTCGTCGCGATACTCATTCGTCAACCCAGCCGCAGGCTCTCCTGATCGGGCCGATCATATAAAGAGAGCCGGTAGCCAACACGAGGTCATTCCGGCCGGCCTTGCCCAGGGCCTTGTGGAAGCCCTCTTCTATGCTTTGAGCCACGGAAACAGGGACGCCCATTTCGCGGACCAACTCCGCAAGCTTTTCCGGGTCCAGCGCCCGGTCGCCCTGAGGCGCGACGCATACTACTTCCTTTGCGATAGGCGCGATAATCCGCACCATCTCGCGATAGTTCTTCTCCTGGAGCATTCCCAGCACGACTAACGGTCGTACTCCGGGATAGGTCTGCCGGAGCGTGCTCTTGAGCAGTCTCATGCTTTCAGGGCTGTGCGCGCCGTCGATCACCACGTCCGGCCTGCGCCTCAGAAGCTCAAACCTGCCAGGGAACGTGGTCCTGGCCAGACCGGAGCGAATTGCGGCTTCCGATATGGCGTATCCCAGGCTCTGCAGTTCTTCCGCTACCGCGCAGGCCAACGCGGCGTTCTTTATTTGGTGCGCGCCGACCATGCTGATGCGCAAATCTTCGAGCGTCCGCCGCTCGGACCTGTACGTGAACAGACTCGGACCGGTCCGTTTGCCGATGAAGTCACGGCCGAAGAGCCGCATGGGAGCGCCGTGTTCTTGAGCCACCTCGCTTATAACTTTCCGTGCGCCCTTCCTGGTGGCGCCGGTGACCAGAGGCGCCCCGCGCTTGATAATACCGGCCTTTTCGCGCGCAACGGATTCAATGCCCTGGCCCAGATAGTCTTCATGCTCACGAGCAATGTCCGTGATCACCGTGACCAGCGGATCAACGGTGTTGGTCGCGTCGAGCCGGCCTCCGAGCCCCACTTCCACCACCGCGATATCCGGCGCGGCCTGAGCAATACACTCGAACGCGACCGCGGTGGTGAACTCGAAAAACGTTGTAAGTTCAGGATCGCACACCTGCCGGACCTTCTGCGTGGCCGATATTATCGCTTCCTTAGAGACCAGCGAGCCGTTCACCCGAATGCGTTCGCGGAAATCGTTCAGGTGCGGCGAGGTATACAAAGCGGCTGTGAATCCCGCATCCTCCAGGATGTGATAAACAAAGGACGCAGTGGAGCCTTTCCCCTTGGTGCCGGCCACGTGAATCGAGGCAAAACGCTTCTGCGGGTTGCCCAGCCCATCAAGCAGTCGTGTTATGTTCTCCAGGCCCAGGAGGATGCCAAAGCGCTCCAAACTGCACAGGAAGGCATAAGTCTCCTCGTACTCTTGGTCGACGGTTCGGGCTTGAGATGCGGTCACGGGCATCCTCGGGGGTCTGCGCTTGACGGACTCGTATAACACGGGCAGGGATTACCGTCAAGGTCGGCCTCCTGTTAACTATTGGTTATCATTTGTCATATTTTGAAGCCTCATCCTTTCCATCAGACTCCCAGGGCCTGACTCAACCGAGATATAACGGCATCCCAATGCGATTTGTCTTTGAAGATGACCACCCTGCCCCCATGCCCCACCATTTCGTTGCTTCCTTTACGGTTGACGAGGTTGAGTTTCCCCGCAAGCTTTCTTGCGTGCTCTTCAGGCTTCTTCATGTGCACGGTTCCCACGATCTTGATGCGCGGGTTAGCTTCCAGCAGCGTGGGGACCGTCTCCACGATAGTGGGGTCAAACCAGCAATCGAAGTAAACGAGCTTTGAAAGCGTAGACCGGAACACCGCGGCGTACGGGTCATCCTTGGGACTGACCGCGAGCCACTTGCCCACCGAGTCCAGCACCCGTCCCCCGCCGGAAAAGCCCGCCAACACGAGTCTGGTGTTCTCTTTCTTCACATGGGGGATCGTAATCCGGATCGCCTTGTAGAGCTGGTTTACCACATCAAAAAGCCGATCGGGCCGCTCGCCGTCCTTGGGGACCAGGCCTTTCCAGCGCTGCTCGCTCTTGGTCTTGGCATCCACAAATGGCGTATCCACCAAGCCTACAAAGAGGAACGGCCGTCGCGGATGCTTTTCCGCGACTTCCTTAAGCTCAGCCTGGAATGCTCGATAGTAGTCCTTGGAATGCATCCCGTGGAAATAGAGGATGATCTCAAGGCGATCGGATTTTCGGAAATCATGATGCCCCACCAGCCACACGTGCCTCAGCTCATCGCCCCACGATGGGAGCCTCCACCTCTGGTAGGGGATCTGCCCGTTAAAGGACGCTGCTAAGCCTCGATGATCCTTGAGAACTTCGATTTCGGCGGCTTGTCGTATGTGCGGGGAATGAGCGACGAGCGTGCAGGAACAGATAGAAAATGCGGCTACAAGCAGAGCCGGCACGGCCGGCGGAGGGATTCTGCCGAGGCGAGAAGCAATGCGGAGCCATGAGCCGGACCGGATCAACCACATGGGAGAGAAAGCCACTCCAAATGGGATTTCCCTCCCCAGCCGCGGCTATTTTATCAGTATATCAGCAGATTTGTCAACGAAGCATCACGCCTTACGCACGAGTTGCGGGGCTCAGAGACGGACAAGGCCGGATCGCGCGCCTGACGGACAAATAAGGCTTATAGGAACCGCTTGAAGTGTGGTACAAGTACCGAATATGCATCCAAGATCGGTCTTCCACGCAAGAAAAATCAGGAGGGGACCCATGAGACGAGTCTTTACGCTGGCTTGCGCTTTCGTGTGGATCGCGTGCCAGGTGGCCGCGCAGGCCCCGGCGCAGCTACCTCCGCCGGTTGATTGGCAGGCCGCAGGATTGATGAAGGGCTCGCCGCCGCCTGAGGGGAAGCAAGTAACGAAGGCGAACTGGTTAAGTTATCCCTTCATAAGATGGTCTTTTCAGCATTCACGGGAGCTGTTTCCTACCAAGCCCGTGGATCGAGGCCCCACGGCCACCGCGTTGGCCGCGGATTTGAAAGAGCTTGACAAATTTGCCTTTGACGACGACAAGGGCAGCCCGGTCACCTTCGACGCTTTCCTGCGCAACACGTACACAGACGGGATTGTGGTCCTGCAGAAAGGGAAGGTTATCTATGAGCGATACCTGAACGGCATGACGCCCGATACCCACCATATGTTGTTTTCCACGAGCAAGTCGTTCGTGGGCTTGGTTGCGGCCATCCTCGTATCGAAAGGCGTGCTCGATGAAAACGCGCCGGTTTCCAAGCACGTGCCTGAATTGGCTGCTTCGGCTTACGGAGACGCGACGGTGAGACAAGTCATGGACATGCGTGTGGGCGCGAAGTTTTCAGAAGTCTATACAGATCCGAAATCAGACATATTCAAGTATGTGATCGCGGCCGACTGGGCTCCGCCTCCGCCCAATTACCAGGGCCCGACCAATCTTTATGCGACCTTGGCGGCCCTGACCGAACGTGAAGGACCGCACGGCGAGGCATTCGGGTACAAGTCCGCGAGTTCCGACGTTTTGGGATGGGTCGCGAGCAGGGCCACCGGCAAATCTTTGTCCGAGCTTGTGTCCGAGATGATTTGGAGCAAGATCGGCGCGGATCACAAGGGTTACTATCTCGCTGATCCGCTGGGCGTCGAGGTCGCTATGGGCGGGCTGAACGTGACGCTGCGCGACTTGGCTCGTTTGGGGCAAACCATGCTGCAAATGGGGCAATGGGAAGGCCGTGAGGTCGTGCCGAAGAGCGTTGTTGAGGACATAATGAAGGGCGGAGATCGCGACGCATTCGCCAAAGGCAATCAGCCCACCCGCCCGGGTTGGTCGTACCGGAGCCAATGGTGGATAACCCACAACCAGAACGGCGCATACCTCGCGATGGGCGTGTTCGGCCAGCGCCTGTACATCGATCCGAAAGCCCAAATGGTGGTTGCCAAGGTCGGGTCGCATCCGGTCCCAGGCAACGCCTTCACGGACGCGATCCATCAAAAGGCCTTCGACGCATTGGCAAAGACCTTGATGAAGTAAAACAGATGTTGAGAAAAGGGAGTGTCGGGGTCAGCTGGTGGGCTGGGTCTGCGCTTCCTGCCCCGCTGCGGACCTCTAATCAGTACGTGGGCCCAGTCATCAATGAAGCACAATCGCGGAGTTAAGGAGTGTGGTCTTGGCCCTACTTGTGGCCACGCTCCTAATCTCCAAAGATGTTTGGGAACATGACGATTATAGCCTGAGCCCAGAATCACTCCTTTTCCCGGTCCCCCTCCCCCATCACCTCCCGCCAAGTCTCATGCGCGGTGGTGCCGACCGGCAGAAATCCCAGGATAGCCTCTTTTCGGGCCCGTACCTTGCCTTTACTTTTCACCACAAGGCCCATGCTGACCAACGCGTTCACATCTCTTGAGAGTGTCTTGCTGGTTCTCCCGGCATACGCTTTCGTCAGGCGTGGATCAAGTTCATCCAGCTTGGACAATGGGACGGGGTCCGCCGACCTGGACAAAGCAAAGACCAATTGCCTTCTTCGTTCATCAGATGGGCTTCTCCTCTCTCTAAAACTCCTCCACACGTAGTCCCGCCAGACGACTTGCCACTGCTGACTTCGAAGTTCATCCAATTGATTACGTAGTCCATCCAGAAAGCCTTGTACACCATACAGAAGAAACGAAACGACATCCCCACCAGATCGGCTAGCCTTATCTAACTGACGGTAGTATTCCGTGCGAGTTAGGTTGTAGTGATTGCTTAGGAGGTGTGCAGCAGGAGCAGGCACTCCAGATGATATCAGGATTTGGAACTCGACTAGACGAGCTGTCCTCCCATTCCCATCGCCAAACGGATGAATCCAAGCCAGATACAGATGAGCGAGCACTGCCTTAATTACGGCAGACACAATGCGGGTGCTGCCTGCAGGAGCGAATGTTGGACCGTTAAGCCAATCACAAAGTTTCGCCAAAAGAAAATCACAATCCTTGTGCGGTGGAGCTTTGTAGCGTGAAACCCCCACAGAGTGCCTTCGAATCTCTCCTGGCATCACGTCATTATCCAGTTCTAAATCGCGGAGGGCTTGTCTATTGAACGCCTCGGTTCCTTCCGAAGACAAGTGCAATTCTTCTCCCGTTTCAACCTTGGCGAGGATTTCGTTACAGGCATCCACGATGTTCTGAACTTCTTGGGCAAGGTATTTCTTCGAGGGAGGCAGTTTGAGCTTCTTCTCAAGATGCAAGAGGACTTCTTTTTCAGAGAGCGTATTACCCTCGATTGCGGTCGTGGCCAAGCTCCCCTTGGCGAGGTATAACTGGTGCAGTCTTTTTTGAGTCTCCGGCAGCAAGGGTGCCCAACTGATGTGCTCACACTTGGACTGGCATTCCCCGAGCATGATCCACAGCTTTGCCGGTGCCCGCCTTAAATCTACATCGAAAGTGAGCCAGGGGTGTGTCCGTTCATATGTCCTCATTGATGTCCACCATTATTTCCTATAAACAGTGATCCGTTTGCCAATACTGATCTTATCTATGTCCAATAATCGCACAGCAATCAGCCCTCGTCAAGGCCATTTCGTGTCTCAGAAGTGTGGGAATGAGCGCGTCACCAAACTGCGGCTCTTCGCGTATTCCGAACATCAGGCCCATACGCATATTTGTGCAGCCTTTCAACATGAGATGAACCCTTCGGCCACGTAGGCATTTGCCGCAAGCCGGTCCCGACGCTTCGCTCCCAATGGGCCACCTCTAACCGGAATCTCGCGGTACGTTCACGTACCACGGTTCTTGGCTTATTTCCGCGAGGTCGCCGTTGCCTTGGGCCATTTCCAGAGCAGTGACGACCCATACGAGCGCTTTCATGGTCGGGGATTTGAGCAAGTCCTCCAGAGGCTGTCGCAGCGCGTACAAGACTCCGGGGCAATTGGTTTCGTGGATCAGCAGACGGCCTTCCATGATCACTGCGCGGGTTTTCTCCAGCGCTGACCGATAGTTCTCCAGCACACGGCCCAACACCGGCGCGACCACGCATAGGGAGCGAGTGTTGAGAGAGACCGCGGGCTTCGGTCGGATATTTCCGGGCCCGAGTATCGTGCTGTCTTGCTCTCGGGTTTCGGGAAAGCAGAGTCCGGGCTTGCTTCTTAGGTATGACGTGGAAAGCTCGTCTCCCGGGTCCACGAGGACGCGCTCGATGAGGAAGCGGTCTCTGGCTTCGATGGCGGCATCAGCCAGTTCCACCAGACCGCCTTGTTTTTCCCAAAGCGCATGGTACCGGTTGTCCGTGCGCTCACCAACCACACAGAGACAGCCAGGTTCTTTCTCAGGCCAGCCGATGCCTGCCCAGATTCGGTTGAATTTCACCAGATCGACCGCTCCTGAGACCTCGATTGTGCCGTTATCAAGATAGCGAGCCTTCATCAATTATGCCGTCCAATTTGTACGCTCGGACTCAGAGCTGCCACTTCAGGTCTGTGGCGCCCGGCTTCACGCGCAGACGCGGAGTCTTGCGAGATGCGGTCTGCGACATGCAGGGCGCGGACGCTCGCAGGGTGGCGTTTTTTGAAATGGGTCCGGGGGAAACTTTTTTGTAATCAAAAAAGTTTCCCCCGGTTCTCCTCAAACAATGGTTCTCTTCAAAATGCGCCTTTGTTCAGGCGGACTCCTTTGAAAAAGCGGTTCTCCCACGCGTTTGTTCTCATTTCGTTCGCGATGGCCAGGGCCATGATTTCGTCATCATGCGCGAGTTTGGAATCCGCTGCAACGTAGCTCTGCTTGAAGGTTTTCTTCTCCGCGTCCCAAACAAAGCCTTGCATTTCCAGAAGCGTGGTCTTGCAGAAAATCGTCAGTTGGCGCGCCTCAATCGCCTGCGCGAGACGATTGAGCATTGCCTCTTTGGTGGCTCGGTTCGTGATCCAACCCAGGCGTCGAGTTTCTTCGGGAATCTTTCGGTCGGTAAACGTGTGATAGTAAAGATTGGGATACCCTGTGATCTGCGGATAATCAGCCAGACCTCGTTCGCAGACGGCAAGCGCGGCCAGGCCCGGACCGTTGCGTTCGATCCCAAGCAGGCCCGCGTTGTACCACGTGCCCAGGAGGTACGCATCCACACCGGCCATTTCCGCGCGGACTCGATTGGAACGGTACACCGCGGCCACTTCACCGGTTTCATTGCAGACAACCTGGATCACCGTATAGTCCGCGGCCACACCTTCACCCACATCCATGCCAAGGCTATAAGAGGCTTCGGCACGAGGCGCAAGCCACACGTGCAACGGGCCGTGCTCGTCGTCAACGAATTCGGGGATCCGCGGCTCATCCGCCGAGAATTGCAAAGATCCACGTATGATCGGCGGTCTCGCGACCTGCTCCAACATCTCATGGAGCGCCTGCTGATCGAACCAGGGCATCCCGGTGAACCTGAACGCCAGATGCGCCCCCACAGGATACTCTTGGTGGAACTTGTCCCATGAATTGTGACATTGGTTGACCCTGGTGTATCGAGCCCACTTGGTTTCTCCGGGGTTGAGGCCGTGCCTAACCGCGTAATCGTCTTCTTCCGGAGTGAGAGCGAGTCGCTCGTCAGGCGCCACGGGGAGGCTGTACTCAGGGAAACCTTTCCAGGAGAGGAATAGGGGCTCCATGTCGTTCTCTCCTCGTTCCGCGGCGACCCAGGTCCGATGAAAGAGGTTGTGGGCGCCGTTCGCGGTGGATTCCCAGAATACGAGTGTGTCCCAGTGCTGTGGCACCGTTTGATTGATCGCGAGGATCGGATCTTCAGGCCGTTCCCAAAAGGCCACCTCGCTCGCGTGCATGTAGTGGAAGGTGCCGCCCCGACCAAGGTTCCGATTCTGCGCGGTATCGATCTGCAACCGGGAATAGCGCGGAGGAGGATATTCGATCAGGCGCACGTTGCTGCGAGCCAAGGCCGAAGCGTGCTCGCCGGGGAGGTGGGCATGAAACCGCCGAGCCATTGAGAAAATGGTGTGTGCGCTTTCGATGGAATGAGCTACGATAAGCGCGAAGCGATTCAAACGCCGGGTGATCAGCGCAAAGATGAATGCCTCGACTAACGTGGAAATGCCCAGTTGCCGCGCCTTGCAGCAAATGAACCGCGCAGGCGCCCTCTTTTCACGGCACTCGAGCAGCTTGTGGAAAACCATCTCTTGCGGCCGGTTCATGATCAGGGAGACCATCTCGCCCTGCTTGTTGATGATCCGCAGGCCTTCAATGAACTCCTGAAGCCCCATATCCGTTTTGTCGGATGGGTGAAGCAGCCCGAGGAGCTTCCCGGAGACCGCTTCGAGGCGGTACGCGATTCGGCGCCAGACTCCGCTATAGTCTTTCGTTAGATCTTCCTTCATGCCGCGGCCTTGTTACGAAAATCCCCCTGTATCCCCCTTTAGAAAAGGGGGAAAAGGCAGACCTCCCCTTTGGACAAGAGCGAACATGCGGCTCCCCTCTTTGATGAAGGGGGGTTGGGGGCATAGGCGCTAAAGTAAGGAGGTTAGTGATTTGGCGGGCTCCCCCTCACCCTGCCCTCTCCCGCCAGGGGAGCGGGTTGTTCCCGCAAGGCGCTTTGCACGCATAATCACCCTGCCCTCTCGCGCCAGGGGAGAGGGTTTCCGGAACCCCCTCCCTCGATGGGAGGGGGAAGGGAGAGGGTGATAAGGCTTTGTTATCACAGAGACCTATTCGTTATTTGAGCGCCTATGGGGGCTGGGGGGGATTTGAAAGGTCCACCCCTCGAGTTCTTTTAAAGCCCTTCGGCTGGGTAACTACTTGGAGAGCTGCTCGATTTGGGCTTCCATGTCCTCGAGCCGCTTCATGACCGCGGCTGCGTCATCCATCTTGAGCTTGGTCTCCATCATATGCCGGGCAGTATTGATCAGCTTGTCCAAGAGTTTGATCTTTTCCATACTATCCTTGGATGCGACCGGAACGTGCGCGATGAGCCTTCCCAACAGGTCCAACGCGGCGCCGGCGGTGAAATCCGAACTTTCAAAGTCGCTGATCTGAGCCAGGAATTGCTCGTCAAACGCGCCCTCAGCGACAGAATCGACGATAGGCGAAGCTTTATTTTCGGAGAATCCGGATGAGTTAAGCGCAGTCCTTGTCATGGGGGTTAAGCAGATTTTGAGAGCAAGAACAAAGGATTTCGGAGGATCACGCGCCTCGCGATGGGCCGGCGCTCCTATTCCGATTCGATATCAAAGGGCATGGTGTCCAGTTCGTCGAGGTAGCATTCGGCCAGCCAGGGATTGGAGGCCAAAAGATTATGCACGAAAAGCGCAATCCACCGGGCCTCAGCCTCGTCCGCGCCGGTGACGAGATCCTGCTGCGCCACGTGGACCGCTTCGTGCCACAGCGTCCTGAGGCTCAGCGATAGATCCACGTTTTTGTCCAGATAGATGATCCCGTCCCGGTACGCGGACTGGCCGAGGATTCCCTCGGATGACTGCAATGGCGAAATGTCCTTGATCTCATAGGTTCGATCAAAAATGACCATGTGTGAAGGTACGGGCATGGGCGCCTCCTAAGGTTCTGATGATAAGGACCGGGTCTCTGGCGGGTGGAAATCTCCTTCCCTTCGGACGACGCAAGGCGGCCGGACCTTCGTTCAAGAGATTCTCAGCCCGCCATAGTGACCGTGCCTCACTGTTGAAAGACCATTGACACTAGGGCAACGACCTGTTCGGACGAAGTCCAAGAATCGATTTCATATGAAAGCAGTCGAGTTGAGGTCTCCTGGTTCGGGGATTACGTATGGGGTGGTTTGGAGGGGAGATGAGTCTCTCCTCCAAATTATTCCGCAACGGTGCGCTCGTGCCTCTTATCTCCGAGGCGAAGCCCCGGAGCGCTCGCCGAAGCCGAAGGCTTTCATGACTCGTTGTAGCTCTCTAGCTATGACAGTTGGTCTCAAGCCTCAGCCGGCTTTGCATCTTCCCATTCACCCCAGTAGTAGGGTTCCATCTCCTGGTATCGCTCAGACCACTGCTCCCACTGGCCTTGCGCGCACCAGTGCGTGGCGGGATCGGCCACCGGGATCGGCTCCGGGTGTAAACGACATCTGGCGCTGTCAAACTTGATGCATGTCTTACAAATCATTTCCGAACGCTTCATAGCTTATCTCCTTATCTTGGCTTTGAAAAATCAAAGGAATCTCGTTTCAAACCGAGAAAACCAGGCCGGATCTTCGTGGATCCGATGATAACGATCGCAGAAATAGGCTTCGACGGCGGACTGTCTGTTCGGGAGAGCCGCGGAAAGGCTCTCTCCGCAGCAAGGGCAGAAATCCGGCGCTTCGTGAACCTTGCCCCACGCGGCATGACCGCACATGGAGCATGACCAGATCACCGTGGACCTCTTCACAGGCGCCTCCTTTCCTGACAAACTGGCCGTGCGTGCAGCACGACAAGAGATCGGTCGCGTAATCATGGCTTCGGTGGGACAGGCGTCTCGCCTGTCTCTAAAGGAATGACAGGCCGAGACTGCCCCGGACTAAATCCGGGATGCCTGTCCCACCAATTCTTCCCGACACACGGCGCCGGATTTGAGCAGGAGAGCGATAAGTCGCGGGCGCCGCAAGCGGGCTCACTTCGTCACAAGCGAGCGGGTCCATTCCGCCTCACCAAGCATGGGCTCGGGGCTCACCAGCCGTGCCTTTTCGCGAGCCGCACGCAAGAGATCGCTCCGCTCGGACCTGCGCTGTTGCGCTTTAACGAACCGTTCCTCGGCCAGCGCCTCGGCCTCTTCTTCAGAAATCAGATGATCGCACGGCTCGGGATAGACGCATTGGAGGTAGTCCGCATTGACCCTTGGGTAAGGATTACCGCTGCCGTTGAAGTGGATCACGAAGCGGCTCCTCCGCGACTGAAACGTCCTACACGCCTCTTCGGTGAGCATGCATCCCCAGCGACACTGCACGAGTCGGGACGCATGAAGCCTCTTCCACTCGTCAACCGTGGTTGGCTTGTCACTCATGCGCCCGCTCCTTGCGTGGGTTTCGCTGTTCGTGCCAATCGTACGGGATGCGCAGATGCGCCCGCAGTTTCCGCAGAGGCGCGAGCAGGCCGAATTCCATGGCCCCCACGAGCTTTACGGCCTCCTCGTCATTGAGCGCTTCCGCGTGACCGCGAATAACCGAAAGCTGATCATGGAGCTTGTCGAACGAATTCGACATCAGCTTCAGATGGCTTACCTCGTTCATGTCACACCTCTCCTGATGGTTCGGGCCGATCCTCGCGCGGACTTGCAACTTGCGCTGCACGGGTGAGTTCCATATGCGAGGCGGTGTTGTGGGCTTGGGCCCGCGCGGGATTGGCCGAGCGGCCCTCTTTCTTAGCTTTTTCGGTTAACCAAGGTCTCATTCGGTGGAGCACCCCCTCTCTCGTGATAAGCGCCTTGTCGGCTTTTTTAGGGAATTACCGGCACGCGAGAACATGTGTTCTCCTTCCCCTATGAGACCACGATTAACCTATTTAGTCAACCACAAAAACGAAAGTGTGACGAAAGCGGCCTCATCCCTTTCCTGAGCCGCAAACAACTCGTCACCCACTTCCCGCGTCCCTGCGCCGTAGGAAGTAAGGATTCAGTTACTCGGGGGGAAAGAAGACCCCCGCTGGGTTTGGTCGCTTCGAAAATCCCTCTGTATCCCTCTTTAGAAAAGGGGGAAAGCGCTACACATCCTCCCTTTCCTAAAGGCGGGCAGGGGGATTTTCCCTCGAATAACTGAAGGCATACCGTAGGAACGCTCCCGCGAACTTCAAGCCCAGTCTCAACTGTGATAGGATGCGAGGATCAGGGTTGAACCATCGTCAGGGGCGGCGTGTCCAAATGCCGCCACAGGAACCCGGGAGGAGGGCTGCATGAAGAAGACCCAGTTGCCGTTGTTCCTATTGTTCGCCGCGCTGGTTCCTTTCTCGATCTCATTTGCTCAAGGACCCGGCGCGGCCGGTGACCTCTTCGAGCAGGCCCTCAAGCTGCACAGAGAAGGGAAAGTCCAGGAAGCGGTTTCTTGGTACGAGAAGGCGCTGGACAAAGATATGACTCATCACGGGGCCATGTTCGGCCTGGGATCCGCCTATTATCAATTGGGCAAGTACCCCGAAGCTATTGCCGCTCTGGAAGATGCTTTGGCTTTTTACCCGGATGACATAACGGCTCGCACCCTTTTGGCGGAGATTCAACTCACTCGGGGAATGCTGGATGACGCCCGCAAGAACTTCAACCAGGCGCTCACGGCGCGACCCGATTTTGTCGCAGCGCTCATCGGCCTAGGAAAGACCGAGTATTTCCTCGGTAACCGATTCGCCGGAGAGAAACACCTCAAGGACGCGCTCGCACGGGACCCCAACAATGCTTATCTTCAGCAGACCGTGAGGATGACCGAAGAAGCTAACCGCGAATATCTTCGGGAAGAAGAGGCGGAGAGGCGCCAGAAGCTCCTCCAGGCCTTCAACGAAGCGGTGCTTCAGCAGGGCCGCGCCTGGTCGGAGCAGCAGGCCCGCTTACGGCAACAGGATACGCTCGCCTCAGCCATGACCCCGCAACAGCCCGCTCAACCCAGCATTGAATACTATACTGCCTACCCCTGGTATCCTTGGTACCCTTGGCATCGATGGCCCCCTCGCCCCGGACCGCCGGTCGTCCAGCCCGTGGCGCCCTCGTTTCCCACCAGGCCACGGTGACCGAGTCGGCCGGGACTTAGTGATTCATTTCGCAAAAACGGCACGCGCTTGGCCTCAATTTCCGCCATTCCGGCGGAAGCCACAATCGAAGGTTACGGGCGCCGACCCCTGCCCCGCAGTCCGATCCGGGTTCGCCGGGTGACGCGCTGGAATGCGGGTCCGTATTTATCAAATCAAATGCTTAGCCACCGGAACCTTTACCCGAGCCCAAGCTCGCCTGGAACCTGATCGAGCGGCTCAAAGGTTGCCAGACGCCCAGACCGACCATTGCTCGTTCCGCGCTGAGAAGGGCGCCGGCCGCGTTGGGGAGCGACACGCCGGCGAAGCCAAGCCCGATGGCGCGTTGCCAATCGCGTTCCAACCGGTTTTTCTCCTCCAGGGCTCTCGGAAGCGCTTCCCGTTCCGTCATATCCCGCCATTGGCTCATCTTGAGCTGCTGCCTTCCTTGCTGCAGTCGAAGCTGCCGGAAAGGGCTGTCGCGCTCCCACTCCGACTCACGCTGCCAGTCACCATGTTTGAGAGCGGCCAACCGACCGCTCCAGTCCGCTTGGCTGGACAGATACCGATGCTGCGTGCTCAAGAGATTTTGCAGGTCCTTCAAGCCCTCTCGATATTGGCTGTATGATGCGCCCTTAACGTATTTGCCGTAATCCATAGCCTGCCGGAAACGGTCTCCGTACCCCGCCGCGAGCGTCTGCATGGCCGCGTGGCGCAATGAGGAGCCCAAGCCGGGGCCGCCCCTCACGTTCAGGCCGGACCTCTGAATGCCCGCGCCGGCCGCTCGACGAACATATTCATTCAGTTGTTGGCGCTGTCCGCCGAGCAGGTGCGACATATACCGGCTCACTGCGGGATCGGACGGATCCACCGCGGGCGATTCCCAGCTTGAGTAGCTTGTGGAGCCTGCATTCGATTGTGTGGCTCGTGGCGCCAGCGAAGAAGCGTACTTTGCTACGAGATTGGAAATCTGCTCCGTAGGCCGCACCCAGGGGTTTTCCCCAAAGGCTGCTTGATAATCAAATGAGCTGGGGTACATCTGCTTGCTCCTTGCGAAGAATTCGTGTTGTTGAGATTTTGCGGTGAGATATTCCGGCGCACCGGATCTTTCACAAAAGGTAAAGGCCGCGGTAGCATAGCTTTTTGCCGTGTTACCTGAGTTCCATCTCGCCGCATTCGGGGTTTTCGCATCTCCAGATAGCTCGGTATCCACATGCGTAATCGGGGCTCTCGGGACAGAGCCTCTTCCAAACGGACCACGTGCGGCCGCATTCGGGGCAAGTGGCGTTCACCGCGGGAACACCGTTGAGCGTCTGCACGACCGAGGCAAGATAGCGCAGGAAGCCGATATAGTTCTCGAGACTGCAACCTTCGCCGGCCATTTTGTTATCCTGTTACCGGACAGCACGAAGCGCCACTGCCGCTGAAGACCCACGCGCCGCTTTGAGTATCCACCGCGCAGCAGCGAGAACCGCTGGACGAGTATACTTTTGATCTGAAATCATATCCGGAAAAGCCGTTATCCGAATACCAACAGCAGGAAGCGCTTCCCGATAGGCTTCCACTGCATCCGCCGGCTCCGGAAATGTGGATCGCGGCCTTCCCGCTGATGCTCGAAACGCATTCCTGGAGCGTCGCATGTGACTCCGCCGAGACATCGGAGAATGAACCTGAGTTTCCGTCGCATGAAAGGCCGGCCCGCGTGGGCCTGTAATAATGCTGGCTCCCCGAATAATAATCACGACATTTGTAAACATAGCCGACCTGGCTTGAATCCGAGTAACCTCGTCGGACCTGATATTGCCCGGAGTAAGTCCCGCCGCATCCATTGGCGAACGAAACCGATACCGATCCTGATCCGCAACATCCCGAGCATTGATGCGCGCCGCTGAACTGGAGCTGACCCTCGATCATACGCCGGAGGAAACCGTCATATCGAGCGAGATTCGCAGGTGTGTTCGTAAGACACGACGTCGTGATCGTCAAATTCGCGCTGGATGAATACGAACACGCGCCGCTCCCGCTGAAAATGTAACTGTTTCCTTCTGTAAGCACGCTTCCCGACGCCGGGATGATTGTGGACGACCCGATGCGCGGAATGATTGTCGTCTGCGCGGTGTCTCCACCTCCGCATCCGTCTGCGCCGCTCCAGAAAATGCTCCCCCCGCAACACGCGGGGGAGCCTTCCGCGCCCACGCTCGCAGGGTCACGAGCGACAAATCTCGTGACGCCGTTTGAGTGATATTGGACCGGCGCCGCCCATGTCACCGGCGATGAGCCGATTCCGGAAAACGCGCCCGCGATCGAGCCGCCGGAGCATGACTCGTCACCACTAATCAGGCCGGGAATTCCCACGTCATTTCCCCAACCCGCGTCAATTGATGAGGGCGCGACAAGCGTCATCGCGGGCGGCGGCAATGACCCGCGGCTCCCACAGCAATCGCAGTCGCAACCTCCGGGATTGTCCAGCCCGGCCCTCATGGTGTAACTGAGTGTGTATCCACCGCAGAACTCCTCGGCGATCGCGGCCGTTCCGGAGCAGTTGTCGTACCACCCGGAGACGAGCGCTGGGTCCGGTGTGTATTCCAGGATGAGCGTTTCGCCCGCCTCAACACCCAGAGATTTGAAGTCGCCGTACCGACCTTTGAGCTTTCCGCCGCCCAAAATAGACACGAGGTCCGGGCAGCGGGAAGGGCATTGGACCTTAATCCGCCGCACCTTCGCGCCCGCGTCCGCGCAGAAGGCCGCAGCGCTTTCAACAAAGACTTCAAGCACAGCGCAGCCGACGCTTCTTGCGCGAGCGCCGCAATCGGTGGGATTCATGGGGCGGGCCGCGTCCGCGTACTGCGGCTTGTTCGCAAAATTCAACACCGGTTGGTCGCAACACGTGGTGACCGCCGCGTCGAAATGGATGCGCTCCACCATATTCTCGAACTGGAAGAGCGCGCCTCGCTGGGAGTGTCTGCACTGGTATTCAGGGAGCTTGTACGGCCATGTCGCAGCTTCTTGAGCTTCGGGAAAGCTAAGATTCTGATACACGTGGTACGCGGTATATCGGCCGGATCTCATGTTGCTCCTTTAAGTGGTCTCACGGCTCTTAATGGAACAGGACAGCCCTCACCCCCCTAACATGACGGCTCATCGTTTCGTTGCTACGATCCCACAGAGCCGCAGAGGCGCTTGTCCTAATGATCAGCCTTGATGGAGGAGCGATCTCCATTGAAAGAGTTTGGGCTAATAATCCACGTGACAGCTGAACATGGTCAGCGCGACGGCTTTCGTTTGTTCGTTTTTTCCATTATGCCGTTCCCGCAACAGATTCGCCCGTGTTTTGGAGAGATAAGGCAAAAAGACACGATTCACTCGACGCAGGCCTTTGGTCGGAACTCATTGGGAGCCCACGTCAGTAAGAATAGGAGGCATCGCTACAGCTGGAAAGAATCGACCATACCGCTGCGGCTAAACTCTTGGCGGTAAAGGTGGCGGGCCACCAGCCACCAGTATAGGCTGCGCGGATTTTCCCCAGGAAATTCCCCGTGCATTCTCGAAAAGTTTAAACCAATTGGTGGCATCAAACAGGAACTCATACTGAAAGAACAAGCTGTTCATAAGGTCTGTTAACTTCTCGTTCACTTCTTCTGTGAAAACAACTTTCAACCCGACCGCACGCGCTTTTTCGCGACCAATGCCCCTGCCGTGACTCTTGTTGGTATCATAGCTGGCGAATTCCTCGACGATGCGACTTATTACTTCTACGCAATCTGAATCTTGTTCGTCAGTTGCTCGTTTGAACATATAATCTGTAAGCCATTTTTCGGCCAACTCACGGGATAACTCTCTTGCAGCCTTGCACATCTCCAAAAAATGC
This sequence comes from Deltaproteobacteria bacterium, assembly GCA_016875095.1. Lineage (GTDB taxonomy): Bacteria > Desulfobacterota > Desulfomonilia > Desulfomonilales > Desulfomonilaceae > VGSG01. The sequence continues at coordinate 18,145 of VGSG01000074.1, forward strand.
AGGTCGTACTTTTTCAGCAGAGGCGAATAGGGGGCAAGTGAGGCTATCCCTTCCTTCTTGATTCTTTGTTCAATCGTTTCTATCGATTTAAGTACGGCTTCTGCCGGAATCCCGTTGACCTGTGGATCGATTGGTCCGAGTGTTCCTATCGGGCCCATTATTATCTCGTCGGCAGCAAAGCACATAAGGGTGGCTGCGCTAAAAGCATTGCCGGGGACAATGACCCTCAGGCTCTGGAACTTCTGCCTCAGCAACGCAACGATGCGCTCGGTCGCCTCGGGCGATCCACCATTGCTCACAAGAAAAAGATCCAGGCAATCGCCATCCACAGTACTTGTCAAATCAAGAAAGCCGCTAAGATCACTGTCGTCGATGCGAGCAGGCACTTCCCGGGGAACGTTGTACACTTTGGTCACGTACGAGATCAATGGACGATGAGTCAGATGCTCAATACGGCGTAGGGTCTCTTCTCGCAGGATGAAAGGGTTCACCGTCCCGAAATGCTGAAATAGATCTCGTAACGCCTGGAAGGTTGGAGGGAGATCTGTCAGTGAAGCGACCGTCTGACGAAAGCGCTCGTTCGTTTCCGCTGGGCCTTTGCTCGGAGCGCTTGGTGAGTGGCCGGGTGCTGGAGACGTCAACCTACCACGCGACCTGCCCTTCTTGCTCTTGGCCCCGCCCATTGGATTACTCTCAATAACAAGCCTATCGCATCGTGAGGGTCCCCGGCTCCACTTCCAGAGTCATCTCCGCAGAATTGACTGACTGGAGGACGGGCTGCATTACTTCACCACTCCATTGATCCGCCAACAGGCCGATCCTTTCGATCTCCTCCAGAACATCCAAAAGGCTGGATAGCGCTGGATACGTGACAAGAAATCGATCGAGCGCCGTTTCCATTTGCATCGTCTTACCTCCCAGCAGAGGCTCACTGATGTTACCATATGTCAGATGAGTTCGGCTGTCAACAACGCTGATCAAAAAGACTTCTCCGTTTTCGACTTGAAGAAAAAGGCTCCTCCGTCACACGTCAAGAGTCCGACCATCCATCATTTCTCTTGAAGCGGTTTTGGCCCCTGCTTGTCACAAAGAGCCCCACTCACGGATCACGGATGCGCCCACCTGGAGCCCGAATATGTCTGTCGCGCCGGAGAACTCCATACGGAATTTGAAGAAGCGGCCGGCTGCGTTCTGTGGCTTCTGTTCTTGAGCAAAAAGCTTATCGCCAAGGTTGTCCAGTTTGTCATAGGTATAGGTAAGGTATGAAGAGGTATCGCCGTCCGCAAAAACCTTGAGGATGATTTGATCACCGATGGTCTTACCGTACATCGTGAGTATGCGCAGCAGCTTCCTGAATTCGGGCGCCTCAAAGTGCAGCCAGCCCGTTTCCACCCACCCGTTGATGGGAGATCCCAGGTCCGTGTCGTCCTCCGGCCCGAAAAGTCGCAGAATGCGGCCCTGATAGTCGCCGCCGTAGAGGCCCATCTGGCCGACTCGTCCCGGAGCATTGGCATTATGATGGTACGCCGCGCCGAGAGCGGCCAGGCTCATAGTGAATGGTGGGAGCCAACTTCGCAGCGTCAAATCATATACGATCAGGCGATTGTTCGTCGGTTGGGCCGTGCCGATCACGATCATGGGCACGGACCAGATCACCCAGTTGCGTTCGGGCCAGTACACCCCGCACGCATTGTGGAGATGATCCAGATCGAGTCGGGGCAGGTCCGACGCAGGGTCCCACCAGGAAACGTCCTGGCTGAGCTGGTAGACCTTTAGCCCCGCGAAGTACCACGCGCCGGTTTGGTTAATGTAATACAGCCCCATAAGGTTTTTCAGATCGGCCTCGGTATGGGGCGCGCGAACCAGCACTCGGTTGTTGATCGGGGCCTGACCCGCGGCTTCGGCTCGTTCCACCGCGAAGGTCTGCGGGTTGTACCCGTTGAGCAGATACCAGTCTTCGGTTTTCGCGATGAAACCCTGATTAAAGGCCTGTTCCGCGGCCACAACCATGTCCTGGCCGCCTATCCTCACGCTCGCGCTATCCTCACCCTCGAAACCGTACTCTTCGAGCGCTCTGGAAACGTCAATCTGATCGGGCGCGTCCGGTCGATTGCAGAGAACCATCCGATCCCGCACGGTCAGCGCAAAACGATATTTTTTCAGAGACTCCGGCGCCGGCCAAACCCCTGCTTCGCTGATGTAGGTCTTTGGCGTCAGGCCCTGGGAAAACTTCAGCATTACCCAATACCCGTGAGGATATTCCGGGCCGATGGGGCGGTTTTGCTTCCAATTGGGCGGTAAGGGCCAGGAGACCTTCCCTTTCTTGCCCAGTGTTTTACCCGCCGGTTCCTGTGTGCCGTCTGAGAAGCCGGAGAGATTCGACCAGCCGGCGCCATTCCAGTACAAACCGGACATGGTTGACGAGTTTTCGTTGTGGTAATCATTGTGGACCGTGAACTCCACCGCATTGAAGGGCGTCACATAACCGATGTAAAGCGCGTCCGCGGGATCGAGCCCGGAAGGATTCTCCAGATCGCCGTCATTGAGGCGGGCAAAGGTGGGGTGCGTATCGTCACTCACTTCCACCGTGAAGTCCTTGGCCGAGTTCTCGGACGCGTCTCGGAACAGGAACCCCAGCGGCGTGTCGGGCTGGCCTTGGCCGATTACTTGCAACTTCTGGCACGGCGCCTGGAAGAGGATGCGACGCACTGAAGTTCCGGATGAGACCCCGCTTGGAAAGCGCATACGGAACCAGTAGCCCGGCACGCTGTTCTCCACAAGGTATTCCGCGGCAAAAGGCCCGCCGCTATGGCGGAGGATACCGGTGTGATTGAACCCGGCCGTGCCGTCAGCCCACCCCGAGCCACTGCTCCAGGACCCGGAGTAGCCTTCCACGACTAGGTCGCCGGGCACGGAATTGCCGGCCTCCATTTCCACTAAGAAACCCTCTACTCCGGACATGTCCGCGCAGACAGCCAGCCATCCGCTTTGAGCAAGAAGTGAACCGATATCCGCGGCGGTGTCCGGGTCTTTGTCGCACACCTCGCCGGTCACATCGTGCCAGTTGAGGCCGCTATCGTATGTCACGAGGACCGCTTTCGGCACGGCCCAGTCGGATCCCGAGTCGTCCAAGCAGCCTGCAAAGACCAGCGGTGGATTTGCAGATCCTTCCGTGATGACCGCTCGATCGTTCAGAGGCGCTATGGAAACAACACCCGCGCCGGCGCCCAGATCGTAGATTTTGGTCCACGCGCCCGAACCGCCGCTCACCGGCAAGGCATCGTTGGATGCATACAGAAACCCGCTCTCGCCTTGCCGCACCTGCGCGATGAGGTACGAAGCCTCGTTCGTGGGGAATCGAACCTGCTTGAGATAGACCACCTCAAGGCTTTCCGACGGACTGCCCGAAAGACCGAAGCCGTTTTCCGGACCGGTATGGTATGAGCTGCCGCGACGGGTTTTGATTCCGCCGTCCACCAGATCCACGTTTTCGCCGGCAAGGAGCGCGTTGCGGGGGAACGCCAGAGGATTCTGGCGTTTGTTCCGTATGCCTCCGGTCCAGTCGAAGAGGTTAATAACCCGGTAGTTTTCACGAATGGGAGAATCCATGGCGTTATTCGGTCCTAATGGGGGTATGGGCTGTCAGAGAACAGGTGTTGCAGGTCAAAGACCGCGGGGTCGAATGGCGCCGCAATCGAAAGCCGTCATTCCCGCGTAAGCGGGAATCCAGAGAATATTCTTGTCAGTGGGCAACAGATGGATTCCCGCTTTCGCGCATACGCGTTAAGTTAAGCAGCCCTGTTCTTTCGTCCGTCATTCCCGCGTAAGCGGGACTGGACCCCGGATCAAGTCCGGGGTGACGGGGTGCATTTGAGTTAACTATTTGACATCACATGCCAAGATCCTTTAAGTTAACGCCTATGCGCTTTCGCGGGAATGACGGGAGTGAGTCGGATAT
>VGSG01000075.1 GCA_016875095.1 Deltaproteobacteria bacterium
CCACAACTATACACACCAATACACATAACGGCAAGATTCCATCTTATTGTTGCTCTATTCGGTCTTGCTTCGTCCCTTCCAACACTTTCAAACACTGCCGAGCCATCATCAACTCTTCGAAAGTTTCCACCACGAGGATCCTGGTCCTGGAATCGGCCGCGGAGATATCCGCGACCGGAGCCGTATCGGTCAGAGAAACTTGGGTGTTCTTTTTCGCGTCCAGGCGAAAGCCGAGATCCTCGGTTCCGTCGAGTACTCTGGCCCTGACAGTTGGGCTGTTCTGACCGATCCCGCCGGTGAAGACCAGCGCGTCGCATCGACCGAGCGCCATGAGCATGGAGCCGATCGCTCGCTTCACCTGGTAGCAGAACGCGGCCACAGCGAGTTTCGCGCGCAGGTTTCCCGCTTGAGCCGCGGTATCCACGTCCCTGAAGTCACGGCTCACCCCACTGATTCCTATGAGCCCTGACTGCTTGAAGAGCATTTCGATCATCCGGTCGGGCGAAAGATTATCCTCTTTCATGATGATGGGGATGAGCCCGGTATCCACGTCACCGGCTCGCGATCCCATGATAAGGCCCGGAACCGCGGTCATGCCCAGGGTAGTGTCGATGGACCGCCCGCGATCCACCGCGCAAAGGCTCGCTCCGGCCCCAAGATGGCACGTGATGATCTTCAGGCGCTCGATGGGCTTGTCCAGGTATTCAGCGGCCTTTGCAGAGACATACGCGTGGGAGTTGCCATGAAAGCCGGTGCGACGATACCCGCGCTCGGCAAAGTAATGATACGGGAGCCCGTAGATCGCGGCCTCATCCGGGATGGTCCAATGAAACCACGTGTCAAAGACCGCGCAATGCACAGCTTTGGGCATCCGGCGAACGCATTCTTCGATCCCGATAATCATCGCGGGGTGATGGAGCGGAATCATGGGCGTCATGCGGCGGATCTCGTCGATCACGTCACGATCGATACGGACTGCCTCGCGGTATTTCCCGCCGTGGCCGATCCGATGCGCCACCGCAGGGATCTCGTCCAGAGAAGAGACCGGCCCTTGGCTCAAGAGTGTGGAAAAGACCTCATCCAGGGCTTCGCCGATGTCTCGCACCGGGAGGTCTTTGCTCTGCGCGGGATTTGAATTGGTCCGGAACGTGTGACGGCTCCCTTCCAGGCCGATTCGCTCGATTTCGCCGGAAAAGAGGACTTGCTCCTGGTCCATTTCGAACAGGGTGTGCTTCATGGATGAGCTGCCGCTGTTTATTACGAATATTCTCAATGGGTTCTCCATCACGGACCGATGATTGGCGCAAGCCCGGAGTGGACTTATCATACAACATGGGTATCATACGAAAAGCCCCGGTTGCTCGGAGTTCTTGAAAGAGCCGCCGGGGAGGCCCTTTTGGTGTAAAAAGGGCCTCCCCGGACCCCTCCCCAAAAACTCCCGGCTTACACAACCCCGCGCATCGCGCGGTTCCATCGCTTGCGAGATCCGATGATCTCATGGGGCGACGAACGATTTCGTTAGGAAGCATATCCGTGGTGACAGCCCCGGATCCCAGAGCATAATTCTGCGAATCATTGTTCGAGATAAGCTCATGCGTGAAAGCGAACGAGTCAATCAAGAAATCGCTGAAGTAACAAAAGCCCTGGTGGATGCCGGCTGCTTCGATCCCATCATATTCGATGAGCCTCACGGAGCGGCCGCGGGCGGACCGCTCCGTGTCACGGAACTGGAGAGCGCTCTGAAGGCTGCCGGAGATGTTCATGCGCAGCTCTTACGGATTTCCAATTTTATCAGGAGCCGAGTGATCAACCGCATCCTTCAAATGGACCGGTGGATCCAGGCCCCTGAGGAGTATGACAAGCTGCGTTCGCTGCTGGAGCTGCTCCTGGCCGCCACAGAGGAATTCAAGCGTGAACCGGGATTCGTCGCGGTCTACGCCGACCTCATGGCGGTCTATTTCCTGGTCTTGTACCGATGCGGGAGCCCCGGCCGGGAAAGCCCGATCATTCGTTTGATGCTCAACAACTTGGCTCGACGCAAAGCCGTGGAACTGAATCAGGCCCAACTCACGGATGCGCTCCAGGCATTGGAGGGCATGGTCACGATTGCCATCATTTCCAAGCGTTATGCGCTTTATGTTCTTGCCACGCGGGGCTTGAACGTCCTTTTCCGACGGGAGCTGGAATTTCGAACCTATGGGGAATCCCCGGAGAACCTCGCGCTCCAACTCACCAACATTCTTCTCAAAGAAGGGATAAAACTTTCGGACGTTACCGACGTGGTGTGCGCGGGCGGGGATCTGGGAACGCTGCCTGACGGGATTTATGTGCTCAATGAGACGGTGAAGAACGAGTCACTCAAGCGGCTCCGGAACAGTTCCATCAACCGGGGAGCGTTGGTCGCACACGAACTGAAAGAAGTCCTCGCGGCGCAGCGAGGCCGCGACGGAATTCACGTTTCGCTCGTGAGCCCGCTGTCGTTCACCACGCTGGAATCGTTGATGAGCGGGTCATTCCTGAAGGCGGATTCGGAAGAGCTTAGCCGCCAATTGCAAGGATATGTGAAGGTGACACCGCTCAAAGCGCAGGCCGCGCTCATCTCCGAGGCCGAACGAATCAGCAGGGACCGCCTCAATCTTCTCGTGATGAGTTTGGACGAGCTTTTTGCGTCCGTAGTCCGCAAGATCGGGCCGCGCATTATCAGAGAACTGGCGCAGCAAGACGCTAACCAAATCCTGAGCAAGTTCGACTTCGACAAGATCATCGCCGCGCTCAAGGCGGAAGGATTTGAGATCCCGCCTCATTTCCGCCTCGCATCGAGGACCATTGGAACGGGTGTGAAAGAGATCTGCGAACTGCTGATGATCATGGAAACCGGAAAGATTTCGCCTGCGTTGACAAGTTCACTCAATCAGGTGGTCGATACGTATGCAGCGCGGGTGGCGTCCATCTTGGAAAGTTCTTCAACAGGCGCGCCCGGGGAACGCCCCGACTACATCGTAGTCACCAGCATGTTGGCGCTGGATCCTTACTTCCAGACGTTGTTCCTCAAGATACGCGAACGCATCGACAACCCGTTCACTCCCATCATGTGCATGGATTCACTGGAACATGAGTACCTTATCGCGAATCATTTGTTTGAAATGCACGTGAATCCCGTAAAGGCCGACACACGCCTGCAATACACGGTGGAGGCCGCTAGCGTCAGGCACGCGTTGCAGGTGTTGGGCGCGTCCGGCGGACCGCGGCGGATCTTTTCGTTTAACTCGCTCCTGGAACAAGTCAGCTCAGGCATGGCCCAAGGACGCGTCCGCGCCGGACAGGTCGTGCTGGTCGGAGCAGATAACGAAGACGCGTTGGTAGCGGTTTCCAATGCCAAGGACTACGGCCTGATCAAGAGAATCGTCCTGATCGGCGCGCCGGATGACATCAAAGAGGCCGTTGAACGCTCAAAGCTGCCCATCACCCTTGACGGCGACCCTGATGTTCAGATCCTGCCCATAGACCCGCTCGCAAACGGCGAGGAGAGCCAAAAGCAATCCACAGCCCGCGTGTTCAGCCGATTCCTGGCCGACCATAAGGATTTCTTCGTCATGAAAGGGAGCGTGTCCACATCCACGCTCCTGCACGAGGCTCTTGCGATCTACAAGGCCGCAGACGGCTCAGCCTCGGATAAGGCGCCGGTCAGACGCAGGACCGCGTCCCACACCGCGCTCTTCGTCCTGCCGGACGGAAGGTTCTTCGCAGTCTCGGACGCGGGGGTGAATCCCGGCTTCACCAGCCCGGAGGCTCTGCTGACCGTCATCGAGAACCAGGTGGAAATTATCCGAAAGGTGGTGGATCCAAAATTGCTCTTGAAGGTGGCCATTGTCACCGCGGTGGAAAAGCAAACCGCGGCCATCCCTGCCACGCACCTCGCGGCCCAGACCATGGAGCGAGCAAAGGAGCTGGAAGCCAAGTACGGTCCCATCATCGTGGAAGGCCCGCTCTCCTTTGACCTGGCCACGGTGCCCGACGTCGCGGATGAAAAACACTACGAAGGCCGCATCATGGGCGACGCGAATTGCCTGGTCGCGACCGACATCAATACGGCCAACGTGATCTACAAGATGCTTTCCAAGACTATGGGCAGTCTGGGCCTCGTGGTGGACTGTGGAGGCATCATCACCGCGGGCCCGGGATCGGTTCCTATCGTGCTCACATCCCGAGGCGACACGGCTCAAACCAAGTTCAATTCCATTCTGCTCGCGCTGGCATACTGCGCAGGAGAAGCCTGCCTCGGAGTGCCCAAGACGTGATCGATGGGCCGTCTTGAGAATCGCGGATTGGATTCTCAAGGAATCGAAAATTCGATATGCTGTCCTCGAACTGAAGCGCCAACACTCAGGGTAGTCATTGGTACGGAAGAGGAGGAATCGGAGTGCAATTTACGAGGGTTACGGTTCAGGAGCAGGTGGGGACGGTCTCTTTCGAGCGTGGAAAAGTGAACGCCATTAACGAGGCGCTCGTCATGGAGCTGACCGAGCGCTTGCAACAATTGGCCGCAGACCCCCAGGTAAAAGCCGTCATCCTGACCGCCGCGGGGAAGTTTTTCTCGTTCGGCTTTGACATCCCGGAATTCCTCAGTTTTTCACGGGAGGACTTCACCCGGTTTCTTACGAATTTCACCTCTCTCTATAGGAAACTGTTTCTCTTCCCCAAGCCAGTGGTCGCGGCTCTGAACGGCCACACCGTGGCCGGCGGGCTCATGTTGGCCACCGCATGCGATCGCCGACTCATGGTCCCAGGCAAGTCCAAGATATCGCTGAACGAAATAACGTTCGGTTCGACTCTTACCGCGGGCTTCCTGGAAATGCTCGTCTTTCTGGTGGGAACCCGCGACGCGCAGAGGATGGTCTATTCCGGGGCCATGTACACGGCTGAAGAAGCCCTCACGATCCGCCTGGTCGATCAGGTCTGCTCGCCCGAAACGCTCATGGACGAAGCTCAAAGAATCGCGTGCGCAATGGCCCAACTCGACAGCCGCGCATTCGCGAGCATCAAACTGCTCCTGCGACAGCCCATCGGAGATCGGATGCGTGAACGAGAACCGGATTCCATAAAGGAATTCGTGGACGTCTGGTATTCCGGCGAAACCCGAAAACAACTCGCGGAAATAAAGATCCGCAGCTAACCGCACGGCACCCCGGCAAAGGAGGCAGAATTCTTTGAAAGAGCGGTTTCCGGGGGGAGAACTTTTTTGTGCAAAAAAAAGTTTTCCTCCCGAAGCCCCCCTCTCAAAAAACTCCATCCTTTGCCGACGTTGCGCCGCTCTTGATCGCGGCTTCTGCGCCGCGCACGGACATGGGGGTGAATCCAGGGTGCCGGGCCACCGATGGTTCCTTCAGCCTTGGAGTGGCTTATAGCCAGGAGGATCCTTCAGGGACTAGCCGGGGATGCCCCTTTTTGTGCAAAAAGGGGCATCCCCGGACCCCTCCACCAAAAACTCTCCACTTCTGAAGCCACAACCAGTGCCGTACCTAACCAAGTCTTTTTCAGGGGGGCGGTCGTCATGTTGTTGACTAGTTATACGAAAGAGATCTTTCGGCCAGCGTGCAATCCGAGCTTTCAATCGGTTCACTGCATCGCGCGCCTCGATCAGGACATCAGCGAAGCGTTGCCGTATCTCAACGCGTCGCTCGGGGGCTACGAATTCATAAGAGACCCGCCTTCGGTCACCTTCAGGGCGCACGGCAAACTGATCACGGTCCACGCGCGCGAGATAGCGATCAATGCGCTGAAAGGCGAAGAGGAAGCCGATGGTATCCTCCAGTGGCTCCAACGAGAGATCAACAACGCGTGGGAAAACCGCGACTCCATCACACCCCGGTTTGAAGGGCTGCCGCGGCCTCGGCCCATAGAAATCCTCAAACGTCTACCAAAAACGAATTGCCGGAAATGCGGCGAACCCACTTGCCTTGTCTTTGCCGTCGCGCTCTGCGAAGGAGGCAAGAGCGCGGGGGAGTGCCCGGAGCTTGACGGGGAGTCAAGAGCATCCATTGAGCAGTATCTGAGCCCGTTCGGTTTGGACGATTATTGACGCGGGTTTGTGGCGGAGGTCACGAGGTGGGATTGGGCGGGAAGTTTTTTTGCCGGTTTTCCAGATTTTTCTTGAATCTTTTTCGGACCTGAGTAGACTTATAATTTTAATTCGCAGCGGGGAGGCGCCTCCTCCCCCCAACATTCCCCCGGAGGAAAGAACATGCAGTGCGCTACCTTTAAGCAGGGCATCGAGTGCGCGTTCATGACAAACAAAGGGTGCACCTTCAACGGCGGCCGTTGCCATGCGGTCGTCGAGTCATGCAATGGCTGTGGCAAAGCCCAGACCTTTGAACAAGGCGTCTTCTGCACCGTAGCTCCCAATCCCGTCGCCAAATGGAGCCGAGGCAATTGCAACTTCGCCACTCACGCCTCTCGCTCTACCGCCGGTCAGGATGAAAAGATGCTGAACCCCCTGAAGGCGTCCAAGCGGGCCGCCAGCGGAAAACGCTAATAAACGGACCGCGGGGACCGGCATTCCTTCCTTTCAAGGGATTGCCCACTCAGGGACAGCGTTAATCGGAGCCTCGTATTCTGCCCCAGGGTCCCGCGCGCGGACTCAGGGGTGAGGCTTGTGCGCATTACAGAATAAAGCGGCTCAGGTCTTCGCTCTTGACGATTTCTTGGAGGCGTTGGCGCACCATTTCGGGCGTCACCGTGACCGTCACCCCGGTCATGTGTGGAGCTTCGAAGGAGACTTCTTCCAGGAGTTTTTCCAGGATAGTGTGCAAACGTCGCGCGCCGATGTTTTCCGCGCGCTCGTTCACCTCTTCGGCCAGCCGCGCGACCTCCTCGACCGCGTCGGCGGTGAATTCCAGCTTCACCCCTTCTGTGTCGAGGAGTTCCTCATACTGCTTCACGAGCGCGTTCCTTGGTTCGGTGAGAATACGCACGAAATCCACCCTGGTCAGAGCGGAGAGCTCGGCTCTCAGCGGAAATCGACCCTGGAGTTCCGGGATCAGGTCCGACGGCTTGGACATATGGAACGCGCCGGCCCCGATAAAGAGCACATGGTCCGTGCGCACAACGCCGTGCTTGGTGCTGACCGTGCTTCCTTCGATAATGGGGAGCAAATCACGCTGAACGCCTTCTCGTGACACATCCGGGCCGTGATGCACAGTGGAAGAGCCCGCGACCTTGTCCAGCTCGTCTATGAAGACCATGCCGGTCTGTTCCACTCGATGCTTGGCGAGTTGAATCACCTTGTCAGTGTCGATGAGCTTGTCCAGTTCCTCTTGCACGAGGAGCTGAAGCGCTTCCGGGACCTTGACCCTCCGGCGTTTGGTTTTGCTGGGAAGTATGCCGGAAAACATTTCCTTCAGATTGATATCCATTCCCTCCATGCCGGCCGGCGTGAACACCTCCACGATCGGGAGCGCGCTGACTTGAGTCTCAATCTCCACGTCGCGGTCGTCGAGCCTGCCTGAACGGAGCATCTTCTTGAATTTGTCCCTCGTGCGCTGCGCTACTTCCAGATCCTCTTCGGTCCCCGGCGCGGCCGGCACGCCCATGAGTCGTCGTGGCGGTCGGCGAGGAGATCGCGTGGGCAACAGGATGTCCAGCAGACGCTCTTCCGCATGTTCTTCCGCCTTGCCTCGGACCTTTTCGTACTCCTCTTCCCTAACCATGTTGATGCCGATCTCGAGTAAGTCTCTGATAATCGATTCCACGTCTCGACCGACATAGCCCACTTCGGTGAACTTGGACGCTTCCACCTTTATGAACGGGGATTGCGCGAGTTTGGCGAGCCTCCGGGCGATTTCGGTTTTGCCCACACCCGTCGGCCCTATGAGGATGATGTTTTTGGGAACGATTTCATCCCGGAGGTCTTCGGGGACCTGCCGTCGTCGCCAGCGATTTCGCAGCGCGATGGCCACCATACGCTTCGCGTTGTCCTGGCCGATGATATACTTGTCCAGTTCCGCCACGATCTGCCGTGGGGTTAAGGTTTCCATATACGCGTCGGATTCGGCTGTTGTGAGCTGATCGATTTTCACCCTTCCACACCTTCCGTAGAAATCAGAGAACAGTCCCCCGCATAGAAGCCACGCTCACTTAGTTAGCGCGCCCCTATAATTCCTCCATGACCAAACTGTCGTTGGTGTACACGCAGATGTCGGCTGCGATCTGTAATGAGATCCGCGCAATATCGGCCGGCGGTAACTCCGTATGCGCCAGCAGCGCACGCGCGGAAGCCAGAGCATAATTGCCGCCGGACCCGATGGCGACGACGCCGTCATCAGGCTCGACCACGTCCCCGGTTCCCGAAATGAGGAGAGTCTTGGCTTTGTCCGCGACGATGAGTAGGGCTTCGAGCCGCCGGAGCATCCGATCGGTGCGCCAGAGCTTGGCAAGCTCGACGGAGGCGCGGGTGAGATTGTTCGGGTATTTCTCCAGCATCTCGTTGAATTTCTCAAGCAGTGTCAGAGCGTCCGCGGTGGAGCCTGCAAAGCCCGCCAAAATCTTGTCGTCCTTTCCCACCCGTCTTACCTTACGGGCCGAGTGTTTCACCACCGTATTACCGATGGAGACCTGGCCGTCTCCGGCTATGACCACCGATTCTCCGCGGCGGACACACAGAACCGTCGTAGATCTTATCCGATCGGCTTTCATGCGCTGTTCTCGCACTTGATATTCCGAAGTGCAGGCGCCTGGGCTTTGAGAGTATCGCTACGAACTCTTCTTGATCGAGCCGCTCCTCGGATGCGCCCGGTCGTAGACTTCCATGAGTCGGCCCAGGTCCACCCTGGTGTACCGTTGAGTCGTGGAAAGGCTTGCATGCCCGAGCAGTTCCTGGATGGATCGGAGGTCCGCGCCTCCAACCAAGAGGTGCGTGGCAAACGAATGCCTGAACGTATGCGGAGACGCGTCCCTCGTCAGGCCCGCGGCATCCAAATACGCCTTGAGTATACGTCGGACGGTTCTTGAAGACAACGGCCCGCCCCGCCGGTTCACGAAAAGAGCTTCCGAGTCCGTCCACGGGCGCTTCTGCGTAAGGAGAAGATCCCGCACGGGGAGATATTCCTCAATAGCCTTGATGGCTTTAGAGCCTACGGGCACGTACCGCTCTTTGCTCCCTTTTCCCACCACTCGCACCCAGCCGTTCTTGAGATCCAGGTCTTGAATCTTCAAGCCGGTTAACTCTCCTACGCGGAGCCCGGATGAATACAGAAGCTCGAAAATAGCCAAATCTCGCTTTGCCATAGCCGGATTACGAACAAAAAATCGGTGCATTTCATCCACGCTGAGCGCCCGCGGCGCCGGCTTTTCTCGTTTGGGAGCTCGTATTCCCTCAGCAGGGTTGCTGGAGACGAGCCGCTCACGCCGCAGGAACCGAAAGAACGTCCTAACGGCTGCAAGCTTCCGCCCCATGGTGACTTTCTTGATCTTCCCGAATCGGCTTGCAAGAAAACCGCGGACGTGCAATGGGTCAATCCCCGAGACGTCCTCCAGACCTCCGTGGGCTTCAAGGTGCGACCGAAAATCCCTCAGATCCGCGAGGTAAGCTCGAACCGTTTCCCTGGAACGCAGCCGCTCCGTCTCTAAATGCCGAGCAAAGAGTTTCACAGCCTCATCAAAGCGCACGATTCCTCCGGAGAAGAGTGGTCCAATCACAGAAATCATCAAGAAAATAACTTTATTTTTCCGTTGTTGCAACCATTTATTAAAGTTTCTGGACTGGGCCGGTGAAATGGGCCATGATCGAGCCGAGCGGCCGAAAGCTTGAAGCTGCTTTCAAAACATAGGAATTTCGTGAAGAGATTCCGGGGAGGCCCTTCAAATCCCCCCATCTCCCCTTTACTAAGGGGGGTTACAGAAGACCTCCCTCTTCACGAAACAGATTTACCCGGGCAACTTCTTTGGCAAGCAGGGCGTTCCGCGCGTTCCCCCTTTTCTAAACGGGGATTCAGGGGGATTCTACTAGTGTTTGAAAGCGCTCTTGGCGCTTGCCGGACAAGAAACATGAAGGAGACTAATTTCTATAAAGACCCCGGGTCATTTCGCGATCCGAGCGGCTGCGTTTTCCATAGGGACGGAGAACTGTACCGTCAGGTCAACCGCTCTTACCGAGAAGACTATGAACGGTTGATGCGGAGCGGTTTGTACGATTCGCTCGTCAGGGACGGTCTCCTGGTCCCACATCAGGAAGTGGACCTGTCCATGCGAATTTCCGATGACGCGTGCGTGGTGATCAGGCCCGAACCGGTTCCGTTCGTATCCTATCCGTATGAATGGTGTTTCAGCCAGCTCAAGGCCGCGGCCGAACTCACATTGGCTGTCCAACAGAGGGCCCTGCAACACGGAATGTCACTGAAAGATTGCGCCGGGTACAATGTCCAATTCAAGGATTACCGGCCTGTGTTCATCGATACGCTCTCGTTCGAAAGATGGACCGGCGGGCCGTGGGTCGGCTTTCGGCAATTTTGTCAGCACTTCATCGCTCCACTGGCTCTGGCGCGCCACAAGGACATGCGGCTCGCCCAACTACTGAAGATCTACTTAGATGGAATTCCCGTGGATCTGACCGGCTCTCTACTCCCTTGGCGGACTTGGTTTTCTCTATCGCTGGGATTTACCATCCACCTTCACGCGAGATTTCAAAAGCACTACGGCGGAAAAGTGTATAAGGATCGTTCGATGAAGGCTCGGGCGACAGATCTGGGAGGCATCCTTTACATTCTTCAGCGAGCGGTAAACAAACTCAAATGGCGGCCTGCGGCCACCGAGTGGGCCGATTACTACGAAAGGACAAACTACGGAGACGAGGCGTTTGAGAGCAAGAAGGGCATTGTTGCTCGATTTCTCCAAGCAGCCCGACCCTCGAAAGTATGGGACTTGGGCGCGAACACGGGCGTGCTCAGCCGTGTGGCGAGTAACATGGGCATACACACCGTCGCGTTTGACATGGACCCTGCCGCGGTGGAACTCAACTACCGGGAGTGCGTTAAGAAGGCCGAGAAGAACATTTTGCCTCTGCTTCTCGACCTCACCAATCCAAGCCCGGACCTGGGTTGGGCCAATACCGAACGGAAGGCGTTATTTCGGAGAGGCCCCGCAGACCTGGTTATGGCCCTGGCTTTGATACATCACCTTGCCATTGCCAACAACGTGCCCTTGAGCAGCGTCGCCGAGTCGCTGCGCGGACTCTGCGCCTTCCTGATCATCGAATTCGTCCCCAAGAGCGATTCCCAAGCGCAGCGGATGCTCGCGACCCGCGAAGACATCTTCCCCGACTATACGCAAGAGAGTTTTGAAGCCGCATTTGCCGAGCGCTTCGCAATCGTGGACTCTGCGCCTGTCGCGCTTTCCGAAAGGACCATCTATCTCATGCGGGCGCGATGACGCGTGAATTGGGCGATGCGTGGCTCAGTGAGAAAAAGGGAGCGTGTAGGGCAGGAATCGTTTGGTGGGCTAAGGGGGTGAGAAGAGCGACTCCAGCCGGACGCGTGGGAAGACGTCCAGGAGGCCGCCCGGAGTGGCATTGAAGATTTCGGCTCCCAGCGACGCGGCTATGGTGTTCAAGGCCTTGTACTGCCGCCACAGGACGACGTAACTGAGGCAGACCTGTTCCAGGTCCAGGCCGGACCATTCGTTATAACCCGATCTGACAACCGCGTGCTCGCTCTCCTCATAGAAATGGGAGCTTTCCCCAAGATGCCTCAGCCAGTCATGATCGCATCCAAGCAGGTATAGTCGTTGGAATCCCATGTACAACGCGATGCTGAGCGCCATGACGGTCACCGATTGCGGCATGGGAATCGGCCCCGTCAAATCCGGTCGTCGGATCGGGATCGAATCGCCTGACTCGTCGAACTGCAAATAAAACACCCGATCTTGATCGAAGAGCGGGTTCGTACTGATTCGATCCCGCTCTCCCAGCCCAAAGAAAAGCGTCGATGCTTTTGTGGCGGAGGCCAGCTCATTCAGCCACGCTGTCCATCCATCCACCGGGAGGGGATCATGGTACCCGACTGAGCAATAGTAAGCCGGCCGAATTGTTGCGAAGTCAGGGTGAACAAAGAAATTGGAGAGCCCCATGCAAATCTCGCCTTGAAGAATAGCGAGATCTTGCGAGCGGATTGACGGGCCGGTGGCAAGAATGAAGCAGCGTTGACCGGTATGACGATTGAACAGCGCTTGGTTTCGTTTCAGCTCCGGGGCCGGAATGGCGTGACGACTAAAACTACTTCTGAGCAGATCCCCAATCTTGGGCGGCAGAACCCATGGAACTACAGAGCGTGCTAGGTCTTTCCAGGCCACTTCTGAGTCGGTCCCTATCTGTTAAGCCTTAACTTGTTGATGAGCGGGAGCTCGCTCTCGTACACCTTCTTCACCCCATCGCCCATTGCCTGCTCGATGACTCGTATGTCCCGCACCAGCCGCATGAAGCCCCAGGGCTCGACGGACGCGGCCTGATCAGTCCCCCACATGGCCCGATCCAAGGTGATGTGGCGTTCCACGAAGTTCGCGCCCAGCGCCACAGCCGCATAAGATGGCGGCAGCCCCACTTCGTGTCCCGAGTAACCGACAGGACACTCAAACTCGGCCTTCAGCGTCTGTATCATTCTCAGATTGAGCTCTCCGATCCCGCACGGGTACGTGCTCGTGCAATGGGCCAACAAGAGCCGCTCGCGCTCGATCAGCGAGACCGCATGGCGAATCTGTTCCGGGGTGGACATACCGGTCGAAAGGATCACGGGACGGCCGGTGGCGTTGATCGCTCGCAGCAGGTTATCATCATTCAGGCACGCGGACGCGACCTTGTGGCAGACCGGATCGAACCGCTCCATGAACTCGACCGACGGCTCGTCCCAGGATGACGCAAACCAGGGGATCCCGCGCTCCTTGCAGTGTCGGTCGATTTCAGCGTACTCGTCTTCACCGAATTCCACCTTGTGGCGGTACTCCATGTACGTAATCAGGCCCCACGGTGTCTCTCGAAGGATGTCTCGCTGTTCCGGAGGCACGCAGAGTTCGGGCGTCCGTTTTTGGAATTTCACCGCGTTCGCGCCCGCGAGCACGGCCGCGTCGATGAGCTTGCGGGCTATCTCCAGATCACCGTTATGATTGATGCCGATCTCCGCAATGATGTGCGCAGCGCGCCCGTCTCCGATCGGGCATCCACCAACGACCACTTCTCGCGTCACTCGCGTCCCCTCTTTTTCAGGTAGTAGTATGCGTACTTGGTGTCAGTGTCCAAACTGATTGCCAGTGGCTCGAAGCCGCATTCGGCCGCTACGACCCAGAATTCGTCAATAGTCCACGTGGTGAAGCTGAGCGCCTGATCAGCATAATTCCTGGTTTTGGACCCATGCGCTCGGTCGCCGTCGTCGTAACGAATCTGAATCAAGGCAATACCGTTCTCAGTCAGTAGTCGATGAGCGATTCGCGTGACCCTAATCCCGTAATTGCGGCTCGGAAAGTGCTGATAGACCGCGGTGGAGAGGAAGAAGCCCACGGGCTCGACAATCGTCTTTTCACATTCTTCAGGTCGGTCCGCGGGTATGAGCACGGGAGTGAAGCCGGGCAGACCGAGGGCGCGGACCTGTCGCTCGCACTCGTCGAGATTGGCTTGTGAAATGTCAATACCATAGAACCGGCTTGCCTTATGACAGAAATGGATCGCATTCGCGCCGCCTCCCGGTCCCCATTCGACCATGCTCCG
The DNA here is from genome assembly GCA_016875095.1 of Deltaproteobacteria bacterium. Lineage (GTDB taxonomy): Bacteria > Desulfobacterota > Desulfomonilia > Desulfomonilales > Desulfomonilaceae > VGSG01. The sequence continues at coordinate 13,745 of VGSG01000075.1, forward strand.
AATCGGCTTTTTGCATTCAGCTAGGAGGCACAGCCGCTCGAACATCGTCAGATGGGCGCGGCCGATGCGCTCCCACGCGGCTGGGTCGGTCCAGCGCCCTTCCCCCGCCCAATGGGACAGGTCCCGTAACGCGCGGTCATCCTCACTGCCCGCCCAGAATCTGCCCGCATCCGAGATGAGTCGAGACTCCGGCTGAGGCGGCAACCGGTCCTGAAGGAGGCCGGATACATAGGCCACGATCCGATTTCGTAGAATGCCGGCTAACGTGCGCACTCTCATACACCGCCGGCGGAAAGAGACGAGTCGCCGGCCCGCTCCTCCTGCGCCCGAAGACGGAGCAGCGCGTCAGCGACCATGAGGTCTGCCGGATCGTCGATTTCCAGGCAGCGGTCTCGGGGTATCACATGCAGCGCCACCTTCCCGAAGAAACGATGGCGAGCTTCTCTGAAGCCCTCAGTCCGCATGACATAGACCGAGCCTGCTTCGATGAACTGCGGTCTGAGCTGTTGCCGGAGCGCTCTTTTCTCCTTTTGGTGGTTTACGCCCACAGCATTCCCGTCGTCGGCCTTTTCCCACAAGAACGCATGGAAAGGCGCCACTGCCAGGGCAGAATCCGCGGCTTGGTCTAGAAGAGCCTTCACTGTGCCATCGATATCATCGGGTAAGGTGAGCGGAGCGGTGCACTGGAGAAAAACCAGGATGTTGGGCTCATAGCCTTCTCTTTCTTTAAGGAGGTCCAGAGCGTGCAACAGAGCTGCTTCGGACGACGCTCCGTCACCCGAGATCTCGACCGGGCGGGGAATCACCTCCGCGGCTTGCTCTCTCGCGACTGAGCCGATCTCTTCGTCATCGGTAGAGACCACCACGCGTGTAATAGTCTTGGTTTTGTGCGCGTTTTCGATGGCGCGAACTATCAGAGGCTTCCCGGCAACTGAACAGAGGTTCTTGCGGGGTATTCCTTTTGAGCCGCCTCGGGCCGGGATGATCGCAAGGATCTTCACGTTCGCCTCCGCAGCCGTTCGTCAATCATCTTCCACTCCGTTCCTTTCCTTGCACGAGTCCGTATACGCTGCTTTTCCGCCTTAGAGTATCGGCGGCTTCCAACGCGAGCCGGTCGAAGTCTTCGGCCCAGGCATCCGTCCGGAGTTGCGACCAGATTGCGGAAAAGTCCGCCTCGATGCGCTCGCGCGTCTCGGATTCCCACACGAGCTTTTGCAGCGGAGTGGCCCAGGCTGCGGATGAGCCCCACTCCATCTCTTCATGCTGGACGCGGAAACGATAGATCAGATAGGGCGCATCGCGAAAGATCGCCAACATTGACGGGCCGCTCACACTTCCCATATGCATCATGGATGCCTGAATCAGAGCCAGATCTTGTTCCACGGTGGTTCCGTAATCCTTGGAAATCAGCACATTGGGCCGGTCTCGGAAGCGTGGGTCAATCTCTTCTTGATCGCCGATGAGCACGAATGTGACGGGAAAACGGGAATCGCAAAAGGAGACGAATTCCAGCCATTCATCGAGGTTTGAGTTCCGCTCCGGAAAGAGCGTATTGTTCCGAAGCTGGAGGCTCACCGGAAAGCGAGGCCTTACGCGCTCCGCTAGAAAGCGCCGAGCCCACGCGACCATGGCAGGCCGGCACGAGAGGAGCGGGACGTAACCCCGTTCCCGATAGAATTCTTGGACATAGTTGAAATAGTGCTCATATCCTTTGATCTTACGGCGGTTCCGATCAACATATGGGGGAAAGACATGGTATCGGTTGCGGTTGTCAGCGATGTACGCGTCAAGCGCTTGCGCGGAATCGAAGACCAGGAGCGCCCCGAGGTGCGGGTTGACAAAAGCCGCGGGCAAAAGCTTGGAAAAATAGTAATGAGCATTGCCGGGGTCAAGTCCTTGATCGAATCGACCCGGACGCTCTCGATCAAACAACAGGGCTAGATCGATCCTCTCCACTTGATGGACTTCTCGAAGAATAAGCGAGACTTCCTGATGATAGAGGAGCTCTCCTATCGTGAAAGGCACGTCCCGGAAGTCCCAGACTGCAAGAATGCGTCGCTCCAGCTCAATGACCCGCCGATTGCCTATGCGCAGGCCACCCAGGAGTTGGGCCCCCGATCGAATCAGGCCTCGGGTCGTTTCAGCGACGTTTCTCGCAGTGTTCTGGATCAGATTGTACGTTTTGAGGGAGTTTCGGCGCACCAATGATGAAGCCCCCCTGACTGCCGTCCTATTCTTCATAAGCGCGCGTGGGGCTAGCCTTCATGGGGATGTCTCAAAAGCCTAGTGTAGGGAAGATCGTGCTACGATGGGTGGGTGGCCGGGACGTCATACGTCCCGGCGCCGAAGGCACAAGAAGCGTTCTTCGGGCCAAGCACATGATCGCATAGTCAAGCAGCAGCCGCATTGTGTTTCGATCATCGCTTCTTGTCGCTACGCGACCCCGACGTGTGACGTCAGGGCCACCCAGTCGGGCCCAATGCACTGATCGTCGCACGATCTTAGTTGGTATCGCAGTTTTGAGACACCCTCTTTACGTGCTCCTTCTTGGGCTTTCAGGGTGGCTCCATTCACGGCCGATGGAGATATTCGAGGGGTTGGGCTCTGATCTCGTCCCAGTTCTGATCGATCCACTGAACCACTCCTTGGAGTCCCTCATCTATCGCAATCTCTGGCCGCCAATCAAGTTGAGCGCGAGCCATTGACGAATCGATCACGTACGCGGCGTCCTGGCCGAGACGCTCTCCCACGATCTCAGCGCTTGCAGCAAAGTCCTTTCCCATTTTTTCACAGATCATTCGGACCACGTCCCGCACCGCGTAACCCCGATCCGGCGACAGGTGATAAATGGAGCCTATAGACCCGTTTTCCATAGCCGCCAGCTCTCCTCGGGAGATGTCTCGAATATGAATGTACGATTTCACCGCGACCCCACCGCCGTGCAATTGGATCGGCTTGCCCATTTTGAGATAAATCACGGATCGAGGGATGATCTTGAAGAGCTGCTGATGGGCGCCATACACGTTGGTGGACCTGATCATGACGAGGGGGAACTGGAAGTTCTTCACCAAGGTAAACAGAAAAAGATCGGCCGCGGCCTTGGATGCGGCATAGGGCGTGCTGGGGTTTAGCGGCGCGTCTTCCTTAACCACACCTTCGCAGGCGCCGTACACCTCGGGGGACGAGATGTGCACATAGCGCTTCAGCCAGGGCTGATCCTTCAGATAACTGCAGAACTCCGCCAACGCGACGCAATTGGTTTGAAACCACTGTTGCGGGTTCTGCCAGCTTGGAGCGACCTCGCTCTGCGCCGCGAAATTCACCACGTATTGTGGCTTCTCGGATTCGAACAGGGCGAACATTAATCCCAGGTCCTTGTTCAGGTCCATGCGATGGAACCGAAACGCGGGGCTTTTGTGGCGCTTGTACGGCAGGAAGAGCGCGCTCTTTTCCGGTGAGCGGCTGAGGCCGATCACTTCGTTGCGGTCATCCTCCAAAAGCAGGTCAACAAGATCAGACCCTGAGAACGAGTTACTCCCAATGACAATTATTTTTCTCTTGTCATCCATGATTACTTATTCCTTGCGCATGCGCCCAGTGCGATTGATGATGCCACGGAGCGGACAAAACGATGGTTTCACGCTCACGTGAGCTTCAGATGTTGCATGGTCTTGATGTTGTAGTAGCGTATGTCGTCCAGCGGATTGGGTATCTTGCCCGCGGCGAACGCATCCCGGAGGTCGGCCACAGCTTCCTGGACGGTCCGTCGCGCTTCAAAGCCCAAGGCCTGCCTTATCTTCTCGGAACTCACATGGTACGAACGATTATCATTCGTGGGGATCACTTCCACAGGTATCTCGTTTCCGAGCACGTCCCGCACGATCTGAGCGATCTCCATCACTTTGTAGTTTTGGTACCCCGCGTTGAAGATCTGTTTGTGGATCTTTTCTTCGGGTTGCTCCAATAAGACGAGGTACAAGTCGGTCATGTCTTCGATGTGGATGTTGGGGCGTTTCTGTTCTCCGCCGAAAACCGTGATCGTTCCCTTGTTAATAGCGTGATTGGTCAAAATGTTGACCGTGAGATCCAGCCTCAGTCTGGGAGAATAGCCGCACACAGTGGACGGCCGGATAATGGTGACAATAAAATCGTCTGTGGCCGCGGCCAGGAGCGCTTCTTCGCATTTCGCCTTGTACAGCGAGTAGTCGGTGAGCGGTTCCAGAGAGAGCTCTTCGGTGACTTCAGCCTCATCCTTGACGCCGTACACGCTTGAGCTTGACGCATAGATGAACCGTCTGACACGAGTCTTCTTCGCCACAGTTACCAGAGAAATGAACGCATCGTAGTTGATTGACTTGCCGAGCGCGGGATCAAGCTCATAACTGGGATCGTTGGATATGCACGCCAGGTGAATCACAGCATCGGTCCCGGGCAATTCCCGTTCGAGCAGCGCCTGATCCCTGATATCCCCTTTGAGCTGGACTAGATTGGAATGGTCGCGCACGGCATCCAGGACCTCTTCTCCGTACATATAAAGATCGATGACCTTGACGCGATATCCGCGGTGGAGCAGCTTGGGTACGAGGACTGCTCCCACGTAGCCGGCGCCTCCGGTCACAAGAACGTTTTGCGGTTTGTTCATACCAACTCCTTCCCTCCAAACCACCCCATACGTATAGCAAGTGTGTATAATTCTGTCCGAATAAGTAAGGACATTGGGCTCACCTGCCGTCATTCCCGCGTACGCGGGAATCCAGTATTTTCTCGTGGAAACGGTAATCCATATAACCGGATTCCCGCTTGCGCGGGAATAAAGACCTGGATTCCTGCTTCCGCAGGAATGACGAGATGTGACACACGCAATCGGACAAAACGTTTCGCAATTAGTATGAATCCGACCAGGGGCGCCTCACGCCGACGACTTTCATAGGAATCCTCAACTGATTTTGACTTCCCGGGAATCTTCGAAAAAAGGGCGGGATCACTTCATGAGCGACGTGATGAACTTTTTCACCGACTGCTTGTCGATCGGCTTCTGATTGCCCACTATCTCTACCGCCAGGCCGCCGGCCACATTGCCGATCAGCGCCAGCGCTTCGCTCGAAACGCCCTGAGCCGCGGCCATGGCCGTGAGCGCAAAAAACGCGTCCCCCGCGCCCACGCGGTCCACGATCTTTCCCGTGAGTGACGGAACCTCCATGTATTCTCCGTCTTCTCCTCGAATGACGCAGCCCTTGCTTCCCCGGGTCACCACAAAATGGTCGGAATCCATTTTGCGCGCGATCGTTTCCATCATGGTTCTGATCTCACCGCTGAGATCTCTCGTTTCCAAACGGATCTCGTGCTCCGCTATGCATACGAAATCGGCCCTCGGGTACCGGGAAATCGTGTGGAAATGGCGGTTGCCCGCGTTGGCCTGGGTATTCACCGCGAGGAACCGGGAGCCCTCGCAAAGCGTCTCCACCGTGTCCTGGCTTATTGTCCCATGACCGAAATCCGCGGCTATCACCAGGTCATAGTCGGCCAAATGCGTGGCGAGCCACTGCCGGAGTCTCCTATCTTCTTCGCGAGGCAGGCCGGCCCCGTCCATCACGTAGACCTCGAAGAGTTTGTGCAGAGAATATCCATCCAGGAAGCGCCTCTTCACAATGGTGGGAGCGCCGGGCTGATAGAAGAAGTGCGGCGAGACATTGGGATGCAAGCTTGCCCTGAAAAACGCCTCATGGCTTTCCCGTTCGCCAAGAACCGAGACCAACGTCACCCGGCGGGCAAAACCCGCCACATGGTTGGCTACCGCGGCCGCGCCGCCCGCGAAACGATCCTCGTTCTGGTATCTCAAGGCCAGAATCGGGTCCTTAGAGGACTTGCCCATCGCTTCACAATATTGATACTCGTCAAGTATGGCGTCTCCGATCACGAGCACGTTGAGCGACGCCATATCGTCGAGCACTTTCAGGATGCTCGCCAAATGCGAGCGCTTCCGAAGCACGGCCAAATATTCTTCCATTTCCTGAGGGAAATTGGACAGGAACCGATTGATAAGGGTGCTTGAGCTGAAGACAATATCTTCGGTAAAGGCCAGTTCCGCGCCGATTTCTCGGACGACTTCCGCCTCACGGCCTATCTTCCCGGTCATGTCCGATTGAACGTTCTTGAATTCGGACCCTTTCACGTACACGTGCGGTCTCAAGACACGGAGCGTCTCTTCGGCCGTGGGCCATTCATTGATCGACACGTAATCCACGCAGTCGAGCGAGGCTATGGCCTCAGCCCGAAGCACCTCCGGAAACGCAGGTCTGTGGGGCCCCTTGTCAACGTGTCGGTCGGGGGTCACGGTTACCACAAGTAGATCGCCCATACGCTTGGCCTGTTTGAAGTAACGGATGTGACCGATATGGAGAAGGTCGAAGACACCGTGACAGTGAACAATCTTGGCCCGGCCTTCGCGGGCTCGGGTCAATATGTCGGCCAGTTCAGCCAGGGGCTTGATTTTGTGTGCAGCGCCCATGGACCGTTTATCCCCGGCGCAATCCTAATCTTGAAAATATGGGGGTTATTATGCGAAATCCGCGTTCGCCCGATCTTGGTCTCGGACTTTCGATGATCCGCGGTCCGACCGGTCGGCGCAAGAGGCATTCGCATCGGGCTTCCGTCTGGGCCAATCGAGCGCCAACCAGGAGAGGTCTCTCGAATTCTTGAATACGTACTGCATAAGCTTTGAAAGCGGCTTCGCCACAATTGTCCAGGGCTTTGGAACGAGCCCGTTGGCCTTCCACGCCTTCATGTCCGTACGATTGGCTTTCCAGCGGTTCCGGATTGAGATGTTGCTCACCCCGCCACCCCGCATGATCACCATCAGATCGGGGATGTATATCGAACTAATCCCGTGCTTGAGGAGGAACCGCAGCATAAGCTCGTAATCCGCGGACGTGCCCAGGCCGACATTGAAGCTGCCGTACTTCTCATACACGGACCTCCGCGCGAAAAACGTGGGGTGCGGCGGCATCCAGCCGTTGTAGAAGAGATTTCTGCTATAAGGGCCTGATTTCCAGTAGCGGGTTATTCTTGAACAATCATCGGGGTCAACGTAGATAAGATCGCCATAGCACGATTCAATACCCGGGTCTTCGAACGCTTCGGCCACGTGAGCGATGACGCTCTCATGGGCGTACGCGTCGTCCGCATTGAGCATACCCAAGACAGAGCCCGTGGCCAGGGCCACGCCCTTGTTCATCGCATCGTATATGCTCTTGTCCGGCTCCGAGATGATCGTGGAGATCCGAGACGAATATTGATTCACGATATCGATAGTGCCGTCCGTGGACCCACCGTCATTACAATATACTCCACGGGATAGTTCTGCCCCAGGACGCTCTCCACGCAATCAGCGATCGTTGCGGCGCCGTTCTTGACAACCGTTACCACCGAAACGCTGGGCTTGGCAACAGACCTCACTTGTTCCACTCGTCTCAAATTTGACGCAACCAGTTGCACGTACGGCCTTCTTCTGCCCTTTATTGGCACTAATTACGGAAGGTTGACACGCCCGCGTAGGAGTTGGGAAAACAAGACCTCATCCTCCTTGGGTTTACAGAGACTATCAAGAGCGTTGCTCGGTGTCAATTCAAAATGCCACTCCAGATCCTCATTTTATCTTGACCTCATCCGATAGGAAAGCCCGGTATGTAGCCGCGATCCCTTCTTCCAGGGATGTGGTGGCCTTCCATCCGAGGCCGGCCAAACGACTGATGTCGAGGAGCTTTCGCGGCATTCCGTCAGGCATATTGGGATTGAATCGAATCTCCCCTTCAAAACCGATCAACCGCTTGATCAGCAGCGCAAGATCGCGCACGGAAATCTCAA
>VGSG01000076.1 GCA_016875095.1 Deltaproteobacteria bacterium
TGCCTCTACGCAGACGGATGAGGCTCACTACGGCAAAAACCCCTGTGATGAGAAACAACAATAGGATTGCAAAAGGGAGCGCGCCGTAAAGGAGGACACCCTTTTTCCCGAGTGAAGAGGTGATTGACCAAAGAAAAGCGACAACCAGCATCTTACGAGATCCGAGATTGGAAAAGATCGCTCTAATAGGAGCCGAAAAATTAAGATTGATGAGATCCCCGTTAAGGAGATATGCGCCCGCGGTAACCATTAGAATACCCACCCCGCCGAGGAGGCTGATCCCCTCGCCCACAATGAGCGCCGCGGTCAGGATCGTGAAGACCGGTGTGAAGGCAAGGAGAGGAATGGTCAGCGAAAGAGGCGCCATCCGGATGGCTTGAAGAAAGAGGTAGTACGCATAGACTTCGAGAGGCAACCCCACTGAGAGCACAATCAAAAGATCCACTGAGAAAGGTTGTCTCTCCACGACAAAGAAGACCGGTATCAATAAGAGTAAAGATAGGCCCAGCAGCAGTGTCCCGGTAACCCACTCGTCGTTGTCTCTCACGAGGCGTTTGGAGAGGGCGTCGCAGCCCGCAGTAAAAACAGAGCAGCTCAGCGCTATGGGAAACCAGTGCATATTGTTTCCGCACACTTAGGGCATTTGCCAAAAGTGATGGCCTATTGATTGTCCGTCACCCCGGCGAAAGCCGGGGTCCAGAACCTATTGAAAAAACTGAATTCCTGCTTCCGCACATTGGCGTTAATTTAACGAAGTCTGGGTTAATGATTTCGGCCAGTTATCACCCTCCCCCTTCCCCACCCCATCGAGGGAGGGGGTTATGGAAACCCTCTCCGCTGGCGGGAGAGGGAAGAGTGAGGAGGAATGACCAGCGCCAGGGGCCAATCCTATTTTAACGCCTATGCCCCCTTCCCCCTCCCATCGAGGGAGGGGGTTCTGGAAACCCTCTCCCCTGGCGGGAGAGGGCAGGGTGAGGGGGTGGTCGGGAACCAAAAACCCGACCCAAAGTTAACGCCTATGCGCTTCCGCAGGAATGACGGTATCACGCTGCCTCGAATCGGACAAAATTATTGGCAACGGGTATATGGGGCCAATTGCTCCGATTCTGTTATTGCGAGGAGTAAGACGATCCCGCGACTCGCGCGACCACCTGGCATTTGACGGCACGGGCATCCCGCGCGTCATGCTCAGATAGGCGAGACGCTTGTCTCACCAAAAAACGGATTGCTTCGCCCCGTGTCCCGCGGAATTCGCAATGACAGGTTTGGAAGAAGTCGCTTACCCCGTGTCGCGAAATGCGCATCGAGTACCTGAGCGCTTCGTCATCTCACGGACGCCGTCAATTGATCCACACGGCCTCTTGTGCGCTCCACATGAGATCCTTCCCAATAGATTTTCCCGCAACCCGGGCACTGACGGAATGTCTCCGTGATTTGAAAAACCCCATGCGGAACCTTGCCAGAGGCTTTTTCTTTCCGGATCTCCTGAACAGGGAGGTTGCAGTGGAGGCATCTGCGAAAGAGCAGGCCCGGGTCGGGGCGAATGTCCGTCTGCTCCCACAGTTCGTCGAATTGTACGGCAAGTTTCGCGCTCGTTATGACGACATCGATGGCGAATGGGGCCTGTTTCCTGGCGGAAACAAAGATCCGGCCCTTTGAAGGCGCGACGCATGGGTACGCCGCGTCGAAGCCAAGAATTCGGAGCCATTTGGCGAGCTTCCCGAGCATCGCGTCAACATCGAAGCCCGGTTGCATTTCGCTTTCACCAGCCGCGGGACGGTCCATGCGCGCCTCTTACCTGTCGAAAAGGCCTGCTGCGATTGTTGAGCTTATCACAGAATCTCGCGCAGACTGAGGAACTCCGATAGGGGCCGGTGTCCCCCGGATCACGTCCGGGGCAAGGTCTGCCGGCCCGGGAAGCAGGGCGAGTTTGCGGGGTGTAGAGCCCTCTGTCCGTCATTCCCGCGGAAGCGGGAATGACGGGATTGAGTCGGCGCCTATCGATGCCCGGTTCAGGCATGGAACCGTACGGCGCGTGCATGAAACCCGCGGCAGTACTTGAATAATCGCTTCCCGGCCCTTAGAATGGGTTACCCGACCCGAAACGGATGAGATCAAGGAGGGGTGGAAACCATGAGAATAAGAATTACCATCGGCAAGCTCTCCGTGGACGCAGAGTTGAACGACACCCCCACAGCTCGGAAGATCGCCGCCGCTTTGCCGATAAAATCAAGCTTCAGCACATGGGGCGATGAGATCTACTTTCCTATACCGGTTAGCTCCCCGCTGGACGAGAGCGCCAAAGAGGTTGTGGAACTGGGAGATCTTGGATACTGGCCCGTTGGAAAGGCCTTCTGCATCTTCTTCGGTCCGACCCCCATGAGCAGCCCCGGTGAAATTGTCCCCGCGTCCGCGGTGAACATCGTGGGCAAAACGCTGGGGGACCCCACCCGCTTCAAAGAGGTCATGCAGGAGCGAGAGGTCCTCATAGAAGCGGGCTAGCCCCGTAGGATGCGATTCGCTTCACGCGCCGTATAGCGTCTAAACCGTCTTGGCAAAGGCCGGCGGGGTTCGTTTGGGGGGACAGGCGTCCCGCCTGTCTATTAGGCCCCAGGAGCCTCTCGCCAAGGCATGACAGGCAGGATGCCTGTCCCGCCAAAGCCATTACGCGCCGAATTTGATCTGTTTTCCTGCGTGGGCTGTGACGAGAATCATGAGGTCCGCCGCGTCGAACTGACCGAGCGCGCCCTTCAAGCACTCGGTTTCCCCGAATTCGCTCACATCCCAATTCCTTCTGGTGGTTCCCGGCGCCCACAGGAGCACCGGCGTCGGGTGCCACGTGTGGGACTTCATCACGGAAGGAGTCGAGTGATCGCCGGTGATCGCTAGTACTTTGGGGCCCAGGTCCAGGATGCGGGGCACGATTCGGTCAACTTTTTCTATTTCTTTCACCTTCGCGTCAAAGTCCCCGTCTTCTCCTCTGCTGTCCGTATATTTGTGGTGCACAAAGAAGAAATCGTGCTCGTTCCAGTTGTCTCTAAGAGCGAGGAGTTGGTCCTCCAGGTTGGTAAGCCCGTGGATCAGCTTCATTCCCACCAGGCTGGCCAAGCCCTTGTACATGGGATAAACCGCCAGAGCCACAGCTTTCAGCTTGAATACGTCCTCGAATCGAGGGAGTCCCGGTTCGCGGGACCATCCCCGCAGGAGAACCATATTGGCAGGCTTCTGGCCTTTGATCCGCTCTCGCGCCTTGCCGATCCACTGATTGGCCAGCTCGGCCGTATTGAGCGCCTCTTGTGAACCATCCTGCGCTTCCACCGTCAGGGGGATGGCGCCGACTTGTTGCGGGTCGGTCTCATTGAGGCGGGGGGAAAGCCCGTCACCCCTGAGAATCAGCGCAAATCGATAATCCCTCACAGGTTTGACGATCACCTCGATTCCGGGAAGCGAGATATCTTCAATCATTGCCACCAGCCGCGCACACTCTTCCGTGGGTATGCGGCCCGCACGGCGATCCGTGATTCGGCCCTGTTCATCCACCGTGCAGAAGTTGCCTCGCGCCGCGACGTCACGTTCGGTGATCTCGACGCCGATACCCACGGACTCAAGAACCCCTCTGCCGATCACGTACCGTCGGGGATCGTAGCCGAAAAGCCCCAGATGGCCCGGACCGCTCCCGGGAGATATTCCCTGTCCGACCAGGCGCATCAGACCGAGCGACCCTTCTCTCGCCAGTTTGTCCATGTTTGGGGTGGACGCGGCTTCCAGTTCCGTCGGCCCCCCCACCCCTCTGGGAAGGCCCCCAAGACCGTCAAGCACCAACAGCACAATCTTGCTGCCGGTACGCTGCGTAAGGGCTCCGATAAACTCCAGATCGGCCATATCGTCCCTCCAGCCAGGCTTCTTGTGCGCGTGGTGAATTCTCGAAAATCCCCCTGTATCCCCCTTTAGAAAAGGGGGAAAAGCGTCAGATGCCTCCCCGCCGTAAAAAGGCAAAAACGTCACATATCCCCTTTGGTAAACCGGGCAGGGTGGATTAAACCTCGGATGACAGAAGACCCCTTGAAGTCTTCTCCTGCCGGTGATTCGGGCGCGGCTTCCTATTGCGTAAGCTTCTCCCATTTCCGGAGGATACCGGGCATCTTCCGCGCCCCTGCTTCCTGCAATGCTCGCCGGAAGCGAGGCAGATAAACCAGATCGAACACGTGACCCTTATCGGGAAAGAGCCCCAGCGCGAAACTTCTGGCGCCCACGATCAATCTGTCCGCTTCCTCGGCGCTGAGCGGCCGGGTCATGAGGAGCTGTGCCACAAGATCCGTGCAGACGCGCAGCAGACGTATCTTTCGAGTCTCTTCCTCCCAAAGCTGTTTCGTCTCGATCATCTTACATGCTCCGCGGCTCTCCTCACACTCACTTTACTCATGGAGCGGATGAAAACAAGTCTCGGTCGAGCATGACGGACAGCGAGTTCGCCGAGACGAGACAAGGGCGGTCCGCGTCCGCTCACTGTCCCGAGCCGAAAGATAAGCCCTGCCGGTTGCCCGTGCGTTCTATCGCTTCGAAAATCCCCTTGTATCCCATAGGCGTTAAATTAAAGGTTGGGTGCGTATGATTTCAACTAGTTATAACCCTCCCCCTTCCCCCTCCCTTGACGGGAGAGGGAAGCGGGATGGTGATAACCAATTGTAATTAAAGGGGCTGATTTCTTATTTGAACGCCTATGCCCCTGGCGGGAGAGGGCAGGGTGAGCAACTGTGTTGCCTGTCAAGTCTTTTTTTCTGTTCGAGCCTCTCTTAGGCGCTCGGGCTAGCTAATGGATTCCACATGGTTTGGTCTCGTACCATGGTGTTCAGTGCAGTCAGAAACTTGCGCATGCAAGCCGTTATCGCGACCTTCTTTTGCTTTCCAGCTCCGATGAGGCGCTGGTAAAAAGCACGTATGAGAGGATTCCATCGAATGGCGGCAATGGTTCCCATGTACAGTATGCGCCTGACCCAAGCACGACCGCCCCAAATACACCGCCTCCCCCGCAGCGTGCCGCTGTCCCGATTGAAAGGAGCCACACCAACCAGAGCGGCAATCTGCCGCCGGTTGAGTTTGCCTAGTTCGGGCAGCAAGGCGAGCAGCGTGCTGGAGAGAACAGGACCGGCCCCAGGCGCGCTCCGGATGATTTTGTCCTTTTCACGCCATACGGGCATGTTCTTAATGAATCGATTCGTCTCTTTTTCGATCTCTTTGAGACATTTCTTAAGCCAGGCAATGTTGGCTTCAATACTGGGCCGAATCGATTTGACCGCGCAGCTCAGACGGTTCTTTTCGGCCACAAGCATATGTACCAGCTGCCGACGCCTGACCAAGAGCGCTTCCAGCTCCCTGGTCTCCTTGTCCTTGCTGGGTCGAGGCTCAGGCTTGACTGACTCGCCATATCGAGCCAGCATGAGCGCATCGATGGCATCAGTTTTAGCCAGGAGACCCAGAGCCTTAGCAAAATCGCGAGACTGCCGTGGATTCACGACACGAACCGGGAGTCCCGCTTCTTCGAGTACAACCTGCACCGGACGCTCCAATCCACCGGTAGCCTCCATAATCACGAGGCGAGGCTGTAGCTCCATCAGCTTCATGGCCAGCTCGGTGATACCCGTGTCGTTGTTGGCCACCTTCCAGGTCCGCGTTTGGGGATGCACCCCGACCTCCAGCTCAGACTTGGAAACGTCTACACCGACAAAAACTTCAGACGAACTCATGTGTGATTCTCCAATACCCAGCCTTGCCAGATACGGGCTCACGACGCCCCGGCAACTGTTCGGGTTTTTTAGAGAAGGACGTGACGATCCATGCTCACCCACGGGCTTGAATCGTCCCAAGGGGGCGACGATCTGCCACGTCCTAGACCCCCCCGCCCCGTACCAGAGTCTGGGCTCTCTCGCAACCACAAGACCCGCTCTGGCTCACCCTTCAGAAATACTTCTTCAAGAGAAGTACTCTGAACTCAATATACAAGGGGGAATGTCCAGCGCCAGAGGCCAATCCTCTTTTAACGCCTATGCCCTAACCCCTCCTACCTGGGGAGAAACATGAGTCCCCCTCCTTTGATGGGAGGGGACTGGGGAGAGTGAGATGGGGTCGGATTCAATGCGTGGCTGTATAGTGCGGAGACGCGCGATGAGCGACGCGCGGATCAACTCTTACCCTTCTGGGAGTAGCTTTTTGGATTTTCTCTGCTCAGCGTCCCTTCGGTAGAGTTGGGTCTATGCGTGGTCCTCTTTTAGGACACGTCTCAGGATCTTGCCGGAAGGGCTCCTGGGAATGGCTTCCGCAAAGATCACTCGGTTCAGCTTCTTATATTTTGCCATTCCTGAAGCTGCATACTCGATGATTTGTTCCGGGGAGAGGGTTCCTTCTTCTTTCAGCACCACGTACGCGACAGGCGCTTCACCCATTTCCGGATGGGGCTCTCCGATTACGGCCGCGTCCCGTATGTCAGGGTGGCCCATGAGCACGTGTTCAAGCTCGGCAGGGGCTACCTGAAATCCCTTACATTTGATCAGCTCTTTCAGGCGATCCACGATGTACACGTATCCGTCTTCGTCCTCGCGACCTAGATCTCCAGTGCGCAGCCAGCCGTCAATGAGTGTGCCCGCGGTCGAGCGTTCGTCGTTGAAATAGCCTTGCATGATCTGGGGCCCTTTGATCCAAAGCTCACCGATCTCGCCGATGAGAACATCCTCAAGGGTCGCAGGATCCACAATCCGATGCTCCGTGAGTGAAACCGGCGTCCCAATGGACCCGATCTTGATTCGATCAAGGGGATTGGTGTGCGTGGTGGGCGAGGATTCCGTGAGCCCATACCCTTGAATCACCGGCACTCCGGTAAGCTGCGTGAATCGCTCCTGGAGATCGGGGGCCAAAGGCGCTCCACCTGTATTGATGTATCGGAGGAAGCTCCAGTCCATCCCTGGAACCCGTGTGTGGTGGGTGAACTCCTGGAGAATGAGTGGAACAGTGAAGAAAAGCGTCGGCCGGTGTCTCTCGAAGAGGTCGAGGAACTCCTCCATCGGCCGGAATCGACTGGCGATAACCTGAGTGGCGCAGGCCATGATCGAGGCGCCCATAAGCACTGTCATTCCGTATATGTGAAAGAATGGGAGCTGGTTGAGGAATATGTCTTCGGGCCGCGCTTGGTGCGCCTGGAGCACCTGCTGGAGGTTTGACACAAGGTTCGCGTGCGTGAGCATAACCCCTTTCGGCAGGCCGGTGGTCCCGCTGGAAAACGGCAACACCGCGAGGGCGCTTCGAGGATCGATTCCACGGGAACGATCCAGGCGCTCGGAGCCTTCCAGGAGCTTGCAAAAGGAGACCATTCCAGCGGGCGGCGGTCCGTCCTTTTGCACTACAACCTGAAACTTGACCCCCGTCCTTTCGGGCCGAGGGGCCTGCGCCAGTCGGTCTTCGGACGTGATGACACCCTTCGCGGAGGTGACCTCCAATTGATGGCTCACCTCACGCTCCCCATAATGGGCGCTCACCGGAACCACGACTCCGCCGGCCTTAAGGATCCCGTAAAACGAGAGTATGTATTCAATGCTGTTCTTGAGCCAGAGCGCGACCCTATCGCCCGGGCGCATTCCGAGGGCTACAAGCGACGCAGCCAACGCGGAAGATAATTCCTCCAATCTTTCGTATGTCCACTCACGGCCCTCCGCCTCGGGCTCCACCACGGCCACCTTGTTCGGGAAACGTTCCGCAGCTTGACGCAATGGAAATGTGAGCGGTTCATCGGGAATATGGATCGGAGGTCGAACAGACTTCATCTCTTGTCCCCTTCGGAGCGCTTGCCCACCCGGTTTCCGAGCAGGCCGGTCGGCGCCCAAACAATGACCACCGCGAGGAGCAGCCCAAAGAAGAGTTTGTGCCCTGTTTCAAAAAACCTCTTGAAGACGAACTCGTCCAGACCGGTGATAACCAGGGCGCCTGCCATAGGTCCTATAAGGGCGCTCATTCCGCCGAAGAGAGAAGCCACAATCGGCATCACCGACCAGTATCCGTCGAAAGCCGTATCGGGGGACAGAAAACGCACATAGTGCGCGTAAAACGCGCCCATCACTCCGGTGCAAGTCGCGGAAACGGTCAAAGCGATCGCTTTGGTGCGGAACACATTGACTCCAATGCCCGCAGCGGTTTCATCGTCGCCGTGGACCGCGGACATGGCAAGCCCCAGATTAGACCGGCGCAGAAAATAGACTACGAGATACACTGCGAACATCAACAGGGCCACCACGTAATAGTTCGTGGTTCGGGAAGCGTAAAAGTCTATCTTCAGGCTCCCCACTTCAAGAGGCGGCAGAGGCGCGATATTCATGATCCCCAGGGAACCTTCCGTCAGCCAGGTCAGATTCAGCGCAAGCAGCTTCATGACTTCTGCGAATCCGAGGATTGCCAAGGCAAAGTACGGGCCTCGCAGCCGAAACGCGGGAATTCCAATGATGAGCGATCCAAGCCCGCCGAAGACGCCTCCGGCCACAAGCCCAAGATAGGGACTGAAGCCCCACTTAGTCACCAGAACTGCCGAAGTGTAGGCGCCAATGCCAAAAAAGGCCGCATGACCGAAAGAGACCTGACCGCATACGCCTGCCAGGAGGTTCCAGGCAATAGCTACCGCGCCGAGAATGAGCGCGGAGACAAAGACGCTCGTGTAATAAGGGTTAAAGCTCAGGAGGAAGGGAAGCGCGAGAACGAATCCCGTCACAATACAGCCGGCCGTTCTCTCGGACACGAAGGCTCGCGTGAGGTTTCCCATTACAGCCTCCTTCCGAAGAGCCCCGAGGGCCGGATCACGAGAATCGCGATAAAGAGCGCGAAGCCGAACAATTCTCGGTACGAAGCGTTGATAAAGGTGACCGTCAGGGCTTCGCCGACCCCCAGGATCATGCCGGCAACGAGCAGCCCCGGAATGGACCCGACCCCTGCCAAGACCGTCAGGATAAAGGCTTTCACGGTTATGTGCAGGCCCGCTCCCGGACTGATATGCGCGAGCATTCCCAAGAGGGGCCCTCCCACGCCTGCCAGCAACCCGCCTATGGTGAAGGCCACCAGATCCACCCGTTCAACATTGATGCCGGCTAGAGCAGCAGCATCACGATCTATGGCGGTGACTCGGATTGCCATGCCTGTCCGGGACCGGGTGAGGAAGAAATACAACCCGAAAACCACCGCCAGGGAGATCAGGATGGTCAGGATCTCCCCCACACTCACGTATATCCCAAAAAAGGAGAGAGGCTGCTCCATCCAGTCCACGCCAATGTTCCGGATGTCGGCGGTCCACAACTGAAGATAGAGATTGGCAAGAAAAATGCCCAAGCCAAAGGTCAGTATCAGGGTATTGAGTTCGGAACTGGTCCGAATCCTCTGGAGAAATACCCGGTAACTGACAAAGGCCGCCACTCCGGCCATAGCAGCGGCCAAGGGCAGCGCCAGAAGCGGATTGACTCCCCATTTGACAAGAAGCCAATAAGCAATGTAGCCGCCGAGCACCAGGAACTCGCCGTGCGCAAGGTTGATGATCCGCACGATTCCGAAAACGAAGGCCAACCCTAGGCAGTAAAGAGAATAGTTGACCCCCTCGGCCATGCCTGAGAGAAGTGACTGAACAACCGATGTTGCAGAGATCAACCTTCAGCTACCTCCCTGTTTCGGGGTGTTGGAAGGTCAAGCCACCGGTCTATTTGGCGCCCCAGGGCACCGCCGGATAGACCACCTCACCCATTTTTCGGTCCGTGGGGAATATCACCACCTGAGCGCCCTTCTGGGTCTGAAATAGGGCAGCGGTGAAGTATTTCGGATCGCCTTTCTCATCGAAAGCGATACGTCCCATGGGGCTCATGACATCCAGGGAACGGAGGGCCTCCCTCGTCTTTTCCGGACTGTACGATCCGGAGGCCTTGCCGCCCTTTAGGATGGCTTCCAGCATGTATTTGCCCGACAGGTATCCCAGCATCGCTATGTAAGAGGGCTCCTCTTTGAACTTCTCCTTGTACGCGGCCACCATCGCGGCTTCCTCTTCCTTGGCTTCTTTCGGGGCAGTCCCCATTTCCCAGATAGACGTGCCGTACACGTACTCGCTCATTGGGCCCAACTCTCGCACAAACTCGGGCGTGCCGATTCCCCACGCGCCCACATAAGCCTTTACGGGGAGATTGAGGATCTTTGCGTCCTTTATGGTTCCCACATAGTCCGGAAAATAGCCTTCAACCAACAACGCGTCGCATCCCGCGTCCTTTACTTTGAGCAGGAGGGGCTTGAAATTGGTGGTTCCCTTTTCAAACTTCTCGAAAACAGGAACCTCGACCCCTTTAGCCGTCAGTTGGTCTTTCACTTCCTGGGCGATTTCCGCGGTCGCTGACAAGCTGTTGTACAGGATCCCCACCTTCTTGGCCCCCAGCGCCTCCTTTATTGCGCCGGACTGCGCCGCGGCATATCCCGGCATGTGATTGAGGCGGAAGAAATTCTTGAGCTTCTTGGCTGAAAGTTTGCGATCGACGGCGCCGGTGGTGAAGTACGGGGTGTCATAACGCTCAGCCGCCTCTGAGGCCGGGCCAACGAGGTGAGAGCCATATCCGCCGACCACGGCGTGGACCTTGTCCACCCCCGCGAGTTTCTCGATGGATGCCGCCGCCTTTTGAGCGTCGCTTTCGTCGTCGTACACCTTCAAGTCCACCTGGACGTTGTGCTTCTTCTGGAATTCATCCACTGCAAGGCGGATTCCCTTGACCTGCTCCTGTCCGTGTTTTGCGAGAGCGCCCGTCTGCGGAGCTTGGACTCCAAGCTTGATCGGGCCTTGAGCCCATGCCCCGGGTGACCACGCGGCCACAGCGAAAACCACGAATAACGCTACTATTGTCTTCGCCTTCATCTTCCCGTCCGCTCCTTCCTTGTGTTGTGGGTTGTGATTGCTCAGAAGAATAGATCTCTATCAAGAATCCCGCCGTCATAGCCCGAGATAAGCTTCCTTCACGTGGGAATTCTCCCTCAGAGAAGCCGCGTCGCTTTCAAGCGCAATCGATCCTATTTCGAGGATGTACCCGTAGACTGCCACGGATAGGGCCACTTGAGTGTTCTGCTCCACCAGGAGCACCGTGGTTCCCGCATCCACGATCTTCTCCACAGCCCGGAAGACCTCTCGAACCACCAGTGGCGCCAGTCCCAGCGACGGCTCATCCAGAAGCAGGAGTCTCGGGAAACCCATCAGGCCTCGGCCTATGGCCACCATCTGGAGCTCTCCGCCGGAGAGGGTCCCGCACAGTTGATTCTTGCGAGAACCCAGATGCGGAAACAGGTCGAACACGTACGAGAGTTGCCCGTCAATCCTCGCCTGTTCATTGACGAGGTACGCCCCCATCTTCAGGTTTTCTTCGACGGTGAGCGGGGGCCACAAGCGCCTGCCCTCCGGAATCATGATGAGCCCCATGCGCACGATCTCGTGCGGTTTCTTACCCTGAAGATTTTGGCCGTCGAACATGATGCGGCCCGAAGCCGGGCTCACCAGTCCCGTGATGCACCTGAGAAGGGTTGTTTTCCCCGAACCGTTCGGTCCCAGAATGCAGGTTATGGCGCCCCGGGCAGCTTGAAACGACACCCCTGTAATAACGTGAGCGTCACCGTAGCGCACACTAAGGTCTTTCACCTCAAGCATGTTGTTGACCTCCAAGGTATGCTTCGATGACCCTCGCGTCTTCGACCGCATCGCTTGGCGCGCCGTCAAATATGAGTTGCCCGAAGTTGAGGACCAGGATCCTTTGACAGACGCCCATAATGGCCCGCAGGTTATGCTCGATCATGAGAATCGTGACCCTATGCTTCTCGTTGAGCGATCGGATGAACGGGAGCGCCTCTTGAATCTCCTTCGGGTTGAGCCCCGCAAGCACCTCGTCAAGAAGCAAGAGCTTGGGCCGGGTCGCCAGAGCCCGGGCCACTTCGAGCCTCTTCCGCTGGGGAAGACTGAGCGACGGAGGATGCTGGCCTGCAAGAGGCGCAAGTCCTGTGGCCCGCAACACTTCTTCAACGTCACTGAGGATCTCTTGGTTGGATCGCCTGCCCTGTTTCCCGAAGACCGCCGCGGCCTTCACGTTCTCGAAAACAGTCATCTCAGGGAAAGGACGCACCACTTGGAAGGTCCGAGCCATCCCCAAGTGACACAGAGTGTCCGGACGCAAGCCGAGAATCGGAGCGTCTTCAAAGAGAACTTCTCCCGACGTTGCAGGCAGAAAGCCGCTGAGCAGAGCAAACAAGGTGGTCTTCCCCGCTCCGTTAGGGCCGATAACCCCCACGATCTCCCCTTGCCTGACCCGGAAGCTGATCGAAGCAACCGCACGCAAGCCCCCGAAATGTTTTGAGAGATCTCGCGCCTCAAGCAGAGTTGCGCCTGTGGCCGGCTGGGTCATTGGGGCAATGGTGACCGGCGCAGGGTTGGCCCCTGCAACCTTGTCTCTCAGGCCTTCTCCATTGGTACGGCTTTTCATGAGTCTTCAACCGCTCTACATCTAATTCACACGGCCATTCTACCAAGAGCCGGCATTATGCGAAAATCCGGGCTACCGATATTGGAATTGGGGCTTTCTCTTTTCGATAAAGGCCCGCGCTCCTTCTTTCATGTCTTCAGTCGCAGTAAGGCCCGCCCAGAAGTCCGCTTCTATTCCCAGAGCTTGCGGAAGAGGTAGATCCCGCGCGCGATTGATCACCTTCTTTGCGGCAGCCACCGCGAGCGGACCTCGGGACGCTATGGTGGCGGCAAGGGCGAGGGCTTCGTCAAGCACTTTACCCGGCTCAGTCACCTTCTCGATGAGTCCATAGCTCAACGCCTGCTCCGCGCAGATCATGACGCCTGAAAAGACAAGCTCCTTGAGCCGCCCAATCGGGACATACTTCAGAGTGCGGCAGCATCCTCCGTTGCCCGGGAACACCGAGAGCGTGACTTCGGGAAAGCCGAGCTTAGTCGCCGGATCAGCGTACCGAATGTCACACGCCAACGCCAGCTCCAACCCGCCCCCGAGACAGTACCCGTGCAACGCAGCTATGACCGGCCATTCGAAATTCTCGATGATACCGAGAATTTCATGGCTGCGCTTCGACCGGCTCCTGGACGACACCGGCTCCAGCTCAAGAAACGTCTTGATATCAGCCCCCGCTGCAAACGCCTTGCCCGCGCCGGTGAGCGCCACCGCCCGGATCTCGCGCCTTTGTTCGTCGAGTTCCGCGAATACCGCGGCGATTGCTTCACGGGTGGCCATGTTCAGAGCATTCATGGGCGGGTGATCGATAGTCACCACCGCGATCCGATCCTTGATCTCATATCGGGCCAACGATTCGGTCATGGTCGCCTTTATCCTTCGTTTCGCACAATGAGAGCCACGCCTTGTCCGCCGCCAAGACACATGGTGGCCAAACCCAGTTCCTTGTCCCGGCGTTGCATCTCATAAATGAGTTTGGTCAGGATGATAGCGCCGGTGCCGCTAATCGGATGACCCAAAGCAATGGCGCCTCCATTGACGTTTACCTTTTCCATATTCATTCCCAGGAGCCGTATACAGGCCAGGGATTGCGACGCGAAAGCCTCATTCAACTCCACAAGATCGATGTCGCTGAGCGCAAGACCTGTCTTTTGCAGCACAAGCTTAGTGGCGTCCACCGGGCCGATGCCCATGTACGCGGGCTCAACACCCACTGACGCATAACCCACGACCGACACCAGGGGTTTCAGGCCAAGCTCTTCGGCTCGTTCCCGGCTCGCCAGCGCAATCGCGCCGGCCCCATCGTTCATGCCGCTGGAATTCCCCGCGGTCACGGAACCGCCTTTCCTGAACACAGGCTGGAGTTTCGTCAGTTGCTCAAGGGTCGTGTCCGGCCTGGGATGCTCGTCAACTGAAAAGAGGGTCGTCGCTCCCTTTTTCCCCGGAATAGGCACAGGCACGATCTGCTCTTCAAAACGACCGTCCCGCAACGCCGCTCCGGCCTTCTGCTGGCTCAGGAGCGCAAACGCGTCCTGGTCCTCCCGCGAGATCTGGTACCGCTCAGCCACGTTCTCAGCGGTCTCTCCCATGGTGTTCGCGCTGATAGGATCGAACAGAACCAATTGATCGACGAGCTGACCGTGCCCCAGACGATATCCCCACCGGGCTTTGGTCAGCAGATAGGCCGCGTTTGACATGTGCTCCAAGCCACCGGCTACTATAAGGTTCGCATCGCCCGCCTTGATGGCCTGGGCCGCAAGAAAAACCGTCTTCAGCGAGCCGCCGCAGGCCTTCGCAATCGTGTACTCGGGGACTTGAATGGGGATTCCCGCATCAATGGCAATAACCCGCGCCATGTTTGCAGGAAGCTCCCCCGTGCGGTACTGCTGGCTGAAAACGACCTCCTCCACCTGATCGGGAGTAATACCTGCTCGTTGCATCACTTCCTTGACTATCAGCCCACCCAAGGCCCGGTCGGTCACCGCGGTCAAGGTCCCACCGAATCTGCCCACCGCGGTGCGCGCTGCGGCCAATATCACGACATCCTTCATAGAAACCCCCATTCCTGGAAATCCATAACGAACCACGAAAGTCCTTGGCTTTGATAAGCGCTCCGTGGCTTCGCCTCGGAGATGTACCGCAAAAGCGCCATGCTGCGCAATAATTTGGAGTGGAGACCCATCTCCCCTCCAAACCTGCCCATACCTAAACCCAACCCGGGCGCCTCATGTCGAGATCGTTCATAGAAAAGCGCCCCTTATTGCGTCGGACCGATGCGATTGCCTTCGGCATCGTATTCGTACCAGCCTCGGCCGGTCTTTCTCCCGAGCCAACCCGCCTTCACCCTCCGCCGCAAAATGGCAGGCGGGTAAGAACGAGGGTCGCGCGTCTCTTCGTAAATTGCCATGAGCGCGCCGTGGGTCACGTCCAGACCAACCATGTCGCCAGTTTCAAAGATCCCCATCCTGCGGCCTGCGGCCAACCTCAGGCCCTTGTCGATGTCCTCGATGGTTCCCACTCCCATTTCGACCATGCGCATGGCTTCCAACGTCGCGGGAAAATTGATCCGATTGATCAGGAACCCCGGCACGTCCTTATGGACCATGATGGGTTCCTTGCCTAGAGCCTGAACAAATTCTTTTCCGGCAAGAAACGTTTCCTCGGACGTAAACATTCCCCGAACCACTTCCACCGCGTCCATCATGGGAACAGGACTGAAGAAATGCAGACCCAGCACCTTCTCCGGGCGTTTGGTGCTCAACGCCAGCTCACTGATAGAAATCGCGCTGGTGTTGCTTGCAATGAGCGTCTCGGGCCGGGCTTTCTCATCCAGTATGGCAAAGACCTCTTTCTTGAGGTCCATTTTCTCGAACACGGCCTCAATAATCAGATCTACGTCCCCGGCCAATCCGTAATCCGATGTGGTGGTGAGGCGCGCCATCACCGCTTCCTGGGTCCCGGCAATCTTGCCTTTTTCCACAAACTTGCCTACCGACCAGTGGATGTTCTTCACCGCTTTTTCAAGCGCCGAGGCGGACACGTCGCAGAGAATCACTTCCAAACCCGCCTGCGCGCATACCTGGGCGATCCCCGATCCCATGAGGCCCGCGCCGGCCACAAAGACTTTCTTGATGTTCATCTCGTACTCGGCTCCCTCCGGTTGTTATTCCTTCAACAGCTCGCGAGCGATAACCAGCCGCTGTATTTCGCTTGTTCCTTCGTATATGCGTGTCAGCCTCAAATCCCGGTAGAAACGTTCCACCGGCAAATCCTTCATGTATCCCATACCGCCGAAGACCTGCACGGCCATATCAGCCACCCGATTGGCCATTTCCGTGCAGTAGACCTTCACCATGGACGCCTCCTTGATGACGGACGTCCCTTTGGTGTCTCTGAGCCACGCGGCATGGTAGAGCATCTGCCTGGACGCATAGATCTGAGTGGCCATATCGGCCAACATGAACTGAATAGCCTGAAATTCGGCAATAGGCTTGCCGAACTGCACACGCTGCTTCGCGTAACCCACGGAGAGCTCCAAGAGCTTCTGAGCGGCTCCTAGAGCGCACGCGCCCATGGTCAGTCGGCCCTTGTCCAGGGTCTTCATGGCCGTGGCGAAACCTCGGCCTACGTTGGGTTCGCCGCCGACCACGTTTTCCTTGGGGACGAGGCAGTTGTCAAAGATGAGTTCGCTCGTATGAGACCCGCGCATCCCCATTTTGCGCTCAATGGCGCCGACATAAAAACCGGGAAATGTCTTCTCCACAATAAACGCCGTTATACCGCCTCTGGCGCGCTTTTTCCGATCCGTGACGGCAAAGACCACGGCCATATCAGCGACATCGCCGTTGGTGATAAAGTGCTTCAGGCCGTTGAGCGCCCAATGGTCGCCTTTCAACTCCGCGGTGGTCTGGATATTGGCCGCATCCGAACCCGCTTCAGGTTCAGAGAGCGCGAAGCAACTGGTCCATTCGCCGCTGGCAATCCGGGGGAGATACTTCTCCTTTTGTTCCTTCGTGCCGTCCATGACGATCCCTTGAGAGCCGATCCCGTTGTTCGTGCCGATCCGCGTCCGGAAACACGCGTTGGTCTTGGAAAGCTCCTCGTACACGAGGCATTCGCCCAGGGCGCCTATGTCCAGACCGCCGTATTCCTGGGGGATGGACAGCCCGAACAAGCCCAGCTCGCGCATCTTCCGGACCAACTCCTCCGGGATGAAATCCTCCTCCTCCACCTGCTGACTGACGGGTTCCAGGTCCTGCTTGACGAACCGCCGCACCGTCTCCACCATCAGCTTTAGGTTTTCGGGAATCGTAAAGTCCATGACTTCGACCTCTGTATGCCTAAGAACGGAAAGGATTGTTTCTTTTGCTCCGCAAGTCTCCAAGGGGGTCAACTTCCTCAGCTTGAGGCCGCCTGCGTCCAGGATGGACGCCCCGATAGTAGCCCGGCGATTTATCGCCGGGCTACTTTCAATCGCCCCGTTGGGGCTTCAGCCGAGCGGAATGAATAATCCAAAACGGAATGGTCTTCCGTTTGGATTTACCCTTCGAGGAGCAAGGGTCATGCCAGAGGATATGGTTCTTATCGAGGGCTGCTGGGGAGCGGATTCTTGACGAGTGAAGGGGTGGGGAAAATTGAGATGAGCCAGTGAGCGGGGCGGATCCTGTAGATATATCTCTACAAGCGCGCCTCCCCGACGATGGCGTGAAGCTTTTTAGACGTGATTTGACTGCCACTCGACCCTGGAGCCCTTTGGTGTAGAGGAAGTTCGACATGTAGACAGATGACTACACTAGTCACGCACCTATCATCCCTCGCCTGCCTCAATAAAAGGCGTGCCCCTTATACGCGCGTTCGTGGGTATTTGGCGCCACGGTTTTCGGAATGCTCATTTTCCCTGCGGGGAAATGAGCATTCCGAAAAATGGTGGAAGTTCTTGGGGAGGGGGTCGAGGAGCCCCGCGCCTCGCGGGGTTACAAGAAGGTCCTCCCCGATTCTTACCTCTCTCAAAACGAAGCGCTATCATCGCCCATCCACCCCGTGGCGTCGCATCTTCTGATACAAACCCGTCCGATGAATGCCCAGCAGCCGCGCGGCTTCGCTTCGGTTACCCTCAGCCAGCCCCAAAGCTCTCTGGATTGCCGAGCGTTCAGCCGCCGCGACCTCTTCCCTGAGTGTGCGCGGATCTTCGAGCATCAT
This sequence comes from Deltaproteobacteria bacterium, assembly GCA_016875095.1. GTDB lineage: Bacteria > Desulfobacterota > Desulfomonilia > Desulfomonilales > Desulfomonilaceae > VGSG01. The sequence goes on from VGSG01000076.1 coordinate 17,703, forward strand.
CGCGGCCTCATGGGCTCGAACCTCTTCCGGGAGATGCTCCGCCAGAATCGGCCCCTCCCCTGCAAGCACTGAAGCCCGTTCCACCACATTCTGCAACTCTCGGACATTTCCCGGCCAGTCGAAGGACTCAAGACACTTCATAGCCTGAGGGTCTATACGTCTTGGCGCGTCCCGATGGTCCTTTCGGAGCAGTGACAGCAGATGGTATGCGAGCCGCGGGATGTCCGCCCTGGTCTCGCGCAGCGGCGGAACATGAATGGAAAATATGTTGAGCCTGTAATACAAATCCTTGCGGAATTCACCGCGAGCCATCATTTTCTTCAGGTCTCGATTCGTGGCGGCCAAGACGCGGAAATCCAGGCGAACCGGTTTTCTGCCGCCAACCCGCTCCACCACACGATCCTGAATGACTCTGAGGAGCTTTACCTGCATGGGAAGAGGCAGTTCTCCCACCTCGTCCAAAAAGATCGTCCCTTTGTCGGCCAGCTCGAACTTGCCGGGCTTGCCCCGTGGACTCGCGCCGGTAAATGCGCCGGCCTCGTACCCGAAAAGCTCGGATTCAAACAGCTCTTGAGGAATGGACGCGCAGTTCACACAGACCAGGGGTCTGTCGCGACGCCGAGAAAGCTGGTGAATCGCGTGTGCAAGGACCTCTTTGCCTGTGCCGGTTTCGCCCGAGATGAGCACAGGCATGTCGGACGAAGCCGCCTGCGCCGCGGCCTTCTTGGCTTCCTGCATCAGCTTGGACTCGCCCACGAACCTATCAAGCGTATACCGGCGCCGATGGACCTGCCTGAGCTCCTGCTCGTAGTAGCTCAGTTTGCTCTCCATAATCTCGATCTGGCGCATGAGGTTCCTGACAGTCTCCGCATCGCGAAACATCAGCTTCCCTGCAACACCCACGATGTTTCCCTGTGGATCACGCAACGGAAGCCTTGCAATAAAACGCTCGTGGCCTTGAAACTGAAAAAACCTGCCGATTTCAGCCTTGCCCGTCTCCAGCACTCGGCCCAGCTCGCTGTCCGGATTCAAATCCAGTATGTGCCGACCTATGGCTTCGGACCTTGTGGTCCCGTAGAACGCCTCATTGTACGAGCTGAGGAACCGCACGATCCCATCCTTATCCACGAGGATTTGAGATTCGTACGGATTGTCCAGGAGCGCACTCAACAACTCCGACGGAATCGCTTCGATAAATGAATCGGACATATCTTCACCCGCTTCTTGTGTCGTCAAGAGTCTGCTGCAAAGCACATCATACCATTTTGAGGGTAGATGTACAACCTTCGCCAACAGCGGCCAGAGTCGCTACATGTGATAGCAAACAGCTCCCACGCTAGATTATAGTTGACTGCGGGGCAAGGCGTGAGGTACGCTCGGAGAAAGGACACAAGGGGCTTTTCCATCAACTTGACGACGGTTTTGTCTGCGTCAGACCGCGTAGGACACCCCAGGGAGCACTTCTTGGGGTCTGCGGGACGACCTCTCTGCCTCTCAAGGGTCCCGAGACACTTAAAATGGCAAGACCGCCGCATAATGCCGGATATAATTGTCGTTGGCTTCAGTGTAGCTCCAGCGCTGCTTCCTGCTGGCCGTAACGAGGTCTTTTCGAGATCAAAGGATCGTTCTCCGAGCGGGGGCAGCCTCGAAGAGACATCCAAGATATCAAGATGCCACCTGATGTTGGATAATGAGGAGGCAGGAACCATTGCCAAAAAAAGGTGCACAAAAAATAAAATGCAAATATGACAGAGAACCTCACCCCCTATCGCAAAAAAGCGAATCGGCAATAAGGGTTGCGGACAAGATGGACGGGAGAGTATGGATTACAGACGAATTGGATAATCCATGCCGGTCAAAGTTCGGTCGCGACAGAGATCGAATTGTCTTCTGCAGATCCTATAGGCGATTAATCCATAAAATGCAGCTTTATCTGCCTGAGCACGACGACCACAGAAGGACTCGTTTAACACATACTTTAGAGGTCGTCCAAATCGCAAGAGCTATTTCAAAAAATCTGGGCATGAATGAAGAACTGGTGGAGGCAATTGCCTTTGGACATGATGTAGGCCACGCACCGTTTGGACATGCTGGAGAGAGGCAAATTGATTCCCTTCTAAAGGGAGAGCCTTTGCCGAGTCAATTGGCCAAGAGAATGGTGCTTCCGCTGGACACAAAAGAGGTGGATCCCGATTTCGCTGGAGACTTCAGACACAACTACCAGAGTGTAAGAGTTCTGACATTTCTTGAAAAGTATCACCCAGATTACGAAGGGTTGAATCTGACCATACAAACTCTGGAAGGAATTCTAAAACATACAAATATCGCTCCCTTCATCACCAGACCAGCCAGATCAGTTTGCATTTTTCCTGGTGTCGACGGCGGGGCATTTGATTTATTGGATCTTGAAAAGGCCTATTCGGTCACGGTTGAAGGGCAAATCGTTGCATTGGCGGATGACATTGCACAAATTGTGCATGATTTGGATGATGCACTAAGGAAAGACGTAATTCAGTTCAAGAATATTGATCGCACTTTATCTAAGGTATTTCAAGAGGATGTGATGCGGAATCTCAAGGGAAAAATCGAAAAACGGGACTCCCGTATTGCTCGACACTGCCGGATTGCTCAGATGAGGGCGGCATTATTAAGTCGTTTCATATTTAAAGCCATAGAGTCATTTGAAGAGGCTATAAGAAGGGTTGTGACATCAAGAAATTATTATAAAGAAAATGGCAATATAAAACTTAAACAGCCACTTTTAAAGAAAGGTACCTCTGATTTATATACTGTGGAATTAGATGATGATGTTTATCGCAAATTAAGGGAGTTGCGCAATGACATTGTCTTGAAGCAACATGATGTTACTAGAATGGATAGCAAAGGCCAGTATCTTATAGAGCTGGTTGCAAAACCTCTTATGGGCACTAACCGCGCGAAATCGCGCACGATTTAAGTGCTTGTTCTTTTAGAAGAAGTTGTGTATTTGACTCGCCGGAGGTAAGTCCGGTGAGCAAACGTGTCGTGTATCTGACTGATGAGCAGTGGAAGAAGATTGAGCCTCTCATACCCAAGCCTCCCCCTCGACCGAGGGGAGGCCGTCCCAGGGC
>VGSG01000077.1 GCA_016875095.1 Deltaproteobacteria bacterium
AGAGGCGAGAGGGGAAGGGGATATTCCGGCGCACTTCCAGCCTGGCATTAATGGCAAGAATTCCTGCGGAAAAAGCCCCTTCGGAGAATTTCCGGGGGAGAGGACCTTTTCCTCATGCGCGGGCAGGGTGGAAAAAAGAATCCGAATATCCTGGATAGCGGCAGGATTTCGTTTCGAGTAGATTGCCCTCATGGCTTGTCTGCGCATTGGTCTCGACCATCTTCACGGGGATTGGCCAATATCAACTGTATTCGGGATTGGTTGCCGTGGAGTCTTCTCAAATCCCTAAAGGGTATTTGCCTGGAGCCACTTCCTGGACGCTTGATGTAATTGCCATCAATGTCTTGAACATAGCAGGAATGCCCTCCAGCGAAGCCAGTGATGAACCCAATGATGCCCTCCCACTCTACTGAGTCCCAACGATGAAATCCCTTCATGGAAAAGACGTTCTTGTTATTTCGTTCCTGCGTTCGGTTGGGTTCTTTCCTCCCTTTCCGAGCTCTGGCCTCATGCAGGCTCCGCTTCCGAGATCGAACGCATCTGGTCTTGACGTAATGACTCAAGGGGGTTGCCTCTTTGTTAGCGATAATCACAGCATCATTCGCGTGGGATTTGGGGATTCCTGCATTGCTACGCCAGTAGGACGTTATAAAGCCGAAGGTTGTTTCGAGTGGAGCAAATCGCCTCAATTGCTGCTGGAGAAAATCCTTACCTTGTTGAGCGTGAGCCGCTGGGATGTAGAAACTACGTCTCTGTTTGGGCAGTGCAAGGCCCTGTTTATGGTGTTTCTCATGGCATGTCACGCAAAGCGTCATCAGGTTCACGAGGCGGTCCGTCCCCCCATTCGCTTTCGGGGTCAAGTGGTGAACTTCCAACTGCCGCCCTGACCGACAGACCCGACACTTGAAGCCGTCCCTGGTTTTGCAGGCTGTTTTGTAATTTTTTTCGTAGAATAGAGGCCCATGTTGGTATGCGGCCCCCTTGATGTTGGGATCTTCCATAGCCTGAAAATCAAAGAACACATCCTCAAGAATTATGCTACCAATCGGAACCGGGACTCTCTCTACGGCCCTGATAATGGCTTCTTTCTTTGATTTGATTGATGGGGGAAGCCTAAAAACAGACTGTTTGATATGAGCGTATTTCTGGTGAACCCCATTTACGGCTGCGAGGCATTTGCCACAGATAACCTGAGATTTCGGGGCGTTTCCTCCACAGACTTTGCACCTGGGGATAGAATGTCTTCGATTGAGAAAACGGCACTTCCTATAGCGGGTCTTTCTGTAACGCCTGCCTCGCCTGTATTCCCGTCTGATCTTCATCTTGGATTTGATGTCTGTCCGAAGTTCCACTTCCTCCTGATAAAGAGGCTTGCCATTGGCAACCGCTGATATGCCTACGGAGACTCCGCCGTCGTCAATCCCTATGGTTGAAGGCTGGATATGGCCTGTGGCCTTGTAAGTCAGTTGAATGGCGAAGGGCGTTCGTTGGACGACCTTCGCCCTGTTCTGCTTGACAAGCACTCGCGCCTTTGCTGCGTGTGTGGGCATCAGCCAAGTACCGTCGAAAGATTTGACATAAACCTTCATGAGAACCTTTTGGTAAGAACGCCCACCGAAGTGGGGTAGGATTCGCTTCGCCAATGTTATCTGGGCTTAAGGAGTTGACTGTCCCTCCCTCTCAGGACTGTTTACAGCGCTCCTACAGAGCCTTGGACTAGCGAACACATCCAAGGGTGTCATCGCCCAAATAACGTAGCACTCTAAGTGCTCAGGCTAGTCAACCAGCCAGCTTTAAGCTGGCACGCGAGTGGAAGTATCCCGCCAACTCTCACGTGTCGGCAGGATATCTAACCAGAATACCACTGATATTCACGACCAGTGTTACTCCCACACACGCGGGGGGTTGACGTCAATGGACCCAATCTCTTCCCCTGCCGCTTGCGTTACTCCCACACACGCGGGGGGTTGACGTCAGTTCATGGTTGGTATTTGAATGCATGGGACGTTACTCCCACACACGCGGGGGGTTGACGGACCCTGTTGGATTATTGCCTCCAGTATTCGAGTTACTCCCACACACGCGGGGGGTTGACAGATTAAACACGGTGTTTTTAATCCTTGGTTTATGTTACTCCCACACACGCGGGGGGTTGACACCAGACTACCTGCCGTCGGGGCCCATAGCTCCGTTACTCCCACACACGCGGGGGGTTGACGCTACCGCATCGTCAAACGCATGTGCGACCGGCGTTACTCCCACACACGCGTAAGCAACCAAGCAAAAAGGCGCTCCTCAATTCTTGGCAGCCCGCACTCCTAAACCGTACATCACCCCCTTTCATCCAGAACTGTGCGACGGTCTTGCCAGTTCTGGCGTGTTTATCCTTTGATCTGGTAGCCCCATGATCCCCCCTGCTACGTACAGACCCCGCATGATTCTCCGAGGCGGAGGGATGACAAAACAGTCGTCGCGATTACGAACAAGCCTGTATTTCCCCGTGCCTAAACGTACCTCACCGCGTGCCTCTCGGTCAACGATGATTTTCGCTATGGCCCTTTGACTGAACACGGTTTGGCATTGCCAGGACTAGGGAAAGGCATACGCGTCGGCAATCATTCGTTTTGGGATGCCTGCGCGTCTTGACCCGCCTGGGATTCAGGCTCCATCGACGCAACCGAGTTGAAGGCTTCTCGCAGATTCTGGTCCGAAAGGTGCGCGTACCGCTGACTCATGGTGAGCGTCTTGTGACCAAGGGCCGCTGCAACGGTGTAGAGGGGCACACCGGTCTGAACAGCTCTAGAAGCCCACGTGTGGCGAAGGCCGTGGAAGGTTATCTTGAGACGGCGATCCTTTACGCCCTTATTGAGCCCAAGCTCCTCGATTACGCGGTCAAAGCTCTTCGAGACTTCCTGCACCTGATCCTTCTTCCTGCTCTTGAATAACAGATCGTCCGGCTCTCCCTGGGGTAGTTCATCCAAGACCGCTTCCACCGGCGGAGTCAGAAAGACAACCCTACCTTCATTGGTCTTGGTGTCCAGGACTCGGATGATCCCTTTGGCACGGTCAATATGGCCCCACTTCAGACGCGTTATCTCTCCGAGCCGTAGGCCGGAGTAGAGGGCAATGACACTGATCTGCGCGGTCTGTGGGCTTTTTTTGCGGAGGGCCGCCAGCAACCGACCTTCTTCGTCATGTGTGAGGAAGCGGTATTTGGCGTTGTTCACTTTTGGGATCTTGACGGAAGAAACGGGATTGGGCCCGCCATACAAGCCCCATTGACCAGCTCGATTGAACGCCTGCCTAATCACACAGAGCACGTGCCGGACCGTGGCAGGGGCCTTCCCGGCTTGCTTTACTTCCGACTTGATCCTTTCCACGTCAAGGGGGCTGATAGCAGACAGAGGTTTGTTTCCCAGGTGTGGCTCGATCCACAGACGATAGAGATATTCATCGGTGCGCGATTGTCTCTTGTTGGCTTCGCTCCACGGAAGGTAATGGTCCTTCATGAGCGCGCCGAAGGTCAGCAGGTCTTGCTTGCGGTCTCGCGCTGGCTTGTATTCCCCGGCGCGGTCCTGCTCAAGCAATTCGTACCGCCGCCGCTGGGCAGCTTGCGCGGTCCATCCTTCGGAAAGCCAGCCGCATCGTTCCCAGGCCAGCTTGCGCGTCTTGGAATCCACGAAGCAGATCCAAAAGCACCGGTCGGCTTTTTCGTGCCACTTGCGCGTAAGGCTCTCTCTGTAGTACACTCCCGGCATTCCCTTGATTGCTTTTCTTTCGGCCATAGGAGCGATCCTTTCGTGATTCATTTACCGCTCATTTACCGCTCGGATTTTGAATCGGCTTCTCTGCTGGTGTTTCCGATCAGCGGTAAACCAGCGGTAAACGGAAGGCGGAAATTCGGGGTATTCCATGTCGCGTCTTGTCTATGACAGTACAGGCTCAACTAAGCGGAGTCAAGGGCTTTTTTCATCATGGGTCATTTCAAGTCAACTTGTGGAAATATCATCAGAAAGTGATTCGTAATCATCAGGTCGTGGGTTCGACTCCCATCCCCGGCTCCAGGATTTCTTGGGATTTCCTCCTTGATGCTTGCCGAACTCGGGTGGGATTGTCTTTTTCGGAATCGCTTCTACCTAAGAACAGTCAACAATGATAAGGGAGATATCACGGGAATGCTATCCCTGGTGCGCTTCTTGAGTCGGCTGACAAAACGAGGTTGAAGGCGGATCGCCATGAATGTTCTAGACTTGCTCAAAGAAAAGCGTGAGGAAATACTCCGAATTGCGGCCACCCATGGCGCTCGCAACGTGCGGGTCTTCGGTTCCGTTGCTCGTGGGGAAGCAGACGAATCGAGCGACATTGACTTCCTCGTAGACATGGAGCCTGACCGGAGTCTCCTCGATCTCAGCGCCTTGCTTGTCGATCTGAGAGATTGCCTGGGACGAAGGGTGGACGTGGTCAGCGAGAAAGGCCTCTATTGGCTTCTGCGCCGTCGCATCCTGAGAGAGGCCAAGCCACTATGAAGAAAGATCCTCGAGTATATCTGGCTCAGATCCTGGAACGGGTCGAGAGGATCCTGAGCTTTACTGGGAAAGGGAAGGGATCGTTCCTGACGAGTCCTCTTATCCAGGACGCGGTGATTCGGAACTTCGAAGTGATCGGCGAAGCAGCTAAACGTGTGCCCAACGAATTCCGGGAGACTCATCCGTCCATTCCATGGAAAGGGCTTACAGCTCTGAGGGACGTCCTTATTCACCAATATGAAGGCGTCAATCCGGAAGAGGTATGGCGGATCGTCGAGAAGGAGCTGCCGGCGCTCAAGACAGCTATTTCCTCATTGCTTCCACCGTTAGAGCAGTTAGAGCAGGAACTGGGCGGCGACGATGTTCACTGAGTCTTCAGAACGGCCGTACAGCGCGGAACTGGATTCTTGCTTCCTCACATACGCGTTAAGTTAAGCAGCCCTGTTCTTTCGTCCGTCATTCCCGCGGAAGCGGGAATCCAGTCTTTTCAATCCCGCGGGACGCGGGACTGGACCCCGGATCAAGTCTGGGGTGACGGGATACATTTGAGTTAACTATTTGAAATCACACGCCAAGATCCTTTAAGTTAACGCTTATGTGCTTCCGCAAGAATGACGCAATCAAGCAAAACTTTTGGCTTCACGTATACTGAGCGCGTCGGCCGATTACTAATCCGAGAAAGCTCCGAGCTCCTCTCCAACGGTCTTGTAGATCTTGGGAAATTCCGGCTGGAAATTCTGATAGAAAGTGATCGGATAACGAGCGCCGACCTTGCTCCCGGCCTCTTTGACTCCCTCGATCAGCAGCCCGAACGCCTGACCGGGTAGGGCAAAAACCATTTCATCGTCCTGAGTCATGGAGAAGATTCGATCGCCCATGCCTGGTATGGCAGCCCGGGGACGACCGCTCTTGAACGGCGCGATCAGGTATTCGGCGCATTCCACCTTACCGCCAAAGTTCCCTTGAATGCGCTCTCCCCGGTGATAGGTCCATGCCTGGATCATTCGCATGACCTGAGCAGGATTACCGTAAATGCTTATGGTGTCGGGCTCGAACGCTGCGCGTTGTAGGGGCGCGATACAGACGGCTTGATATTCCAGGGAAGGCAAAAAGCTCATTGAAGCGGTCTCAGTCCGGGCCGCACCCTGATCTTTCAACCAACTCACGTCACAGAAGACCTTGCCCAGCACGTTTCCCGGATCGGCAGCCCTGGTGAAGCCGAAGGCTATCATGGCGGGGACACAGATCAGGTCCTGCCCGGTCAGCCCCATCGTCCACCGGTACACCCGCGCCATGGTCACGGCCTGGCATATGGTGATCCTCTTTCCGAGCGCTTCCGACGGCCGTCTTACTTTATCCGGGAAGGCATCCGCGCTCTTAAGAAACTTCACCCCTATCGGCTCTGTCTTCAATCGCAATTCGTTGCTCAGAAATACGGCGGCTTCAGCGATATTCATGGTTTCCTCCTCTTTGACATCAATTCGTTGTAGAAGTCGGCGCCGGCCCTTTACCGCCATAGGCGTTCAGATAAGGAATAGGTCTCTGTGATAACAATACCTTATCACCCTCCCCCTCCCGTCGAGGGAGGGGGTTCTGGAAACCCTCTCCCCTGGCGGGAGAGGGCAGGGTGAGCGCCAGAGGCCAATCCTATTTTAACGCCCATGCCCTTTAGGGCCGCGTGCGCTCGCCTCATAATGTTTTGGATCCATATACATTACATGGCTTCAACTCTGTTCCGTCCGTTGTTCTTGGCTTGGTATAAGGCCGCGTCAGCAAGCCCGATGAGCGCGTCCAAGCTGGGCGTCGCGTTCGAAGTCGCTGCAGCTCCCAGGCTGATGGTTACCCTGAGCGAGCCCCCATTGATGGGAATGGGTTCGTTTGCTACCGTCACGCGTAGTCGCTCCGCTGTTACGAGGGCATCCGCTCGGCCTGTTTCCGGGAGTAGGGCCGCGAATTCCTCGCCTCCGATCCGCCCCAGCGAATCCACGGTCCGAAGATTACTCAGAAGAAGTTTTGCCAGGAATTGCAAAACCGAGTCTCCCACTCGATGGCCGTAGGTGTCGTTCACAGACTTGAAATGGTCCACATCTATCATCAGAAGCGATAGCGCATGGCCATAGCGGTTTGAACGTTGGAACTCATGCTCGGCCGCCTCCATGAAGTGGCCCCGATTAAAGAGCTTGGTAAGGCCGTCCGTTGTGGCCAGTTCCCGGAGAATCTCGGCGGTCCGTTTACGCTCGGTGATGTCGCGTGAAATGCCCGTGGTTCCTATTACTTTGCCGTCCGAGTTATAGATGGGAGACTTAATGGTTTCTATCCAGACCGGTTCACCCTGCACGTGCACCAAGGGCTCTTCAATAACTTTGCGGCGGCCGGATTTCATCACCGCCAAGTCATCGTTGACATATCGCTGGGCCAGCTCAGGGGGCCAGAAATCAAAGTCCGTCTTTCCGAGCAGCCGCTCAGGAGTTAGTCCGCGGGCCTCGGCAAAGCGCGCGTTTACCGCGACGAACCTTCCCTTCCGATCTTTGAGCCAAGCCATGTCGGGGATATTGTCGAGGATGGCCTTTTGTATCGTCAGCGCGTCTTGAAGAACTTGCTCCTTCTGCCTGGCTTCATATTGCGCGGCTTCCAGTTCGGCAATCCGCCGGCGCAATTCCTCCAATTGGCGCATGAGAGCTTCTTCGGTTTTGTTTCCGTGGCTCATAAGATCCTCGACTTAAACGTCTAGCAATATTAAAGGCATGAGGGCAGACAGTCAATGTGACGAGTTATTTTCGACTCTATTGGTAAGAGCCTCTAACGTCAACAAGAAATAGGGTGACCATCTAGTCGTTCAGTTGTGCGGCGCAATCTCTCGGCCTCGAAAGGTAAGGATTGTTTCGTTGTTTCATTCCTCGGGATGGGCCGAAACTTTCGCCACGGGCATGAGTTCGGTTCGAATTGTTTTTCCTCGGTGTTCAAGGGTCTTGGGAATCGTGTTGCCTTCTCTTTCATCAAATTCTGTGGAGCATATGATGTGATCGGCTCGACGAGCGTGCTTTTTTGAAGCGTGAAATCTGGTATCCCACTTTGCTACGATCCCGATCCCTCCCGCGAGGAAGGCGAAATCCTAATTCGGAATCCTGCTCTTGTGGTAATGAGGCCGCCGCGAATCGGACAAAAGCTCCCGCAACTGCCTTAAATGAACGATCATCTTCTCTCAATCCTTCAGCCTTCTTGTTGTCGAGAAGCGATAGTGCGGTCAAAGAGCGAACTCACAGCCGCGTACAAGTCCTTATAATTTTCGTAGAGCCGCTCATACGTCTCCGCTGCGCGGGGATCGGGTTCGTACACGTCGCCGATCGGGATCAGCCTCTCGATGTCGTGCAAGGAAGAGAGCGTGTCAGCGCCGTTGATTGCCCAGAGGGCCGCGCCCAGGCTTGAAGTCTCTCCCCAAACGGGCACGGCTAGTTCTCGATTGAGCACGTCGGCCGTGGTCTGTAGCCAGAAAGGCGAACGAGTAAAGCCGCCGGAAGCCCGTATCTCTTTGATGTCTCCTGTTATCTCGGCGAGCGCGTCGTACACGCTTCTAAATCGGAACGATATGCCTTCTAAGACCGATCGGGCCAGGCGCTCCATCTTGTGATCCAAAGAAAGGCCAAAAAAGACGCCTCGTGCGTTCAAGTTCCAATTCGGACTGCGTTCACCTGCAAATAAGGGGAGGCAGATCACCCCACCGGAGCCTATTTCTGCCCCACTCGCAAGCGACGTGAGGTCGTCAAAAGAAAGCCGCATGTCTCGCGGCAAGTTTGGGAGCGCGCTGTGAATGAGGTCTTGCAACCATGACAGAGCGACGCCGCCGTTATTAATCGCGCCACCCACGAGCCAGTGATCGCGGTCAACAGCATAGCACCAGGTTCGGGAGGCTGCATCGAGCACAGGTTGAGGCGAGATGATTCTCAGCGCTCCGCTGGTCCCGATCATGCACGTTGCCTTCCACGGAAATACGCCGCCCGCGCCCAGACTGGAGTTGGCCGCGTCCCCGGATCCAAGCGCTATGGGTGTTCCCGGTGGAATGCCCATCTGAGCCGCCAAATCGCGGTTCGATACATGGAAGATTTCTCCAGGATCGCAAAGAGCGGACAGTCGAGACTCTCTGACGCCTGCCAGTTCCAAGGAACTATCGTTCCAACGCGCCTCATGGATGTTCAGGAATCCCGATCCTGCGGCCAGGCAATAGTCCACGACGTGCTCGCCGGTCAATTGAGTAAATACGTATTCTTTTGCAGAGACAAAACGGGCCGCTTTCTTGTAAACCTCCAGCCGCTCTTCCCGGAGCCAAAGAACCTTATAGAGAGGGTACATGCCATGAATCGGGCATCCGGTTTGATGATACAGGTCTTGAGTTTGAGGGGCGCCGCGGAGCGCCTCAGCTTGGCCCGCCGCTCGGCCTGTTGCCCAAGTCATGATGCCGGTCAGCGGTTTGTCGGAGCTGTCCAATGCCATGAGGCTGTGGAGCGCCCCACCAATGCTCATTCCGGAGCATGATTCGGCCGGCTTGCCGGCTCGTTGGATTGCAGCTCGCACAGAGCGGGCCATGCAGTTGAGCACGGCCTGCGGATCTTGTTCCCGCCACTTTTCATGCACGTCGGAAGCCGCATAATCGTCCGCGCCAAAACCGAGCGCTTGGGCCTGTTGGTTCACCACGACGGTCTTGCAGCTACCCGTCCCGAGGTCAATACCAAGAAACCAGGGATCGTTTTTGCTATCAGGCATTATTCTTCCCGCCGCGGCGCTGTTCCCAAACTTCCGGATTAACGAGATGCGCAGGCCGGTCGCCTCGAAGGGCTGCGAAACAATTCTCAAGAGCAGTCCATCCCATGCGGTTGACTGCCTCATCAGTGTGAGCCCCGGTATGAGGCGTCACAATGACCTGGGGAAGCCGCAGGAGCGGGTTGTCCTTGTCAACCGGCTCGCGGCTGAAGCAATCCAGAGCCGCGCCTTGCACGCGCCCACTTTCCAAAGCAGATACCAGCGCTCCCTCATCTATCAGGTCTCCGCGCGCCGTATTGATCAAGAATGCGCCTTCTTTCATGCGACCCAAGAACTCCTTATTCACCATGCCGGTGTTCAGGTCAGTCGCAGGAGCATGAAGGGAAACAAAGTCCGCTTCGGAAAGCAATTCTTCGAGCGGAACGAGGCTGACGCCATACCCCTTGGCAACGTCTGGACCCACATAAGGATCGAAAGCAAGAATACAGCAATCGAAGCACTTGAGACGCTTGGCGACCTCATGCCCCACCGCGCCGAATCCGATGAGCCCCACGATTTTCCCTCGGATTCCTATGCCGTCCAGCACAGGCCATTCCCCGCGCCGAAGCGCTGCATCGGCGGTAATGAGGTTGCGCGCCAGGCACAACATGAAAGCTATGGTGAGTTCGGCAACCGCCCCGGAATTTGTGCTTGGAGTGTTAGTGACCGCAATGCCGCGGGCCGTTGCCGCGGCGACATCCACTCGGTCGATTCCCACACCATAGCGCGCGATGATCCTGAGCCGGTCGGCCGCGGCGATCACGGAGGCGTCTATCTCATCAAGGCCTGCGATGTACCCGTCCACGGCCTGCACAAGAGGTCGAGCCTCGGCTGCTTTCAGAGCCCTGCCAAAGGGATTGTAGATAACGTCTTCTACGGTTGCTTCTAGGGTAGATTTCAGGGAAGGATCTCGCCTTCCAAAGGTTGAGGGAGTGCAAAGCACCCTACATTCGTTAAGCGGTTTAGAGCCTGACATACTACTGTCGATCCTCCAATCGGCTCTCCCTTTCCTCTCCCGCCAGGGGAGAGGGTTTTGTGCCCCTCCCTTGATGGGAGGGAGAAGGGGGAGGGTGACCTTTCGCGCAAATCGCAATGCCGTTCACTATAACTATTTCCGGGACAGAACACTAGGATCGTCGTAACGCGGACTGCTATGGGCTCGAGTATTGCCGCGACGTGAAGAGATATATTGTCCGGCAGGTGGTGGAGCAACTTTGCAGGTCCTGCTGCGTATTTCGCCTACGCACAGTTGATTCCTATGCCGTATGCTCTCTTCTGTTCGCAGAGCTAAGGAAAGCCGCTCTGACAGATATAGCATGAGCCGCACGCGCCGGTCCTTGTCTCGCTCACTACCCTATCCCCGACCTTCCAGCCTTTCAACGCTTGCCCGACCTGCAAAGCGCCCCTGAGAACTCGTGGCCCAGCGTGACAGGAGGCCAATAGGGGTGGCTGTCATGAAAGATGTGGAGGTCACTTCCGCGAACTGCGGCCGCCTTCACCTCGATCAGGACTTCGTCAGGCCCTATCGTACGTTCCGGGGCTTCCCGCATCTCAATCAACTCTTTTCCTTTTGCATATTTGTCCACTGCTTCCATCCGGTCTCCTTCGAGCGCGAATTGTTATTGTCCCGCTGTTTGAATGACCGGAAGCGCCTCGCTACCCCGCTGAAGAACAGCAACTTTTTCGTGACGGCCGCATAATGAAATGACGATATCCAGAGCATCTCGAGACTCTTGGTCATGGAGGAACCCCAGCTTCACAGCATCCGTCTTGGGTATTCCCCGGCCCGCCGATATCCCCCTGGCCCTTTCCTTGATTACCCGTCCCACATGAACCAGGTGGGCCCCGACCGTCAGTTTGGTCATCGTGCCTTTCCGAACTTGCCGATCGACCTCTTCGAAGGTCCCGTACACGGCTTCGAGCGCCTCAAAGTGACTCGGGGAAACTCCAGGTCCCACAACAATTGACACCAAAAAATGGGAATGTTATGCTCTCCAGCATTGGCATACGCGCCAGCGGTTTTGACATTTTGTTTTTGGGATGATGGAGAAAGGACGCCTTTCAAGGGGTCAAAATCCAGGCTGACCGACAAGCAAAAGGCGGAGCTGACGCGCATCATTGCAGCCGGACCGCAGCAAGCGGGTCTGGACACCGGTGTCTGGACTACTCCGATTATCGTCAAGTTGGTAAGAGATCTATTCGGAGTCTCATACGATCCCGACCATATGGGCAAAATCCTTCATTGCTCGGGCTTGTCCGCGCAGTGTCCGGGAAGGAACTCGTCGAAAGCCGATGAAAAAGCCCAGCAGACGTGGAGACTCGAGAAACTCCCGGTCAACAAAAAAACTGAAAAGGAGCGAGGCGTAACCCTCTACCAGGACGAAGCGGTGTTTCAGCTAGCCGGAACCGTTATCAGGACATGGGCGCCTGTCGGCGCTTGAGTCCGGGCGCTGAGCCCTCCTGTTCGCGAGAGCATAGAAATGATAGGCGCAGTCAGAATCGGCGCCAACCCCCAATGGCATTCCCGATTCGTGAAGGTACTCAACGCCGAGACCTTCATTGAGTTCCTGGACCGGCTCGTCCGATACTACCCGGGGGACCAAGATCCGCCTGATCATGGACAACGCTCCGTATCACAAGGCGCCGGAGGTCCATGAGTGGCTCAAAGGCAAGGAGCATTCCATTCAGCTCCATTTCCTGTCACCCTACTCACCCAAGCTCAATGCTGCGGAATACGTCTGGAGGAAAACCAAGAGGGCCATCACCCACGACAAGCTCTTTTCAAGGTTGCAGGATCTCAGGCAAGCGTTGGCTCGTCGATTCAACCGATTCCAGGGCAACCCCGCTTCTCTCAGAAGCACCATCCCCCATTTCGCTTAAGCGCCAACGTCAATGCAGAGATCTATAGAACTCGACGGTCAGATAGGCATTGGTTCCGTATTCGTCACAAATGCCCTCCCGCCAAGTAAGCGTAGTGCGTCAGGCGATACGGGTCTGGTTATTGACAAGAGGACTGAGTGGGACTCCGGGAGAGTTTCATGACTGAGAGATATTACCGGGTATTGCGCATCAAACTGATAATCATGGCGCTCTGTTTTTCGTTGATACCGCTTCTTGCGCTCGGCGTAACGATATATTATTTGTTCAGCGCCGCGTACAGCGAAAGAATCCTGGGGGCCTTGAGGACCTTGGCGCAGAATCGAGCACGGGCCGTTGAGCTGTTTTTGGACGAGCGCTGTTCCCAACTTGTCACCGTCGCTCATTCCCACCCTTTGAGTCATCTAAGCGACGAGTCACACCTGGCTAGAATATTTACGGTGATGCAGTCGCGGTCGACATCACTTATCGACATAGGGGTCATCGATGACCGGGGTAACCACTTGGCCTATGTCGGACCTTATTACGACAAACTCAAAGGGGTTAACTACGCCCATGAAGGATGGTTTCTAGCCGTGATGTCTACCGGTTTGTACGTGAGCGACGTCTTCCTTGGGTTCCGTGGCGTTCCTCACTTTGTTATCGCGGTCGCGGCCCAAGAAGGAACTCGGACCTGGATTCTGAGAGCCACTATTAACTCGGAAGTGGTTGAAAACATTGTGAGGGGGGGCATGGTGGGCAAAACGGGCGACGCATTCATTATCAATACGAGCAACGTGCTTCAAACCGCCCCTCGATTCTCCGGCCACTTGCTCGGGCGCCCCGCCGCCCCGAACTTCTCTTCGTCGGTTGATACCCGCGTGGAAGAGGTAGATTACCGGGGCGTGAAAAGCCTGTATGCGACGGCAAGGGTCAAGCAACCGAAATGGATTCTCGTCATCAAAGAGGACCCCAAAGAAGGGATGGCCTCTCTCTTCAGGGCGCGCCATGTGGGGGGGGGGATCCTGGCTATTGGCGCCCTGCTAGTGATAGCTGGGGCAATTCTGACCACTCGCTCGATAACCGGTGAGATGATCCGTGTGGAGAGAGAAAGAGCCAAGAGCGACCAACTGATGGTGCAGTCGAGCAAGATGACAGCTCTTGGAAAGATGGCGGCGGGTGTTGCCCATGAGATAAACAACCCATTGCAAGTAATCAGTGAGCAGGCCGGATGGATGAAAGACCTGCTCTCGAAGTCAGACGAAGCCTCCTTCTCTAATTTAGGTGAATTTCAAGAGTGCATCGGAACAATCGAGCGACATGTCGACCGGTGCCGCACCATTACGCACAGATTGTTGAGGTTCGGGCGCCGTATGGAGCCCACCCAGGAGCTTTCCGACGTAAATCAACTTCTGGCCGAGACGATTACGTTTCTTGAGAACGAAGCCCTTTCTAGAGAGATTCGTATCGAAACCAGCTACAGCGATCGGTTGCCTCGAATTACTTCCGATCCGGCGCAGCTTCAGCAGATCTTTCTCAACATCCTGATCAACGCTATAGATGCTATCGGGAAATCGGGGTCCATTAGGGTCGCGACACGATGCGATAGCAATAGGCCGCGTGAAATCGTAATAGAGGTCTCCGACACGGGTCCGGGAATTCCAAGAGACCTAGTTGGGAGGATATTCGATCCGTTCTTCACCACAAAGGCCCCGGACCAGGGTGTCGGATTGGGCCTTGCCATCTGTCACAGTATTGTCGAAAAACTGGGAGGACAGATCTCTGTTGCCAGCACGGAACAAACAGGCGCTGTATTTACCATTCGACTACCGGTCGTATGAATCTCATGGACCGTCCGGCCGGCATCTTGAGCGCATCAGCGGCACTCCCTGACGATACGCCACTTGGCCCACCGTGTGCAACGGCAGCTTTGATTCCTTAGAGCCGGTTGCAAAACTTACTTTTCGGAGCATAACCCCCTGATATCACGAGATCGCAAATGTGGATATTGAGGTTTTACAACCATCTGTAGGTCCTTATTCAGCAAGGTTGGTGATGTGCGGGTGTGTACGGCAAAGTAAGAGGCGACCAGTTGGGGTCCTAACGGCCATGAAAAAGAGGGCCACCGTGAACCGCCTTTTGGTATGGAGAGCGCCGCCGAGTTGCCGATCATCTTTTTTCTTGACAAGGGCACTCGTGGTCCATAGACTTACTTTTCTTAGTGAACGCCTGTAAATATCCGATGAAAGGCTGATAATAGGTCAGGTCGTTAAGAAGAGCTTGCTTGCTTCATTCGCCTTAATAGCAGGCTTCCAGCTTCTCGGCTGTTCTTAGTGCTTTGTCCCGCGAGCAACGAGTGGCTTGGCTCCCGCTATCTACCTGTAAGTACAGGAGAGAGATAGTCCGGGTAATTTGGGGGACAGAGCATAAGCCTCCCTTGCAGAGTCCAAAGTCCTAGAAGTGGGTGCAAGACCCGTATTTGAGCCTAACCGCGGAACATTGCGGGTTAAATAAGGCATTGTGCTTTCTATGTGTTTCGCATATGCGACTCATCGGATAGGTTAGATAACTTCGTGGTGGTCGAGTTCGGAACTCCTTGCTGAAAAGGTGCTGTTATGAGAGACATTCTGGTTAAGGAAGTAATGGTGTCCATATCAGATTACCCCTGCGTTGACGAGGATTCTACCCTCGGCGAAGCAGTTGTGGCTATGGACAATGCTCCACAGGTGGTTGGCCGAGGGCTCTTCCCCCCGCGAGCTGTTCTGGTATTAGACAAGAGGGGGAGCTTCCTCGGCAAAATAGGGTACTTAGACTTATTACAATCCCTCGAGCCTCGATATGGAGAGCTTGAGGCACCGATTGCGCCATCCAATTTTACCCCCGAGTTCATAAGGTCGCAGCTTCGAAAACTCGACCTATGGCAGAAACCCTTGGAGAACATGTGTCAAAAAGCGGCCAAAATCCGAGTGCGAGACATCGTCCCCAAATTGAAGGATGCTGAAATAATTGAGGAAGGTGCCACTCTGGACGAAGCGATTCACAGGATGATCATTGAAAAACTCCAGTCACTGCTGGTCAGGAAAGGCGGGGAATTTGTCGGTATTCTGCGGTTGGTTGATGTGGTGGAAAGAATACGCAATATGATCAAGGCCTGTGAGCTACCCACTCCGTAAGGTTCGGGGAGAAAGGAGCAAGAGCAGGATGTGATTATAGGCAGCCGCAGATGAGGCCGAGAAGCTTCTGGTGGCTTTCCGGGTGGGCGGCTCCGGAGGATATTCCCCCCGGTGTGGCCGTCTGGGAGATCGGCAGTCATCTTGGACGTGGCATCGAAGAAAGCGAAGTTTCGGTATTTCCTAGAGTCGAAGCCGGTGGCGCTGACGACGGAAGAAGCGATATCGCTGGAAAGTGAATATATAAACGAGGAGTTCATTCATGTCTCATGGAGTTCCGACAGGGTATGATGGTGAGAAGCCCTTTTCATGGTGGGGAGAACCCGGGTTCAAACCGATTCTACTCATCATTGGCTTGAGCCTGTTTTGTCTAGCGGTCTACCTACCGCCACCTCAGACGCTGCTTGACCTGGTGACACAAAAGAACCCAACTGGATATAAGTTGGATCGCGGAACGGAGACCATTGTCGAGACGGTCAACAGGAAACTTAGACCGGAGGCTTACAAGGAGTACGAAGCCAAGAAAACCGGAAAGGCCGTCGTTCAGGAGAAGAAGCAGGTCTCGGAAGAGGAAGGTCATGAAGAAGCAAAACCTCTCTTGACCGCGGACGAAGTGGCCCGAATGGCCAAGATCATGGTCGCGCTCCTGTTGTTCTGCGCGTTCCTCTGGGGCACGGAAGCCCTATCTCTGGGGGCCACGGACCTGCTCGTGGCCGTCATGCTCTATGTGTTCGCGATACTACCCCTGAACGACATTGCGAAGGCGTTCGGACAGGATGCGGTGTTCTTTATATTCGGCATCCTGGCTGTCGCAGTGGGGGTTAGTAAGACGGGACTGGATAAACGAATCGGTTTGATTCTGCTCAGCCGGATCAGGGGGCCCAAGAGTTTCGCGTTTGTATTTTATCCCGCGATTGCAATTGCTGCGGCCTTTCTTTCAGAACATGCCTTGGTCGCGTTGCTCTGCCCGGTGCTCATGGGCGTTTACAAGGTCACCTGCAAGATGTATGGAGTCGAGAAAGACCGCGCCCTAGCCTTGTTCTTGATCTTGGGCATGTGCTTTGCCGCGAATCACGGCGGACCGGGCTCCCCCGCGGCAGGTGGTCGTAACGCTATCATGGTCGGCTATCTCGCCGCACAGGGAACTCCAATTCCATTCGTAGAATGGATGAAATTAGGTATGCCGTTCGTCCCGCTGACCGCTATCCTCATTGGGTTGTATATGTATTTGCGTCTTTCGCCAAAATTCAAGGTCAAGACCTTTGACCCCGGGCAAATTGTCAAGGCGGAAGTGGCCAAGATGGGTAAACTTCGTGGGCGGGAAGCCTTAATGGCGCTGATCCTGGTCTGCCTGGTTGCGGCCTGGGTAATCTTGGGCGAGCATTCGGGCTTGGGCGGGCCTACCATCTATGCGGTGATGGCGATGTTCCTTTGCCGCATCGTTACTTACTCGGACATTCAGAACGGTGTCGCCTTTGACGTGGTCGGCCTCTATGCGGCTGCTTGCGCCATTGGAGTGGGGTTGAGCTTTACCGGTGGCGCGATCTGGATGGCCCATGCCTTTGTAGGCTCCCTGCCGGACTTCCTGACCAAAGGGGACAACTTGGCGGTAGGCGTGAGTCTCCTTGCCGGTACCATCACTAACTTCATGAGCGATGGCGCCACAGTGGCAGCGCTAGGTCCTATCGTGTTGCCCATGGGCGCGCTGGCCGACGTACATCCGTGGAAGGTCGGGCTGGCTTGCGCGTTTGCCTCGTCATTTGCCAACGCGCTGGTCGTCGGAACGCCCAACAACGCGATTGCGTTCAGCATGTGTAAAGACCCGGAAACCGGCGAGCGACTCATGGATATATTGGATTTCGCCAGGTATGGAATCGTGGTATGCTTTATTGGATGGGGAGTGCTCTGGTTCTGGGCTATTTTTGGGTACTGGCGATTCTACACATGGCCTACCTTTTAGGCCGCATCCAAGAATCCTTAGAAAGGGCCTGGCAGACGGCCGTCTGTGCGGCAATGACAAGAGGCTTCTCCTCATTACAAGCGTATCGGCTTCTTTCATGCGGACAGACGGCTTCGGCCCGCCTCGACACACAGATTCGGCGCTCTCTTCTGAAGTGAAATGTCCGCAAGGGTTTGACCGTGGGCGGTCTTTGCACTCACTTCAGGTATCGGGGCGCAAATGTTCATGCAGGTGAGGGAGTCTCCTGGCTGCTGCGCCGGGGCGGAGAATAGGTTCGCAAGTGAAGTTCTTGAAGGGCGAATCCTTTGACGACTGCGAATGATAAGTACTGGAAGTTACGCCGGTTTGCCGTCATCTCGGTGAGTTTGGCGGCTCTGGTGCCGCTCACGTTATTTTGGGGGGTCTACTATGAATATCGCCTGTCCACAATCGAGAAGATAAACTCGGTAATCACATTGACCGTGATGAATCACAAGGAGTTCATCGACAGATTCCTTCAGGAGACCATTACAGCGATGAAGTTGGTTACCAACCTGGAGTCGCGGGATGATCTCAAGCAAACGGAAAACCTGCAACGGATTTTTAACACACTGCAAAAGGAATTTGATCACGCTTTTGAGGACTTGGGGGTGATCGATTCCCAAGGTGACCACCTCGCGTATGTCGGTCCTTATGATTTGGCGGGCAAGAATTACAAGGAGGCGCCATGGTTCACTCAGACCATGGCAGATGCCGTTTATGTAAGCGACGTATTTATGGGCTTTCGTGGAGTTCCGCACTGCATAGTAGCCGTCAGGCGTGGTGAGGGAAGAGAGGCTTGGATTTTGAGGGCCACCATCAACGCGGCCAAGTTCGCTTATGTGGTGGAAAGCGTGCGTCTCGGGCGCACGGGACAAGCCTTTATTGTCAGCAAGAACGGAATCTGCCAGACTCATTCGCGGATCTGCGGCAAGATCATGGAGAGGGCCTCGCCTGATGTGGTGGAACTTGCGCCTTTTGAAGGCGTCCGTTACAGAAAGACGGAAAAGGCCGGTCGTGAAGTTCTTGTAGCTAAGACCTGGATGAATGAAAACAGGTGGCTGCTGGTAGTCCAGCAGGATGCCGATGACGCATACGGGGAACTTGGCACGGTCTGGCACAGAACGTTAGTCGTGTTCTTGCTCGGTGTCCTTTCGGTAATTGGAGTGGCTTTTGTCATAGCAGGCCGATTGGTCCGTAGGATCGAGAAAGGTGACGAGGAGAGAAGTCTTCTTGACGACCAGCTCATTCAGTCCCAAAAACTAGCGTCCATCGGCGAATTGGCCGCGGGAATCGCGCATGAGGTCAACAATCCATTGCAAATTATTCTTATGGAAGTCGGCTGGATGAAAGATCTCATGAAGCGCGAAAGCCTGAAAGAAGTTAAGGAAGTGAGTGAACTCGCGGAATCAATCCGTGAGATCGGAATTCAGACCGGTCGATGCAGGGACATTACGAGCAAGCTGCTCAGTTTCTCGCGTAAGATGGAGTCTGTGGTTAAAGGAGTGGACATTAACAAGCTTCTCGAAGACATCATAAGTATACGAGAACATGAGGCGTATCTTGAAAATATTACGTTCACGCGAGACTATGAGGCGAACTTACCCTTGGTACACAGCGACCCCTCGCTTTTAAGACAGGTGGTGTTCAATTTGATCAACAACGCCATAGACGCCATTGCAAAAGGGGGTGAAATTACAGTGCGCTCGCGCCTCAAGAGCGGCACGGCTGCGTCGAGCACAGCACCGGGCTCTCCCGGTGACTCGGTGCTCATAACAGTAGCGGATACAGGCTGCGGGATAGCCGAGGAAAATCTGAGCAAGGTATTTGTCCCGTTCTTCACCACCAAACCGGTTGGAAAGGGAACGGGACTTGGGCTTTCTATTTGTCACGGGATCATTCAAAGATTGGGAGGGGCGATTTCGTTCGAAAGCCAAGTAGGCAAGGGGACGACATTCATCGTTGAAGTCCCCGTGGAACACAAACGAGCACAAGGAGGAGCGGAGCCATGATATTACCGCCAAGAGTACTGATCGTGGATGATGAAGAAAGGTTTCGGATAACCCTCAGCAAGCTTCTCGCGGAGCGAGATTTGGATGTTCACCATGCTGGAAGCGGCATGGAGGCAGTCCAAGAAGTGCAACACAGACTCTATGACGTGATAATCCTGGATGTAAAGATGCCGGGAATGGACGGTATCGAGGCATTGAGGGAAGTCAAACGAGTGAGCCCCGGCACCGAGGTAATCCTACTTTCCGGACACGCAACAGTGGAGTCCGCGATTGAGGGAATGCGGTTGGGAGCCTACGACTATGTAACCAAGCCGTGCGAGATTGATGTCCTCATGGAGAAGATAAACGGAGCTGTCGAGGTCAAATCAGCCAGGGACGAACGGTTGAGACAGGCAGAAATCAGAAGTCTGGTTGACCGCAGGCCGACGTGAAGCCGAGACCGTAGCCGGCAACTGGGGAGCGCATCTGATGGATACCCCGAGAGAGCCCTTTGAATCGGCGTAGGTTGCCGGTCTTTGATCTGATCATGTGACGGGAACTCGACAAGCGGGATTACGCTGAAAGGGTCTACGCGGCGGAAACATGATCGTGTGGGCGGAGGCAGGGGGTCATTGCTGCGGAGGATCTGAAATGGGCGACAATTTGGATAAATTCAGTCTCTTGGTTGTGGATGACGAGGTCGAATTCGTCGACACCATCATCAAACGTCTCAGGGCCCGGGGCTTAGATGTCCAAGGTGTCGAGAGCGGTAAGGAAGCTCTGGAGCTCATGCGGACAAAGTCCTTCGACCTGTGCGTCCTGGACATCAAGATGCCGGGCATGGACGGCATTGAGACCCTTCAAGAAATGAAGAGAATTGACCCCTCGATGGAGGTCATCACACTAACGGGCCACGGCTCGGAGGAATTGGCGCTGAGAAGCATCGAAACGGGGGCTTCCGCTCACATCTTGAAACCTGTGACTCTCGATGAGCTGCTTGAGCGTATGCGCGAAGTCTATGAGAAGAGCTTGCGCAACCGTCCATGAGTTGTGGTGGCGCAGGGGTAAGGCAACGGCTCCTACGGGCGAGCCTTGCTTCTTTTCTGTAGCCGTTGCGAAAAGTATCGTGCCATTCACGGTTTCCTGAAACCGTTATTCAGGCGAAAGCAGGAACCCGTTCACGCTAAATGCCTGATTCAATCACGCGTTGCGCGCGGGACTGGACCCCGGATCAATGCCTGCCCCGGACGGCGATCCGGGGGCCGGGGTGTGCTCGACGTCAACTACATTTGTGCAGTGACGACAATTACACTTGTGCATGGTGATGGTTGATATCCAGGTCAGGTATTGTTGACCTGGGGCGGTTACCTAAACCTCCTTGGAGACTTTTTTCTCTT
>VGSG01000078.1 GCA_016875095.1 Deltaproteobacteria bacterium
CCCGAGTACCCTTCGGACCCCAAGTCGAGCCCGGCCCACAATGCCACCATATATCGCACCGAGTCCTCTCCCCCCTTGGTGCTTTCCCGCGGGCAGATCCCAAAAAAGACGTTTGTGTTGTGATCGTAGACCTCTTTAGTCAGTGTATCGATGTTGGGGAAGAAACGAGTGCTCACCTTATGATCGAGACGACGGGTGGTGCGAACTATCACAAACCCCTCGTGCCGTTGGAGATAATCCGCGAACAGCGCTTCCAGGAAGTCCTTTCGTGTGAACCCACTGACCATGGAAAACGAGCCTGGCGCTGACGTTCCTACTCACGATCACTTTATGTGAGGGGAAACGCAATGTCAAACAGTTCGGCGCATTCAGAACGCCGGAGGGTCAATCCGAGAGGCCCGTGGGTAAAGGGACGTTCCAGCAGGCGCATTTCTTGTCTTTTCCGCGCAACTGGATTGTTGGCCGTCTTCATGCTAAAGAGAACGCTGCCCTCCCTCCTCTGAGGGTTGCCCGGGCCAACGGCCTGCATTGGCCTGAAGCGGCCGTTTGGGGGAACCGGGGCGCCAACGTGCGACAAAGCTGAACTTCGTGACCGACAGGGGGAGCTGACTCAATGTTTTCGTCTCGCATCCTCATCGTGGGGATGATAGTAATTTTGGGGATATCTGCGTTCACCGCGGTCCGGATCATAAACCTGGGCTCCGATCCGGACAGGACGGAGAAAAGCCTCCAGGCAAAGCTCAGCATGATCGAACGCTTCTCGGTGATTCCGATTCTCGACGGTATCGAGATGCATACTATCGGCGAGCACCGAGTGAAAGCCATTCCGTACGCCGTCAAGTTCTCGGCTGAAGAGGATTTCCTTCTAAATACTTATCGTGAGGCTCGTCCCGGACTGATACACGCCAAGTACGCGCTCATCGCAAACAAGAAAGAGGTGCCGTTCCATCCGCTCGAATGGGCCCACAACGTGCTGAACGCGGCATCATACGCGGAGCAGACCAACAGGGCGCCGGAGAGCCGGCCGTTGATTGATGCGCTGGTTAAGCAAGCCCTGGGGCATGCCAAGGAATCAGGGCCCGCATTGTACATTGGGTATCCCTTCCGATACCGGCTTGCGGACAAGACGCTGGAGGACCCTTGGTTCAGCGGCATTGCCCAGGCGTACGTGTTGGCGGCCTGGATCAAACTTTACCGGCTCACGGGCGAAACTAAGTTCAAAGATCTGGCCGAGAAGACTTACCGCTCCTTCCTGCAGATACGCGCGAAAGAAGGCCAGAAGGAACCCTGGGTCTCATTCGTGGACAAGGCCGGATATCTCTGGTTCGAAGAGTATCCTTCGCCCACCGATCCTCAGCCTCGTGTTCTGAATGGACACATCTGCGCAATCATGAGCTTGTATTCCCACTACCGCCTGGAGCCGAACCCGGAGACCCTCGTCCTGATCCGGGCCGGAATTACCACGGTTTGTCGTTACTTCAACGAGTTCCGGAGACCGGGGAGTGTCATCAATTACTATTTGCTCGGCGAGTCCCAAGATTACAGCCCCGGAAGAGCGGTGGCGCAGCAGGAATGGCTCTACAAGATCACTGAAGATCCCTATGTGAAACAGACCTGGTCTGCGATAAAAACCGACGTGGCCTACTGACGCGTAGCGCTTTTCATTTCAGTTTCAGCCAGAAGAGCCTCGCGAGGGCAGGACCCGGATTCTTCCACCGATCCGGTATTTGGGAAGTAAGGTAGATCATATCTCCCGCCTGCATCTTGTGCGCCGTCTGTTCCACAGTCACCTGGAGCCGTCCGGAGAGGAGATACCCCAACTCTTCTCCCTTGTGAACGAAGAAGTGGGAAGTCAGAGTCTTTTTCGGAGCTATCTCGATCAGGTAGGGTTCTGCTCTTGCCTCGAAGTCAACGGGCGCAAGCGATCTGACCAGGATCGCGTCTTCCGGCAGGCGAGGAAGTCGCACCTCGGCTCCTTCGGTTGAGAGGAACACGAACTTCCTTGCAGCGTCGGGCCTTTCTTGGAAAAAGGAGCTGGGATCTATTGCGAGGACTTCCGCCATCTTGAAGAGGGCAGGTAGCGAAGGAAATATGAGGCTACCCTCTATCTGCGAGATGGTGCTCGGAGTCACACCCACGCCTTTGGCGAGTTCGGTCTGAGAGATCCCGCGCTTGGAACGGGCCTCTTTCAGACGTCGGCCGATATCGATACGACCCGATGCTCTTCTTTCTTCCTCGAATTTGACATCAAGCCCTTCGCTCCAGTACGTGTGCTGCTTGTGTAGATTGTCCAGTTCGCGGCCTTCCGCCTTGATCACGGCCAAGGAGGTGGTCCCCCGTTTGATGGACAAATCGATCACCACCTGGGCTATCTGGTTAATCTGCGCTCTGAGTCGCGGTGTATGAGCGTCCTTCTCGATAACCCAATACGCCACCGTGTTGAGTTCATACAGCCGCGGGCAGGAATGGCTGTAGAAGTTCAAGACGATGTCCTCCCCGCCCCACAGTTCCTGCATACCCGTCAGGCTCTCGAAGATGAAGCGTACGTCGCCTTCGAGCCCGGAATGTATCCCATAAAGCGTTTCGATCACCTGATTGACCTGTTTGGGTTCATCAACTCTCACGATGCGGCAGGGCCATTCGGTCCTCGTGTCGTAGTAGAAGCTGAGGAACACGTCCGACCCGGCTCCTTTGCCCCAGGTGAAGCAGTCCAGGATGGTAAGGGCGGGATTCTCGGCCATCGGACCCAGCCGTTCCATGAGCGTTCGTGGGGATCGATCGAAGCTTACGTAAATTACCGGTTTCTTTAACTCTTGACAGGACTTGAGGAAGCTGAGACAGAAAACGTTCGCGAGGCTTCCCGCTTGATCGTACCAAATCACATTGTCGCCGATGTAGAGGCTCCCCAACAGTTCGTCAAGGTTCGACAGGCCCGATGTCACATTTTGTCGTCGGATTCTTGCCGCAGCCATTGGTCTCTCCTGTTCAATCAGCGGCATGCGTTGGGATCGTGTGTGTCTCGCCCCGCATCGCGTTTGGACCGTGACGGAGATTCAAGGAGTACTCTGCCAGATGCGCGAAACATTGACAACTCGTTTGCGGGGTTAGCGCGTTCCTGAGATGAAGAGAGACGCGAAAAGGTGAAGCGGGCTTCGCTCCGTCGTCCGGCTGAAGAGTAGTATCCGCGCTATGAATAAATGTCGTGAACAACGTTGGTTATAATGATAAAATATAAGATTGGGTTCTGACCCAAGGCCCTGGTGAAGCCGTTGGGAGCGCGTAGAGGGCACGAAAAGGAGAGACCGAGTCTGACCCCAACCGGACGTGCGCTTTGTCGCAATTGCGGGCCATGACGGAACAGAACACGTTCAACAGAATGCGAGACTCCTGGGCTCGCCTGAAGCACAAAGCAAAGCTTTGGGGGCTCAGGCGCGCCCGCAACAAGGATTATCAAGAATATCTGACCGTGCAGTTCGACCGCACGTTTTCAAAACGCAACCAGATACCGGCGAGGCGAAACTCCATTCTCATGGAACGACTGGTGGAATTGGGCGATCCTCCCAGAGACGGCGCGGTCCTCTGTGTGGGGCCTCGTGACGCGTTTGAGGTCGATTGGTTCCGGGGAAAGGGCTTCTCGAACATATGCGGCATTGATCTGTTTTCACAGCATCCTGACGTATTGGTGATGGACATGCACCACATGAGTTTTCCGCGCGACACGTTTGATGTGGTGTACGCTTCCCATTCGCTGGAGCATTCGTATCGAGTGGAAGACGCAGTGGCGGAGATCTTGCGGGTGGCCAAGCCCGGCGCGTTGATGGGCGTAGAAGTCCCGATCAAGTATAATGCGAGAGGGGCTGACCGATTCGACTTCGGAGGAGTGAAGGGGGTGCTCCGTCTGTTTGCCCCCCACGTGACCAAAGTGCTATGGTCGGACGAGCAAGAGCCGGGCACGCCGTTGAACTGGAGCGGCACAGCAATAGCCAGAACGGTCTTCTTGATAAATAAGGGGCATGGGGTCGTAGGAGCCTGCGCTCAGCCTCGATCTGGGAGGATATAAGGCGGAAGATAGCCTGAGGAACGGCATGGGATCGGCCGGAACCATCCTTCCTTCTCTCCCCGTCATCGAGAGAGGGGGGTGAAGCCCTCTTCCCGTGTCCCGCGGGACGGGGAGGGGAGGGGGATGGAGATGTGACGTGGGAGAGGAAGGGTTCAAGTCGAATCATTTACAGCACGGATCGAGAGCCGGCGAGGCCGGCTTTGTCATTGTTGGACGGAGGCGCTCGTTTATGGGCGACGAAAGCAGCCTGAACCAAGCGATACCGGTGAATGCGGCCGCGATGGTGGACGGTCTTGAGTATTTTCTCCATGTGCGCAGGCCGGTTCGTCTTTCGCCTGACGCTCCTCGGCTCATCGTAGTGGCGAATCAACAGAACCGCACAGCTTCCGGATTGCTCAGAGTGTGCATAGAGGCCATCAGACAATTCACCCCTGAGCCGCACGAAGTGTGGGTGGTAGACAACAACTCCCCGGTGGAAAAGCTCGGCTGGCTCATAGAGCAGCCCGATGTAAACGCTATATTCAGTCGAACTGAACCGATCCCTCCGCAGGCCCGGCGCGCTCAGACTTCTCCGGTTCGCGAGAACGCGCAAGAAGACCGGGGAAGCTATGCGAACGCCGTAGGTCTTGAACTAGGTATCAGGACTATCGATCCGGCGTCTCGCCATATTATGGCGCTCCACATGGACACTTTGCCGTGCAAGGGAGGCTGGTTGAGCTTTCTCATCTCGAAGCTGTCCGGCTCGGTTGCGGCTGCCGGAGTGCGTTTGGACAGAACCCGTATCCCGGAGGGCGTGCTGCACGTCCTGGGCTTTGTTGTTGACTTCCAGCTCTTCGTGAGGCTGGGTCTTGACTTCTTTCCTCGGCCGCCGCTCCTCGACGTTGGTGACAGGATCACTACAGAGTTTCGGAGCGCGGGATATGAGGTATTCTCGTGCAGAAACACAATGTGGGAGCCTCAACTGTCGGATCGCCTGCGCCCGGACTCTCCTTTACGCCGCTTGCCTGTGGACAGGGCTTTCGATGATGACGGGCGAGCCATATTCCTGCACCTGGGACGAGGAGTGCGAAAAGCCACAGGCAAACATATCAAAGGGCTGAGCGCGCAGGACTGGATCCGCTTTGCCGACCGGGAAATCCTGGGCGGATCATGGGACCCGGAAAAGAACCGCCTGTTGAACGGAGAGTAGACCGTGGGCCTTCAAGCCATACGCGGTCCGCTTTTTGGGGACTCGACTGAAAAAGAAAGACGATGAGCGACCAGCGTGCGACACGGCCGGAGCAGCTCTTGCGTGAGAGCCTTGGCTACTCGATGCGGCGCTATTTTGTGGATCAGTTCCATTTCGCGCATGTGCCGTCCATTGGCCGGGGCGCTCTCGTGCTCAACGTGGGTGGCCATCGTGGGGCAAAACGTGGCCTCTTCGATTTGGACAAGTTCGGCCTCAACGTGGTGCATATGGATATTGTCTCTGCAAAACGGCCGCATGTGCAGGCAGACGGGACGAATATCCCGTTCAGGAGTTCTTGCTTTGACGCGGTGGTCTGCTCGGAGGTGTTGGAACACGTGCGGGCGCCGGTTGCTGTGCTCAGAGAAGCGCATCGCGTGCTGAGACGCGGCGGTGCGCTGCTGATCTGCGCGCCTTTTCTGACTCGCATCCATGCCGATCCGCGCGATTACGGCCGATACACGGACGCGTTTTGGACGGAGACATTGTTGGAAACGGGTTTCACGGATCTCCGTATAGAGCGGCAAGGCCTGTTTTGGGCGGTTCTCGTGGATATGGTTCGCGACGCTCTTTACTCAAGCGCGTTCCTTACGAAGGACGGCTCGGGATGGCTCACGAGAGTGGCTTCCCTGGCCGTGGGCGCGTGCAAGGGAATGGCCTTGAGGCTCGACGCTCGGCGTCCGCGCGCGGGAGCCGGAATTCGGAACTCGTTCACAACGGGCTTTGGCATCAGGGCTGTTAGGCTATGAAGAAACACAAGGTATACCTCACAGGCGGAGACGGCATCGCTTGGGCGATTGACGAGGATCTCAAACTGACTCGTCAGGCTGTCTCCAACATTGTCGAGCTTGTGGCCGCAGCCGAAGAGGCGGAGGTGGTTCACTCGCTCTGGTGGTGGAAGCTGCTCGACCTCAGCCCGGAAATGCTGCGCGGCAAGAAGGTGATCTGTCATGTGTCCGGCGAACCGTTTCGTCTGATGGGGGTTCCCGATCATGCGTGGATCATGGATCGAGTGGATGTCTGGGTTACTCGGAGCGCCCAGGCTCAATTACAGATGTCTCAACTCGGCATCGCAAGCCGGATGATTCCTTACCTGGTAGATATCGACACCTTTCGTCCGCTCGCTTCCCATGATGAGAGCATAGGCGAGATGCGAAGGGATTGGAGCATTCCGTCCGGGACGTACCTTATCGGGAGCTTCCAACGCGATACGGAAGGTAGCGACCTGGTAAGCCCCAAGTTGGTCAAGGGACCGGATGTGTTCGCGGAGGTCGTGGCGCGGCTTTGTCAGAAAGGACGAAAGGTCCATGTTGTGCTGGCGGGACCGCGGCGACACTGGTTAATGAAGCGGCTTACCGAGTTGGGAGTCCCCTTCACGTACATCGGCCGACCGGTTGAGAGCGATGATATTGGGGTGAACACGCTCCCGCGGCGCGCATTGAACACGCTGTACAACCTGGTGGACCTCTGCCTCGTGCTCAGCCGGTCGGAAGGCGGCCCCCATGCGGCGCTGGAAGCTGCGGCTGCGCGATGCAAGGTGGTGAGCACACCGGTGGGCATCGCGCCGGATCTTCTCGAACCGGCCTGCCTCGCTCAATCCCTGGCACGCGCTGTGGAGATCATTGAAGCGGACATGGACCGGGGCATCCTGGCGGGGCCGTGCGCGGCGCATTATGAAAAGATTCGTCGCAATCATGTCCCCGATGCGTGCAGACCGTTTTTCGCAAGCTTGTACGAGAGTTTGCCGAAATTGATCGCCCCTCCGTCCGCGAGCCGAACGAGCGGCGCTCCTCAAAACAATGCGAGGGCTTCCGCGTCACGGCCTCTGACGGTTTCGCTGTGGCACAAATTCTTCGAACCTCCCTATGGCGGCGGAAATCAGTTCATGTTGGCTCTGCGTAAGGCTTTGCGTAAGGCCGGCGTCAACGTGCGTGATAACGAGTTGGATGACCGGATTGACGCATACGTGCTCAACTCGGTTCAGTTTGACGTGGAGGCTTTTCGGTCCTTTCGGACTTCGCGCCCCTTGAATATTGTGCACCGCATCGACGGCCCCATTTATCTGATCAGGGGTTTTGATCGCGAGAAAGACGAGTTTTGTTTTGAGCTCAACGATACGCTGGCCTCGGCTACGGTAGTACAGTCCTCTTGGACTTTCCAACGAATCGTGGAAATGGGCTACCGTCCTAAGAATCCGGTGATCATTCACAACGGCGTGGATCAGTCGATTTTTCACAGCCGCGGGAAAATTCCCTTCAAGCGAGGGCGAAAAGTGCGGCTCATCTCCACGAGCTGGTCGAACAACCCTCGGAAGGGCGGCCCCATCTACAAGTGGATTGAGGAGAACCTCGACTGGGAGAGGTTCGATTACACTTTTGTGGGCAATGTGTCCCAGCCGTTCGATCGCGTTAAGCACATCCCTGCGCTCCCATCCGAGGAACTTGCGGGTCTGCTGCGGGAGCACGACATCTACATCACTGCCAGCAGCAATGACCCGTGTTCCAACGCGCTGATCGAAGCCCTGGCGTGCGGCCTTCCCGCTCTGTATCTCAACGATGGGGGGCACCCGGAATTGGTGGGCTACGGCGGCTTGCCCTTCAACGACACGGACGAGATCATGCCGCAACTGGATCGATTGGCGCAGGATTATGAGATGTTCCGGAACCTTATTTCCGTGCAGACCATAGACGCGGTCGCTGAGAAGTACTTGGATTTGATTCGGCGAGTGGCTCAATGAGACGGCGCCTGGTCCTCTTCTTCACGAGAGGAGTCTCCGTGCGCACCTGGAACATGGTGGGCATGTTGGAGCGAGAAGTGGCCCTGTACCGTTGTCTGCAGAATATGGGCTGGGAAGTCAGTTTCGTGACGTACGGGCATCGGTCCGATCTGGATTTGGCCGACAAACTGGGCGGCATAAGGATTCTCTGCAACGAAGAAGGATTGTCGCTGGAGGCT
Source organism: Deltaproteobacteria bacterium (assembly GCA_016875095.1). GTDB lineage: Bacteria > Desulfobacterota > Desulfomonilia > Desulfomonilales > Desulfomonilaceae > VGSG01. The sequence goes on from VGSG01000078.1 coordinate 8,241, forward strand.
TACGAGAACCGGCTCGTCGAACAGCACGCCTCCGCGTTGAGATCTTGCCATGTGATCAAGACGAATCAGGCATACGGAGCGTCCCTTGCGGCGTTGGTCGCGGAGCGTTATCAAAAGCCACTTGTTGCCCGATGCGGGTACTCCTGGTCCCTCAACGCGGAACGCGAATACGGCTTGGAATCGCCCCAGCGCCGAGAAGCTCTTCGGGTAGAGGAATCGGTCTTCAAGGCCGCAACCAGAGTGGTGGTCACCACCGAGGCCATGGCGCAGGATGTGGTTCGACGAATACCGGAAGCAGCTTCAAAAACCGTGACGATTCCTAATTACGTGGATACACTCGCTTTCTGCAATGGGACAGGCGCCCCGGAGCCGAATTCCATTGTCTTTGTCGGTCGGATCTCGCGGGAGAAGAATCTCCAAGCTCTCCTGGATGCGATCCGCCCGCTCCCTGTGACGCTGACGGTCATTGGGGAAGGGCCGCTGAGGCCGGGGCTTCAAGCGGCTTACCGCGACCTGAACGGGAAAGTCAGGTGGGAAGGGAATGTTCCCAACTCGACTTTGCCGTCTTGTTTCAATCAGACTGCTCTGTTCACGCTGCCGTCGCTGTACGAAGGTCATCCCAAAGCCCTGCTGGAGGCCATGTCTTGCGGTATGGCAGTAATCGGGGCCGATTCTCCAGGGATAAGGGAAATCATTAGCCATGGCCACAATGGCTATGTGTGTCCGCCGGATTTCAAGAACTTGAGGCGAGCCATCGAGGTATTGCTCGCGGATCCGGCGCTGTGCCAAACCCTTGGCCGGAACGCACGCGAATATGTGACGGAGCGCTTCTCACTTGAGAAAATCGCGGAGATGGAACACCGACTCTTGCTGGAGATTGCGCGCCGGGGGTCTCCCGAACGAGGGTTCCGTCGATGAAGCAACCCGCGATCACTGTGCTTCTTTCGGTATTCAACGGCCGTCGATACGTGAGGCAGGCGGTGGAAAGCATCCTCGCGCAAACGTTTGAGCATTTCGAATTCCTCATCATAGACGACGGTTCGACCGAACCCATCAGCGAGCTGATCAACTCGTACCGTGATCCGAGAATAAACCTTGTGAGACAGAACAACCGCGGGCTGGCCTGCTCCCTCAATCGCGGAATCGAGGAGGCGACTGGAGAGTTTATCGCGCGGATGGACGCGGACGATGTGAGCGCTCCCAACAGGCTGGGACTCCAGTATGAGGCGATCTCGCGCAACAAAAACCTGGACCTGATTGGCTCCTTCTTTAGAGAGATTAACGATCGGGGAGAGGTCGTCGAGGAGAAGCAAGTCCTTATTGACGAAGACTATCGGCTCTGGCGACTTCAGTTCCACAACAATTACGCCCACGGGTCGATCATGTTCCGGAAGAGCGCAGTGGTGGCCGCGGGTCTTTACAACGAACAATTGAGGCTTGCGCAGGATTATGACCTTTGGTCCAGGATATGCCGACAGGGGAATTCGTGTGTCATACCGGAGTGCCTTTATTCCCATCGCATTCGGACTGACGGTCAACAAGCCTCCGTTCGCAACTATGAAGCTCAGGCGCAAACCGCGGCTCGCATAAGCAATCGCAATCTGACGGCCTGCAATCCGGATCTAACCGAAGAGCAGTGCCGCATGGTGCGGGCCTTGTACTGGGAATTCGAGGGGAAGACCTTCACCGACGATATTCATGAGGACTTCTGGCAAACCTTTGACGGTTTCTGCAATCGCTTCGGCTTGACCGGCGAGTCGGAGAGCGCTCTCAGGGACAAGGTGTGTCAGGACTACATGACCACGGTAACACCCCTGGGAAGCGCAGGCCGGTCTGGAGTATAATCATTCGGATTGTTGAATTGGGAGGGGTTCCATGGGGCAGGCGGCAAAGAAGACAGGGCGCGTTTCAAACCGCAAGAAGATCATTCGATCTGATGACAATCGTGAGCTGGAAGCGCTTCGTCAGGAAGTGGAACTCTTGAGACACGAAATCCAGGAGAACATCGTCGCTATACACCGGCTGGAGATTCTGACTTTCAACCAGCGACTTGCCCTGCTGAGCGCGTTCGGGAAGGAGCTTAAGCCCACAAGCCCGGGCAAGACGAGGGAGTCGATCAAGCCCGCCGGTTACAGTTTCGGGATCATAACGAACGCTGCTCGGCCCGAAAAGCTTGAATGCCTCATTCGGTCGATTCGGGCGCAAGACTTTTCTCGAGATCAGTTGGAGATCCTTGTCGCCGGCAAAGTGCGGGGCCTTGGATCGGGGAGCGACCTGACAACGTTCCTTATGGAAAGGGAAGCCGAGCAGGGTAGGCTGGGGGCAATGCGCAACGTCCTGGCGAAGTCCGCGAAATTCAACAAATTCGTATGCCTGGATGACGATCTGCTCCTGCACCCCCGATGGGTCGAGGCTGTGGAAGCTGTCCGAGAGGATTTTGATCTGGCCACGGGAGTCATCGTGAATCCCGACCTGTCAAGGTACTGCGATTGGGTCAATAATGTGAGTGACTGGACATTCCTTCGATGCTACCACGAGGGCTTCGACATGTCTCAGTACGTCACCGGAGGATACGGAATATACAAGGATTACATTTTTCAGGAGCATGCATGGCGTGAGGATTTAGGGTTCTACGAAGGCGAGGACGTGCGCTTCTCCCGCTCATTGTTTGAAGCCGGTTACCAGTTGAAATTCATTCCCCAAGCCATCGTGATGCACGACGATGAGCGCTATCGGCAAAAGGGCTATGGGGTGATACGCGTGACTCAGCGCCCGGAACCGGTTGACACAAACGGTCTCAATTTGAAATTGGAGAAGCTCTGTCCGAGAACAGTGTGAAGGTAGGACTTGCCGTTTCCAACTTTAGATCACTGAGGTGCGGACATGAAAGCGGAGTGGCGTTTTCTCAGGTTCAGATGGTGGGTCGTGCATTTTGTGGGACTTGCTCTGGTGTATGCGGCAGGTCGCCTTGCGGCGACTCTGTTGGGGAGGTGAGACGATGCTCCGGAAGATTATGTATCCAAGCGTCGGGTGGATTATTCTGCACGTGGTGTCGGTAGCCCTCGTCTTTCTCTTGGGCTACTCCATACGCTTCTCGTGAGGTCGCGCAATGAACGAGCAGCGAATACAACTCTGGTTGGCTTTGGTGGCGCTCGCTTTGGGGGGCATGATCGTTCACTACAAGCTCCATCCCTTGGAAGCCGAGCTTACGCACGTATGGCCTTTTGCCTTTTCTGTGGCCGATCTGCTCGTTGTGAGCCTTTTGTTCGCGTTCAAGAGCACTGCGGTTTGGGGCCTGCTGCTGAACAGCTTTCTAGCCATGCTCGGCATCATCATGATGACTGATCTGGGCGTTATGTCGGTGGTCAACGGCTGGGTAAAAGTGGGCTTCTTCCAGAATCCTATCGCGTGGATGGGCGATACCATGGTCTCATCGGTTGCAACGACCTTCACCGATTTTCTGGCAGGACTCGCATTGTATTCAGTGACTATAGGAAAGAAGAAATAGAAGATTGTGACACCTCGGAATCTTGGGGAAAATAAGCGCAGTCAACTTTTGCGCAAGCAATAGAGTTTTGATCCCACCAAAAGGAATACGGCATGAAATGTGTCGTCGTGACCGGGAGCGCCGGATTTATCGGTTTTCATGTGAGTCGCGCTCTGCTCGATAGGAATGAAACTGTTGTCGGCGTGGACAATTTTAATACGTATTATTACCCAGGACTGAAACGCGCCCGCCAGGAGAAACTCGCGCGGTCGAAGAACTTTGTATCGATGGAACGGGATCTGGCGGACCTCAACTCCGTAGAGAGCCTTTTTCAAGAGTTCCGGCCTCAAATAGTGTGTCACTTGGCGGCTCAGGCGGGCGTGAGGTATTCCCTCCGAAATCCTGTTGCGTACCATCAGTCGAACCTCGCAGGGTTCGTCAACGTGATTGATCAGGCTCGTCGGGCTGAAGTGGAAAGGTTCGTATACGCATCCAGCTCCAGCGTGTACGGAGGCAACACCAAGATACCGTTCTCCGAAGACGATCGCGTGGACCGGCCTGCCAGCTTGTACGGCGCGACAAAACGCGCCAACGAGCTTATCGCTTATACGTACACGCAGTTGTGGGGCATGGCGACAATAGGATTGAGGCTGTTCACGGTGTACGGTCCCTGGGGACGACCTGATATGGCGTATTGGTCCTTTCTGGATCGAATCGTCACAGGTGAGACCATACAAGTTTACAATTTCGGCAAGCACAAGAGGGATTTCACATACATCGACGACATCGCTCAGGGCGTGCTTGCGGCATTGAGCCGTCCGATGAACAATTCGTTTGAACTGATCAATCTTGGAAACAATCGGCCCGTGGAGCTGATGCGTTTTATCGAGCGGATAGAAGACTTAGCAGGTAGGAAGGCTGTGACGGAGATGGTTCAAGTCCAGCCTGGAGACGTTTTGGACACGTACGCGGATATAACCAAGGCGCGGGAAATGCTCGATTTTGAGCCCTCTGTCCCCTTTGAGGCAGGGATCGAGAAGTTCGTGCGCTGGTTTATGGACCATCCGCAAATGATCGACGAAGTGCGCCGCTTCAAGAAGATCCGGCGTCAATGATCGCCGGATTCGGTCGAAGCCTCTGCCTTTGTGCGGAACCGAAAGGGAACATGGTCTCTAGACGGCTCAAGTATGCTGTTCTGCCCTATGTCCGTCATGCCTTGCAAGCGGAGAACTCTTCTGAACGCAGACTTGTTCTCGATGTAGGGTGCGGCCCAGGGAAACTGGCGGATTTCTGCAGTTCCTTGACCGCGTATGATTGGTACGGCTTAGATCTATGGGAGCATGAATTGCTTCAGGCGAAGGAAATCGGCTCCTATAAGAGTGTCTTTCAAGTCAACCTCCTCAATGGGCTTCCGTTCCGAGACAATGCTTTTCACGTGGTGGTATGCAAAGAAGTGCTTATGTATCTTCCAAACGATCGGGAGCTCTTTCGCGAATTCTATCGAGTATTGCGGCCCGGTGGAAAAGTCTTTATCTATAATCCTATTGCTTGGTTTCCAAAGACGTATGCGGCTCTGAAAAGATTGGGGAGAAGTGTTTATCAAGCGAGCGACTCGGTGACTCTGGATACGCAAAGCGAATGGAGGACCGCGACCAGACCTTGCAGAATCGCTTATCTCTCGTTTGATTCACTTATGCGAGAGATACGAGAAGCGAATTTTGAGATCTTAGACGTAACCGCGTTTCGTCTTTTTCGGAACAGGATTCGATTGATGGCGCGACTTGAGGATTATGACTGGTATTTGAACTTCACACAAAAACTCGCGGCGCGGCGCCCACGTTTGGCCACCGATCTGATGGTGGTCGGCCGCAAGGTGTAGCCTGCGCGCGAGCTGCCGATCCGGATACCGTCGGAGGTTTCTTACCGATGAATCGTCAACTCACTCGGGAGGCCAAGAAGGTCGCTCTGGCTGAAGGCGCAGCGCTGGTGGGTGTCGTGAGGGTCGCGGATCTTGAAGAGCACGCGGAGAGTATCTTTCGGATATTGCCCTCGGCCAAGACCGTCATGGTGGTCGCTTCCAAGCACAGCGTGACGGCGCTCAGGTCTGCAACGGTTCAGGTCATGCAGTTCGACACGATTCACACTTACGGCGAAGTTGCTCGCGTTGCGCACAAGACGGCCCGGTTCTTGGAAGCTCAGGGGTTCGCTTCAGCCGCGGTCCCGGCCTTCTTGCCCATAGACATGCAAGCTCCCAAGAAGGGGATGCGAGGTGAGATCTGTTGGCGTCGGGCCGCCGTTCGCGCGGGACTGGGCTCTTACGGCGAGAACGGGTTGCTGGTCACCAAGGAGTATGGCGCGGCTGTCCGCTTATCAGGGCTGGTTACAGCCGCAAGTCTTGACCCGGATGCTTCGCTCAGCGAAGATGTGTGTGACCGATGTATGCGCTGCGTTGACGCCTGCCCTCCGAAGGCGCTTTCCGGAGAAGGAAAGATAAATAAGAAGCTGTGCGGTGACCACATATTTCAGTACGGGTTTCGAAAGTTCCAGGAATTCATGAAAGCTCTCATTGAAGAACCGAAGGAAGAAGCGCTCCGGATTATTGACGGATACGACCTTCGAGAACTTTGGCAGTCCTTCATGACCGGCAACTATTATTACTGCTGCGAATGCCAGACAAAGTGCCCGGCTACAGACTTGCCGCCGGAAGATGCGCGGTAATGCGCGAATCCGCGTACTGAGCCTCTTCGCGGGGCAATCCGATCTTGTGATCCTGCTCACGCAGGAATGATGGAATGCGGCCCCAGGAATTGGGATGAAAATTCCGGCAACCGCTCTCTTTGCAGGGCATAGCGGATCTTTCTTCGTTTGGAGGCGGTAATGGAGGAACAACGATTCGGACCGGCGCTCTTCGTTCCGGGTGAGAATTCAGGGAGGTATCCTTTTTGCCATTCGCTGTACATCGAAGCTGACACGAAAGTCCTCGTTGACGCCGCGTCCGATGAAAAGAGACTCATCGAGCTCCGAGACGGTCCCGGGGTGGACGCGGTGTGGCTGTCGCACTGGCATGAGGACCATTTCAAGTGCTTGTATCTCTTTGAGGACAAGGAACTGTGGATCTCAAGAGAAGACGCCGCTCCTCTTGCCGGCCTGGAAGCCCTCTTTGACGCATACGGCATGGATCCCGAGGAACGAGTGGCGTGGAAGCCGATAATGGAGCAGTCCTTCCACTTCAAGCCTCGGACACCTCACCGGGTGTTCAATGGACAACAGGTGGTTGATCTGGGAGGCGTGACCGTTGAACTGATCCCGACCCCGGGCCACACACCGGGACATTGCGCGCTCTTTTTCCGAGAGGAAGGGGTTCTGTTCATTGGTGATTATGATTTGTCCAGGTTCGGTCCCTGGTATGGCGACAGAGATTCAGACATCGATTACACCATCGAGTCCGTGAATCGGCTCCGAGCAATACCTGCCCGTGTCTGGATAGCGTCTCACGAACAAGGGGTATTTGCTGAAGAGCCGGGTGACCTTTGGGATCGGTACTTGGCCGTCATCGATGACCGTGACCGGAAGCTTCTCGACTTGCTCAAGAAACCCCGCGCCATGTCGGATATTGTTGAAGCCCACATTGTCTATGGTCGAAAACGCGAGCCCGCCGAGTTCTACGATTTCGGTGAACGAGCGTTGATGGGGAAACACCTCGAACGTCTCATGAGAAGCGGCAGGGTAGTTCGAGACGGGGCCATTTACAGACACGCCGACTGACACGCGGCCTCGGGTTTCTTTTCTTGCGACAACATGATATGAAGCCCGCACCGAACGGGCCGGTAGCAGACCCGACATTATCGTCTTTCCTGTCTTGAGGCCCGGTCGCCTGATGCGTTTAAGCGATCGCGACAAGCAGCTCATCAAAGACTGTATCGATCGAGGCGAGCCTCTCCCGTCCCGGTTCAAGCTTGCGCTTTTTCCTGATACGCCTGAAGTGGAGCTGATCTGGAAAGGGAAGAGCAACGAAGTCACCAATGTGGTTCTGCCGTTCCGGTCTCTCGAACGGGTCAATGTGTCCGATCGCGTGGCCATCGGCCCGAAAGGCTCACGTGGAGCGGAGTCGCGAGGCCCGAGGCCTCGGTCCTGGACGAACAAGCTCATCTGGGGTGACAACAAGCCGGCGCTGTCTTCGCTCAACAATGGGCCCATGCGCGAAGAGATAGAGGCTTCGGGCGGGCTCAAGCTCATATACATAGATCCGCCGTTTCACTTGGGGACTGACTTCTCCATCGGCGTCCAGATAGGCGAAGACGGATTCTCCAAGCGGCCGGTTATGATTGACGAACTCGCGTACCGGGATACGTGGGGCCGAGGCCCGGACGCGTACCTCTCAATGATGCGCGAACGCCTGATGATTATGCGCGACCTGCTGAGTGAAGATGGCAGCATCTGGGTTCACTGCGACTGGAAGGTGAACTTCCTGATGCGCGCAGTGATGGACGAAGTGTTCGGGGCCGGCGCGTTCCGCAATGAAATTGTCTGGTATTACACCAACAAGATACCTGATACCAGAAAGCGACAATACACCAATTCCACGGACACAATCCTCTATTACACCCGTTCGGACAACCACATCTTCCATTGGCAATATGACAAGCGTGACAAACCGATCAAAGTATCGCGCATGAAAAAGGTGAACGGGAAAAAGATCTACATAAAAGACGAGCAGGGCAGGGGACTCTACGTGGTGCGTGAAGAACGCACCGCGGATAATGTGTGGAAGTTTCCGTTACTGCACGCGCAGCCGGAAATCTTGGGGTATCCCACGCAAAAACCGGAGCAGCTCATTCAGCGAATCATCCTGACCGCTTCAAATCCGGGCGACCTGGTTTCGGATTTCTTCTGCGGTTCGGGCACCACACTCGCTGTCGCGGAAAAGCTCGGACGCAAGTGGATCGGTTGCGATGCGGGACGGTTCGCGATTCACACGACCAGGAAGAGGCTTATCGGGGTTTGCAGGGAGCTCCAAGCCAAAAAGCGGCCCTGCGGGGACTTTGAAATTCTAAGCGCGGGCCCGTACGAGCGTCGGTATTGGATGGGTCTTGACCCGATCTTATCAGCGGAGCGAACGAGCGCAGCTAAACGGCTCCAGGAAAGCCGTTACATCGATCTCGTTCTTTCCGCATACAAGGCCGATCGGCTCGTATTACCAGCTCCATTTCACGGGAAGAGGGGGTCGGCGGCAGTGCTGATCGGGCCGCTGGATGCGCCGGTGTCCCGTGAACTGCTCACGGAAGTTGTCGCCTCAGCGTCTGCTCATGGATTTCGCGAAGTGGATGTTCTGGGGTTCGAGTTTGAGGCCGACCTGAGGCCAATCGTGCGCGACCTCACGAAGGAGCGCGGGATCGGCATGAGCCTGAAGCGCATTCCGCAGGATATCTTCGACACGCGCGCGGTGAGTCAGGATCAAGTCCAATTCTACCCGGTCGGACATGTGGAGGCTCTGCCCAAAGTGACGGGCAACACAGTGAGCGTGACTCTCGCGGATTTCGGTGTTTTCTATCGGCCTGAGGACCCGGACGCGCTGAGCGAAAAGCTGAAGCCGGGAACGAGCCTCCTCACCGTGGATCAGAGCCGGCTTGTGAAGCTTGCGAAGGACAAAAAGGGGAGGACCTCACGAGACGTTCTGACCAAGAAATGGACGGATTGGATCGACTACTGGGCGGTAGACTTCCATTACGGCGGCCATGGACATGATGACCGCAAGGAATCATACCGATGCGCCCCAAAAGAAGCACGACGGGGAGAACCTTTTTGCAAGACGGTTCTCCCCGTGCTTGGCTTCTTTGATAGCCAGTGGCAAAGCTTCCGCACTCGAAAAGCGCGATCTCTTGAGCTGACCACCCCCGAATACGCATATCAAGTCCCGGGCCGCTACCGGATTGCGGTCAGAGTCATCGACATCTTCGGCAATGAGATCGACTCGGTTGTTGAGGTTGTGGTGGGGGCCAAAAGCGTTGTCTCATAAGACCGATAAGCCCAACTATAATGATTGCCAAAAACCCCGTCCGATTCGCGGCCACTGCGCCCCGTCATTCCCGCGGAAGCGGGAATCCAGTCTTGGAGGCTTAATAGAAGGCTTTCCACTATCCACCTGTCGAGCATCCGGATTCTCGCCCCCGTTCAAGCCAGGGGCAGGCTGCACGCGGGAATGACGAATAAGGGTCCAACGGCTAGGCCCCCTTGGATTTTCCATCTCGTGGCCAAACGCACACTCATTTGGGCAATGGGAATATAGCCTACAAAGTCTTACGATCCAGCCATGAATCGATTTCCAGGGATCTTCAGTTTGGGGAAGCTAATCTTACCGTGGGGGGCCGTACAGCGCGGGGGTAGCCAGCGAACTCCAAATGTCCCAGGGATTTAAGATGCTTGGGTTATGGTCCATGGGAATATACTGATCATGCCCGGTGGGGTAGGTGGCGGATACGGGCCCGCGAGTAGGGGCCACATACTGAGGGATGCAACTCATGCACCCGCCGAGCGCGAGCGCAGAGACCAAGGCTGCAACCAGAATAAGGTGTTTGACGCAACGACTCATGAACGCAAACCATCAGGGGAATCACGACGCATTCTACACCTTTCGCGGTCCGCGATCAATAGAAAGAATTCATCGCTTCAGCTCAAAGAGCTTAGCCGCTCCCGGGGACACGCTCAGCTCACCCGCGGCATCCACCAGCAGACCGGCCGCGCCGGAAACGGCCTCGATTATCTCCATGCCTTTCTTCGGCCCTGCCACGAACGCAGCCACCGACAGACCGTCCACGATGACCGCGTCCGAAAAGACAATGGTGACGGACTGCATTCCCCGCGCAGGATATCCCGTTCCTGGGTCAAGGATGTGATGATAACGCTCGTCATTGAGGAAAAAGACCCGTTCGTAGTCTCCTGACGTGACGATTGCCTTGTCCTTGAGTTCCACTACGGCCAGGATTCCTCTCGGGTCACGGGGGTCCTGCACCCCGATCCTCCAGGGTCTCTCCGGCGATTTCTCGCCTATCGCAATAATATCACCCCCCGCGTTCAACAAAGCGGCCCGTATCCCCAGCCGTTTGAGCGCCGCCGCCGCCCTGTTCAGCGCGTATCCTTTGGCTATGCCGCCCAGATCCAAGGCCATACCGCGTTCGGGAAGGTGAACGGTCGAAGCGGCCGTATCAACGCGCACACGCCTCCAACCGAGCTTGGAGAGCGCGGAATCGATCTCTGCCTGCGTGGGCAACCGTGGCTCGGTCGCGCCGCTGAACCCCCACAGCCGCGTGAGAGGCCCGATGGTTGGATCGAACGCGCCGCCGGTTTCGGCCGCTATCCTGAGACCGGCTTCCAGGAGCGCGACAAGCTCCGGATCAGTCCTAACCGGACCGTGACCTGCCTGCTCGTTGAGTGAGGTTAGCGCGGAGGGCTGATGAAACGAGGTCAGGCGCTCGACCCGTTTGATTTCGTCAAATGCGTTCTCCGCAGCGGCCCGGGCCTTATCGGAGTCCGCCACGACGGCGATTTCCACCAGGGTCCCCATAAGGAGTCGGCTGGCCTTATACGGAGCGGGAGCTTTATCGCACGCGGCCGACGCGAGGCCGACGACGAGCAGGGCCGATGCGAACCATGCGCCGCGAGGTCCGTGTCGTTTCACGATAATTCTCCGCGGGACACGTTCCCGGCGCGGCTCTTCTCGCCAATCATCCTCAGAGGAATAATCATGGTGAAAAACGGGAACATGTACATGGTCGCAAGGGTCGGGGCCAGAGGACCAAAGAAACGGGACGCAAAGACGATCACCAGCACGTTGTTCATGACCCCGAAGCTCACCGCGGCAGCCATCTTCTCCGGCACGCTCAACCCGGGGGAAAGCGCAAACCCGGTCACGTAGTAGATGACCGCGGCCGTGTACGCCACGCCGATACTGAGCAGAATTTCCGTCGGATTCTGAAAGAAGAACTCCGAGTACTTGGAAAACACGCCGAAATTGATCAGGGCAAACATGAAGAGCGACACAGGATACTGTCGCGCCGCGATCCTTTCAGGAACTCCGGGGAAATATCTTCTCAGAAAAAGGACCAACAGGACCGGCGCAAAGATGACTCCGGCCAGAAGCCGAATCATCATCTCCAGGGGCACAACCACCTCCGCGCCGGCAAGGAGTTTGACCAGCGGTGGAAGCGTGAACGGAACCAGAAGGGTTGTGACGATCACCATACGAAGCACCAGGACCATTTCAGCTCCGACCAGACCCGCTATGAACGGCCCCACCACCCCGGTGGAGACGCCGGTCAGGAGGAGCACCGGGATGGAATATTCCGGCAGCGAGAGCAGCGTCAGCCAGTACAGAAGCCCGGGGAGGATGATAAGCTTGACCGTAGTGAGCCCGACCAATCTCAGTAACGAAGACGAGGAAATATGGAGAAGCGCGCGGAAGTCAATTCTCAAGAAGCTCAGGAAGAGCATAATCATGAGGAAAAACGGAATGTACGGCTGAAACGGAGCCCCGAGAGCGGGTAAGGCCACCGCTAACGCCGCGGAGCCAAACGTAACCACGATAATGAGAAGATCCGAAAACGTCATCAATGCCGCTCCACACGCGCCTGTGTCGTGCTATCGCGCTCGAAACCCAGCACTCTTTAGAAGAGTAGCCGGGGAGGCCCCTTTTTTCAAAAAAGGGGCCTCCCCGGACCCCTCCACCAAAAACTCCCGGCTCTTGCAAGCGCTTTCAGCGCTTGTGAAACCTGCAATCGCCACAAACTTATGAATAATTCGGCGAACTGCGTCCTTTATCGCGGCCATCACAGG
>VGSG01000079.1 GCA_016875095.1 Deltaproteobacteria bacterium
CTCTATGTGACGCACTGCCTAGAGACATCTTCGCCTCCTTGCAAATACAGACATCCGTTGCGTAGTTCTCGAGGGACATTCCGTCTCTCTACAAAGTCAGCTCCAGTCTGCAGGTATCAGAGATCTGTCAGATCATTCCGCTGCCTGGGTCGCGTAACGTATACGCCTTCTTCACTATCATGTGCGGGCACTAAGGTCATGCGAATGCTTGACTTCGCTACCACCGAGAAATGACCTCCCAGCCAGAGCGTAAGGTGAGGGTGCCGCAGCAATACGCGCGACAAAGGCTAGTGACTTCGCATGGCAATCGGGACGTATTTGTAACACACGTACCCGTGCTGTCGAAAGACCGCCACCGCTGCTAACGGGAAGTTTTCGTTCCCAAGAAATCTCACGAATCACACTTTCCTCGGGTACACTTTTTCTGCCTTGACGAACGCACTCGCATAACCGAGACAGGCCTGGATGTTTTCCTTCGTGAGCCCGGGACAGTTCTTCAAAATATCCTCTTCTGAGCAGGCCTCAGCGAGCAGGTCGACGATAAACTGCACGGACAGCCGAGTTCCTTTAATGACCGGCTTCCCGACGAGGATATTTGAGTCCACCACTATTCGTTCTTGCCAGGGCACTGGCCCAGCCTCCGTTTCAAGGTGCTGCCACTGCCTCGCACAAAAGATACACGTTTTCAGCAACTTCACAAGCCATCGAGGTGCATTGTCCAGTTCTGGGGCCTGCTCTAAAGCCGCCGTAAAGCAGACCGCAAGTCCTGAATAAATGAGGCGAAGGCCCTGTCGACCTTGCCGCTATCGTACAAGTTCATTCCTTGCGCCAATTCCTCGGCGAATTCCAATCCGCCCAAAGTGAGCGGATGTCCGGCTCTCGTAATGGCATTTGCCAGGGCAGTCTTGTAGTAGTCTCTCACGCATTTTTTCTGTTTGATCCTGGGGCTGGCTCCAACGATCCTCCCGAATGATGCAATGTCGGCCATGTACCAGCGTTCAACATGCGGATCCGGACATGCCACGACCACCGCAGCTCGCCGGGCCGGCGGCACGATATCGAGAATCTCTTTTCGTTTTGCGGTCGGTTTGGAGCAGTTCGCATCTATTGCCACCACGATCAACGCCGGCGCCGACAGGCCTTTCTTATCTAGGAGCGCCTGATACATCTTGAATTCGCTTATTGCCTTTCCATGTCCGCCAGTAGCGGATCGTACCCGGATATCCACATCCTTTTTTTCCTCCGCAGCAAGTCGGGCGACCAAAGCACGGATGAAGTGCTCATGTGCACGATCTTCCACGAACATATCAAGGGGTAGGGCGCTATTCATCGAGCATTCCCCTAAGCGCGAGCCCTTCAAACACCGCTTCTTCTCCCCGATCTGCCAACGCCTGTGCTATTGCGGCATCCTGGAACAGGGGACCCGCCACATCAAATGGTTTTATCTCGGTGCCGGCCCTGCCCCTTCTAACTTGAAAAAGCCCGATTTGACCCTGGTTTGACCTTGATTTCTTGATCATGGTTGCGCAAAAGAGAGGCGAATGAGTGGTCACGATTAATTGGCAGTCCCGCTTAAGCGCTAGCGAAGTGAGAAACTCAGCGATTAACTCCAGCCGCCGGGGCTGAACACCGTTCTCCGGCTCCTCAAACGCCATGACAGGAGCCGGATGAGGATTCACGGCAATAGCGCAAAGAGCCAGAATACGCAAGGTTCCTTCAGATATGATCCTAGACGAATAAGCTATGCCGTCCTGCTGAATCGTGATGTCGAGAGTGCCGCGCCTCTTGTCTAAATCAACGTCCAGTTGCTCGACGCTGGGAATTAAGGTCCTTAGAAGCCTGCGAACCGCGTCGAAGTGCCGTTTCTCCTCTTTCTGCAGGCGATAAAGGTATGGCGCGATGTTTTCTCCCAGCAAGCCAATATCATGGACTTCAGAAGGTGGGGCAGCCCGACGCATAGCAACGCGTGGGTCGAGGTAATACATGCGCCACCCAAGCAACTCCCCGCGGCATTTTTCGATCCCTCCGTATTCGGCGCCACCCAATCGAAGGTCCGACAGCAACGAATGATTCAGTTCGACCGGTTCAGTGCGCGGGTGCGCCGGTTTGCTTCTTCGCCTGATGCGAAGCTCGCTATCTACTTTCTCAATTAGAGGACTCCCCTTTATCGTTCCTTTGGCGGTTAGCGCCGCCAGATACTCGTTTCGCACGTGAACAGCGCCGGTTGCGGGGACAATGCCTACAGAGATCTTGTACTGATATTGGTCCTTTCCGACGGACAAGGAAGCTTCCAGCGTGAACTCAGCAGAGTCCTTAGTCAACAGCTCAGGAAGTCCTCCTGGAGGAAAGCCGAACGTTTCAATCGGGTATCCTCGAATGGGATCTTGAAGCGCATCCGCGAGCGTCCGGCTTGTTCCAATCCGCGAAAGGGCCTGAAGCGCATCCAGAAAGTTCGACTTGCCGGCAGTGTTTGGCCCGAACAACACTGCGAACCGAGGGAGTTCGAGGTTGACAATACTCTTCAACGACTTGAATCCGGAAATAGAAATGGTATTTATCATGATTCCTGGCCTCAAGATCTTTCCGGCATTGCGCACGCCTTGATGATAGAACGCGCATCAGACATGCTACACACTTCGGCGATTCCGGCAACATCTATCTTGGTATCGCTCGAAGCATCGCGCTCAACTGCCTTTGAAGCAGGTTTGGATCAATCGTCCTTCATCAGGGCCGGAAGATTCCATCTCTTTGACTACCGTTCCGTTATTCTTGGGATTGGTGGGCGACCTTGCAAGCGCGTGCGCCGGGAGACGGGTGGCCAGTGCTTCGTTCCTGGAACAGCGGAGCGTATTCAAGCCCTTATCAAGGCCGGGAAAACGCGCGACCGAGCGATCGGGTCTCATACCAGCGCGCGTTCAAACAATGAAGAATCCTCTCAATCAGACACGGGCCTGCCAAAGCTCGGGCCAGTGGCGCTTTTTAGTCCGAGGTGATCTTCACCATTTGAAAGTGAACTCCTGTGAAAGTTGTCGGCATGAGGCGCTCCTGGCCGGGTTTACGTATGGGGAGGTTTGGAGGGGAGATGAGTCTCCCCTCCAAATTATTGCGCAACGATGCGCTCTTGCCGCCGACCTCCGAGGCGAAGCCACGGAGCGCCCGCCGAAGCCGAGCGCTTTCATGATTCGTTGTAGCTTCTTGGCTATGGGAGTTGGTATTAGGCGCATGAGTATGCGTAAGAACCCACAAACACGCGGTTGGCGCTCGTATTGCGGGTAACAGAGTCTATTCTTGCGCGGGGATGAGCCCGGGGATTTTCCACCGACTGGCTGGAGCATCAGGTTCCATGAGCCCGAGGACCAGCGCTTTCTGAGCGAGCGTAAGGGGCGCGCGAGGAGCGGATTGCGCGGCCTGTTCCTCGGCTATAGAGGCTTCCCACACTGCGCTGTTGAAAGCGCTTACGAGCGCCATCCGATGCTGCTCCCGCTCAGCCTCGAGAAATTCCTTATTGGCGTCTTGAAGCCGCGCGATTGCGTCGCTGAGGGCCTTGTTCCGTGGCTGCAAAGCCAGGGCTTTCTTGAGGTCCGCGACCGCGGAGAATCGATCCCCCGCGAGATACTCGGACCAGCCAAGGCCGATCATTGCCGCGGCATTGCTCGGATCGTCCGCCAATATTTTCCAGAAGGAGTCGGTGGCGGTATTGATCTCTCCCAGGTGTAGCTTCGTGTATGCGAGACAGGTGCGGGCTATCATGTCCCCGGGATAGTACAGCAGAAGCTTTCCCAAACTTTCGGCAGCCTTTTTGTAATCGCCTTTGCCATAGGCCGCGAGTCCTGTAGCCAGAAGAGCCTTGTAGTTCTCAGGGTCCGCTTCGAGGGCCTTCTCGTACATGGGTAGCGCTTCTGCCAATTTGCCTAAATTCTGCAGATCGAGCGCCTTGCTAAAGAGGGCTTCCGCGTCCTCCTGGGCAAGGGCGGGCATCCAGGTGAGCGCCGAACTCGTGATGAGCAACACGGTCAGGATCGTCAAGACGCTACGGGCCATTTCCTGTTCTCCGGATACTTCAGGGCTGGAACTCTCTCGGGTCCCGATCACGGCCGAAGCCGGCGAATTAAAAGAAAGGCGGAATCGGTCGCGGCTGAACGGGCTGAACCTTCTTCTTGTCGGCCCCTTCTCCGCCCATGAGGCCCAGCATTGCTTCCTTTTCTGCTGCGGACCAGCCCTGCGGGGACGATTGAGGCGTCTGCGCGGGCGCGGCTGCGGCTTGGGCTATGGCCCTATTGAACACGCTCTTCATGCGGAAGTTCTCTTCTTGTCGGGCAGCCTCCAAGGCCTCCTTGTTCGCGTCCTGAAGCCGACCGATGGTGTCGCGGAGCGCTTTGTTATTGGGCTGCTTGGCCAGAGCTTTCTTCAGGTCCTCCACCGCCGAGAAACGATCGCCGGCAAGGAACTCCGACCAACCCAGCCCGATCATGGCCGCAACGCTGGTCGGATCATCCGCGAGTATCTTCCAGAAGGCATCCCTTGCCGATGTCACTTCTCCAAGCTGGAGCCGGGAGTATGCAAGACAAGTTCGAGCTGTGATGTCGGCGGGGTAGTAGATCACGAGGAGCCCGAGGCGATCCGCGGCTTTCCTGTAGTCGCCTTTGCCGTAAGCCGCGAGACCGGTGGCGAGCAGCGCCTTATAATTCTCAGGGTCCGCTTCGAGGGCCTTCTCATACATCGGGAGGGCCGCTTCCAGATCACCGGAAACCTGCAAATCCAAGCCCTTCTTGAAGAGGGCTTCGGCCCCTTCCTGCCCGTAACCCTGAAGCGGAGACAGGCCCAGCGTCCCGATCAAAAGCAAGATCAAGAGCTTTCCGTGACTTTCGGCCATGAGATTTCTCCGTCCTTCAACGCGCCGCTCTCTTAGCCTTTCAATTCCTTGATCTTCTCCTGGAGGGCAGGAACCACGTCCAACAGGTTTCCCACAATGCCGTATTGCGCTACTCGGAAGATGGGCGCCTTTGCGTCCTTATTCACAGCGATCAGCAATGGGTTGCCTTTGATCCCACCCAGATGCTGGAACGCCCCACTGATGCCCAGCGCCACATACACCTTTGGTTTCACTTCCACGCCGGAAGTTCCCACCTGCTGGTATTTGGGAAGGAGACCTTTATCCACAATGGGGCGGGAACACGCCAGAACACCGCCCATAGCGTCCGCCAGTCCCTGGAACATTTCCATGTCCGGCTCGTCTCCGATTCCGCGGCCGATCGACACGATAATATCTGCGGACGCGATGTCCACGTCGCCTTTTTCCGCCTCCACGTACTTGAGGAACCGCTTGCGCAGAGACTCGGTCGCGATGGGGGAGGGCGCCTTCTCGATCGCTCCCGCGACCGCGCCTGACGGCGTAAATGAGAACGAGCCGCTACGAAGGGTGGCAACAACGTTTTCCGCATTCTGAAATGAGACCAGCGCGTTCACCTTGTAGCTGTATATCTGACGAAGAACCATGATTCGGCCGTCCTCCACCTCAAAGGCCACGCAGTCGGGAGCGTACGCCGCGTCAAGAAAAGCGGACAGTCCTGGGGCCAGATCGATGATGGAGTTGGAGCTGCCCATCAACAGCACGTATGGGCCTCGGTCCTTCAACAGCGCAACCAAAACCTTTATGAAAGCCTCTGAATTGAACTGCTCCAGTTTCGGGTCATCCACGGCCAATACTTTCGGGCATTCTTTGGCGAGTTGCTCGGCCAAGGGATCCACATTGGAGCCCAGCAACAAGACGGTCAACTCTGCGCCCAATTTCCCGGCCAGATCTCGACCCGCCGCGATGGCGTCCCAGGTGGTATCCCTGAGCTTCTCCCGCCTGTGCTCAGCCAAGACAAATACGTTCTTCATCAGGCGATACCTCCTTTCTCTTTGAGGATCTCGGCCAGTCGAGCCGCAGCCTCTTCCGCGCTCCCCTGAATGATCTCCGCTCCTTCGCCTTCGGGTGGCAGGAAGACTTTTTCAACGCGCGTTCTGGAGCCCCGGCCGCCGACCTTGCTCTCATCGATTCCCACACCCTCACGGTCGACCACCGGGATTTCCATTCCCGCGACCTTACGCACAGCTCTGATGGAAACAAATCTGGGCTCATTGAGGCCGGTGGCCACCGATATGACCGCGGGCAGGTCCATCTCCAGGCTTTCCGAGAGACCGCCCTCCAGTTCTCGGATGACTTCCACCCTTCCGTTCTGAATAGAAATCTTATGCGCCAGCGTCACACCGGGAACGTCCAGCATGGCGGCAAGCATTCCGCCCAGTTGGCCCGCGCAGTCATCGTCCGCTTGGGTGCCCGTCAAGACCAGGTCGAAAGGGCGAGTCTTGATGAACGCAGTCAAGATAGAGGCAACCGCGTAGCCGTCCGACCCCTCAAAGGAATCATCCCAAAGGTTAAACGCCTCGTCCGCTCCGCGGGCAAGCCCTTCTCTGAGCATCTCTTCAGCGTCTTCAGGCGCCACGCTGACCAGGGTTACCTTGCCGCCGACCTTCTCCTTGATCTGTACAGCCTCTTCAATGGCAAATCGGTCCCAGTCGTTTATGTCATAATCCAAATCGTCCTTCTTGATGTCCCGGCCCTCCTTGTCAATGACCACGTCCGCCTCGGAGGTATCCGGCGCCCATTTAACGCACACGATGATATCCATGGTTCCTCCCGCTTCTCTCAATCACACGTCCTTGCCGTCCCCAGCGCAACGGTCGACCAGCTCGACCAGGTCAATGATCTCAATCTTGCCCTCGTTCCCCGTGGTTTTCACAGCGTCTTCAAGATTTATCAAGCAGAACGGACAGGCTGTCACGATAACCTGCGCGCCGATCTTTTCCGCCATGCGGACTCGCCGCTCGCCCATTCTTTCTTTCTCTTCTTCGTTCTCATACCAGAGCAGGAGACCCCCGCCGCTGCAACAAAAACTGCGGGTGAACGAACGCTCCATGTCTTGATATCGGATACCGGGAATTTGCTTCAACACATACCGCGGGTCGTCATAGATTCCGTTGTGGCGCCCCAGGTAACACGGATCATGGTACGTCACCAATCTCCCGCGGAGGTATGTGTCGTGAAGGCTAAGCTTCCCCTCTCTGAGATACCTCGCCAATAGCTCGCTCGCATGAACCACCGGGAATTTGACTTGATAGTCGTTGCGTATAGCGTTGAGCGCATGAGGATCGAAGGCCACAATCTCCTTGTGCTGTCTTGCTTGAAACGCCTCGATGTTCTTCTGAGCTACCTGCTCGAAAAGCCCTTCTTCTCCCAACCTACGGATCTCATTGCCGGAATCGGTTTCGTCAGGTCCGAGGATCCCGAAGTCCGCGCCGGCCCGGTTCAGTATCCGAGCGAAAGAGCGTGAGATCTCCTGAATCCTTGGATCGAATGAGCCGCAACTATCCACAAAGAAGAGGAGGTCGGCGGCATCCCCTTGCCCCAGAATACGAACCTCGCCCTCCTGAAGTTCTTTGATCCAGTCGGCTCTCTTGTTCTTTGCTCCCGCGTAGGCGTTGCCTTTCTTCTTGATCTGCTGCATCGGCTTTTGTATGGACGACGGCATGCGGCCTTGCTCGACCAGGTATCTCCGCATGTCCACGATCTTGTCGATATACTCGATAAATATCGGGCATTCCTGCTCACATGCGCCACAGGTGGTGCACGCCCAGATCTCCTCCTCCTTGATCACGCCGCCCGTGAATTCCTCTTCACTCGGTTTTGGAAGAGCGCCGAAAACAGGATAATGCGCATACGCGTAGTCTCTGGCCTTAACGCTGATCATGCGCGGGGAGAGCGCTCTGCCTACTGTGGCGGCGGGGCAGTTGTCGGAGCAGCGGCCGCAATCAGCGCATGAGTAGAAGTCAAGCACGTGCTTCCAGGTGAAGCGCTCAAAACGGCTCAGGCCGCATTCCTCCAATTCCATCCAGTCCGACACGCCGCACTGAACAGGCTTGATCGCGCCTTTTTTGAGATTGGCCAGAAACACATTTGGAATCGCGGTAATCACGTGGAAGTGCTTTGATATGGGCAAGTAGTTGAGCAGTCCGAAAAAGATAAGAATGTGGGCCCAATAGCCGCCCACGTGGAGCGCATTGAGTGTGGACGGGGCCATGCCGGACATGAGGGCCGCCGAAAGGTTCGCGGCCGGAAACGCGGCCGCGGAGTGAGGGGCTGCCCGGCCCAGCAGAGCGCTCCCGTCGAAGATCATGTCCGTGACCATCAGGCCCGCGACCAGACCAAGAATCACATAGGCTTCCGCGCCGTGACCGGACCCTTCAGGGTGCTGGTACCGCGCAGGCTTGAATACAGCCCGGCGAATGATGGCTATGATGCAGACCGCCAGGACGATCAGGACAGTGTAGTCCTTGAGCGCCTCATACGCGTAGCCGACCGAACCGCTCAGGAAAGGGAGATGAAAGTCGGCGAAAAATCCGCGGCCGATCAATGTTAAAGACCTGAGGGACAGGATCATGAAACCCGCGAACAACAAGATGTGGAGGATGCCGGCAAGCGGGTACCGCGGCTGCCGCGCTTGTCCGAATCCGTAGAGCAGCGTCAATTTGACGCGTTGCAGGATGTTGTCCAGTCTGGGGTCAGGGAGGGTCTTCCTCAGAAGATTGATTCGCCGGCGCATCACGTAGACAAAAAAGCCGACGGCTGAAACGAGAACCACGAAGGCAATCGCGGGTGCGGGAACGCCGGCCAAGGCAACATCAGCCGGCTGGAGCAGGGTCATGGGCGCCACCTCGGAAACAAATTTCCTTCACTGCACGGTCCACACTTCTTGCGTGGCAAGGCGTGCGGCTATGTGCTTTGATTTCTAAATCCGGCGCGGTGTATCGGCAAAGATTGGCGGGACAGGCGTCTCGCCTGTCTATAGGTAACGACAGGTAGGATGCCTGTCCCACCAAAGCTATGAATTCGCGACCGCACTTATGAAACCGAGCGTAGATTGCCCTAATTCCTAAGAACGCGGTTTCGTGCTTAGCACGACTTCAGCCATTCCGGCGAAAGCCGCAATCCATGTGTCCGATATACCGTCCAAACCCCGGCCCATCAGCTTATTAGGACGGCCAGGATTCTCGCGGGCTTATTGCCGTGAGCCCGGACTAGGTGCATGCTGGTGGAGTCATAATAGATGGCGTCTCCCGGTCCCAGCACCTCCCTGGTATCGTCTACCAGCGCTTCCATTTCGCCTTCCAGGACGTAGATGAACTCTTGCCCATCGTGGGTGGATGGCTCATCGGACGACGCTGGTTGGAGCGTCACGATGAAAGGCTCCATTCGACGATCTTTCTTGTTCGCGGCAAGGGCCTCATATTCGTACCCGTGGTTAGCCTGCCGTGCCTTGCCGAATCGCGCGAATCGTCGTCGCTGATGTGATCGAACAATAGTGAATGGCTGATCGCCCTCGGAGATGACGTCGGCCATCCTCATAGCCAGAGCCTTGCTCAGCTTGATGAGCTGTCCCAGCGGCAAAATGCTCTCGCCTGCTTCCACCTGACCCAACAGATCCGCCGGAATTCCGGTTTTCTCGGCCAGCTCTTGGAGGGTAAATCCACGGCTCTCCCGGGTCGCGCGCAAACGGTGACCGTGACTCACCGCGGCTTCCTGCTCGGCAAGGGCCTTGGCGTCGGCAAGGGCCTCAGAGTCGGTGAGGAAGTCCTCCTCTCCGTGCTCCCCATATGCGTCCACCGCCTTTCGAAGATCCTCGTATGCGGTTTCTTTCTTTTCTTCGCTCATCATGGTTCCTTTCGGCTCGCGATCTGGGCGCAGGCCCCACGGTCGGCCAGCCGTCGCAAAGGGCTACATGGATCTCCCGGGAACCCCGATATTCCTGGCTATCACGATGCGCTGGACTTCCGACGTGCCCTCACCGATGTCGAGCAGTTTCTGATTGCGGTAATGGCGTTCCACCGCATATTCCTTCATGAGACCGTATCCGCCGTGGAGTTGCACCGCATGGTTGGCCGCGCGGTAATAGGTCTCGGAACAGACCAGCTTAGCCATTGCGGAATCCTTCGGGGTCATTCTATCGTTATCCATGAGCCAGCAAGCGCGGTACAGGAGCAACCTGGCCATCTCTATTTCCGTATACATGTCCGCGAGCTTGAACGCATTGATCTGGAACGATCCAATGGGCCTATTGAACTGTTGCCGCTTCTTTGCGTAATCCAGGCCAAGTTCGAACGCTCCCTGAGCCCCGCCCAATCCCATGGCTGCTATGGAGAGTCTGCCACCGTCAAGGGTTTTCAGCATTTGATGAAAACCTTCGCCACGTTGTCCCAGAAGGTTCTCTTTGGGCACCCGGCAGTCTTGGAAAGTGAGGAGGCCGGTATTGGAAGATCTCCAGCAGAGCTTCCCATGCATGGTTTCCGTTATGAATCCTTTTGTGCCGTTTTCCAAGAGAATGCAACTGATTTCCGGCTTGCCCTGGGCCCTGTCTCCCGTCACGCACTGCACCACGCACACGGCGCTGATCGGTGTGCTGGAATTGGTAATAAAGATTTTGCTTCCATTGATCACCCATTCGTTCCCGTCGAGCACAGCCGTGGTCTGGGATGCTCCCGCGTCCGAACCGGCGTTGGGTTCGGTCAGTCCAAACGAAGCGAGAATTTTGCCCTTGCACAAATCAGGGAGCCATTTCTTCTTTTGCTCTTCGCTCCCGAAGTAGTAAATCGGCGCGATGCCCAGGGAATTCCCTGCGGCTACCGTCGCCGCGTGAGAGCCGTCTATTCTCGCGATCTCTTCTACGATAATGATATAATTAAGGTACCCTACTTCACTGCCACCGTACTCTTCGGAGACAAAGGGGCCGAAGAAGTCTAGTTCACCCATCTTCTGTGTCAGCTCTACGGAAAACTCCTCCTTGTCGTCCAGCTCCTGAGCAACCGGCCCTATTTCCTTTTCCGCGAACTCCCGCACGACCTTTCTGGTAAGCTCGGCGTCCTTCGGTAGATCGAAATTCAAAGACATGGGTTAACCCCCTTATGGCGCTGCAAGATGCATGGCGCTGGTTTCGTGGAAATGCCTCTCACGAACTCCCGCCGAGCGCAGCCTGCTAAGCGGGGCGGAATTCGCCGCCTGGAACCGCTGGTTCCCGATTCGCGACAACACATCTCAACGCCTGAAAAGCTGTGGATGATTCACTGCCCGGTAGCGCCCCAAGCGCTAAGTCGGAGAGAACGAGACGCTTCCGCGTAACAGCTTTTTGTTACCAGAGAGGGCCTGAACTGTCAAGACGAACCCCGGAGCGAAAGTGCGCGTTCAGTAACGTGCAGGACAACTTGACTTCGGGACTCAGGAGTGTCGGTGCGAGGGCTGCGCGGCAATGACATAGGCGAGAAACGCTCGTTCCCAGTTCTTAATGACAGCCATTCGGCTATAAAGTCGATGAGATATCAGAAAACAAAAAACAATTTTCAGAATCAAACCGGCTTATTTATTTGATGTTTATTGACAAAAAGGCTATTCTTTTGGTAAATAGGTACATCGAAGGTTTTCATCGACCGAGCCGGATTTGTCGATATTGCGCTGGAGTGGCCTGCGTAGCGAGAGAGGCTGGCTGCGGTCTCCGGCCCAACCAGAAGGAGTATTCCCGGATGAGCTCGTCACGAAGCAGAACAATCGCCATCTTCGGACTGGTTCTGACGCTGTGGGGATGCGGCGAGGGAGATGTGGCCCGTCACCAACGTGAGCTTATGGATAGGGATCAACGCATATCGAGCCTCCAGTCCGACTTCGCCGATAAGACACGGGAACTGACCGTGCGCCAGCAAGAAAATGAGGCCATGCGAAATGAAGTCAAGTCGCTGCGGCAGCGCGTGACCGAACTCGATAAACAGAGCGCTCGCGCCCAGGCGACTCCTGAGCCGCCAAGCAGTCGGGGCGCTTCAGACGTTGACTCCGGAAAGCTATCGCTCATGGGGGCCAAGGCTTTGGCAGAGTTTCGGGCCACTCAACTGCAAGAGCGGTTGGATGCGCTAAGGCAGGATTTGGACCGCAAGGAGCAGGCCCTCAAGGCTCTGAGCAGGGATGCGGCGCAAAAAGCCCAAGAAGTTGAGGCCGTGCAAAAAAGAATGGAAGGGCTGCAATCCGCAGAACAGACCAGAAGCCAGGAACTCACGGCCAAGTTGAATCAAATAAGCGCCGAACTGAGCAAACGCGCGGAAGAATCCGAGAGGTTGAAGAGGGATCTTTCGGATAAGACCCAGATGCTCGATGCGCTGAAAAACGCCGTAACCGATGCGGGCCAGTTGAAGGCCAATGCCCTGGCTCAAGTCAAACAGGTTAGCGAAGCCCTGAATGAAAAGGAAAGGCAACTGGAGGAGGCCCGGCAGAAGACCGAAGCATACCGAACAGAACTCCTCTCCACGCAAGAGGATATGGAACGAGCTCAGCAGGAAGCGGAGCAGTGTCTCCAGTCAGCGGAAAAGCTCAAGGCCGAACTGGCTCGTCAAGGAGAGGAAACAACACAGCTCCGCACCGAGCTCGCACAGGTGAGCCAGCGTCTCCAGACGCTGGAATCAAAGCACGACGACCCCTCCACCGCTCGACGTTCACCGCTCGACAGATTGCTCAGGGGACCCAGCCGACAAGAACAAGACACCTCAGATGAGGAAGAATAGCTCCGCTGACCCCCATAGCCGTTAACGTACAGGATCAGGCCACGCCGCCACCTTTTCCAAGAAGGCGAGCGATTTGATCTCCTGGCCGCTCAGATGACGAACAAACGACGAGAGAGCTGCCCTGACCTCTGTTGCCCCTCTCTTCGACAATTTGAGACGCGAGGCCGCGCTGTTGCGGAGCGCCAAACCCCGGCGGACAAGCGCGAGGGTGTCCGGGGAGATCACGAGATCCGTCGGAATGCGCCCGGCGCAGCCGGAGTGGATAACTCCTCCGTTGACCGGCGAAAAGAACGCCTCTTCCCCGGGATCGATTTTTTTGGCGCAAGCAGGACAGATATGGAATTCCGGCGCGTAGCCAAGCAAGCCGAGAAGGCGAATCTCTTCCAGCAAAGAAGCCGCGGGCGCGGGGAGAGCGCCCTCCAGGCTCTCAAGAAAACCGACCATGAAATCGAAAAGGGCAGCGTCCGACTGGGCTTCCGGAAGGAGTTGTTGCGCCAGCTCCAGGAAATAAGTGGCGAGAGCCACTTTTCCGAGGTCCGATCTGATCCCGAGAAGCCCCTGGGCCACGTGAGCTTCATCGATCCAGATGAGGTTATCCTTCTTGCGTGGGCGAAGCAGGAGATCCACCAGCGTCAGCGGCTCGAGGTGACCGCCGAATCGCTGTCGGCTCTTTTTGGCGTTTTTCGCGATCCCACGCAACCACCCGCCTTCCCTCGTGAGGAAGACCACAAGTTCGTCAGCCTCACCACGATCCTTCTTGCTGAGAATAATGGATCTGACCACGTGTCATCCTGTCCATGCACGGGGTATGGGGAGGGCGGTCAAAATCCTCCGACCCCGCCATACACGTCATGCGTGCGGACCCAGTCCTTTTGGAATGCGATGAAGGCCTTTTCCGCTCCGGACCCGCGGGCTTCAAAGTCGCTGAGCGCCTTTTGCGCCCTCGTCTGCATGATCGGGTTCAACATATACACCATAGCTCCCGCGTTCCGCAGCACCTCCGCCTGAGCGGGCGCCCCTTTGAGAGCAAGGATGGCGAGCGTATTAATCCCCCACGGGCTGAAATTCGGGTCATTTCTCCTCTCGGCCGCGGCGATGGCCGCATCCATCGACCGATAATCAGCCAGATCGTCCAGGCACGAGAACGCGGTTTGCAACAGATCGAGGCGGCGAGATACAAGGTTGGCGAACACGGCTGCCTTATCCCGATCCGCATTGGCGGTGGCTTGCCAAAGACGAGCCAGCTCTTCCGCCGCCTGTTTCTGAAACGAAAGCCCCCACAGCGCAAACTGATATCCGCCTGCCTCATTGAGGATCTGTCTCCCAAAAGACAAGACCTGTTTGTACGCGTGCGCGGCCTTGACCGGTTGTCCCTTTGCCTGATCCATTTTGCCTTTTTTCAAAGCGGCCTGGGCATAATCTCTGAACATCTCCCACGGCATGGGCCGACGCGCGTCACCGGGACCGTTCTTGAAATCACCGTGGTAACCGCTCAGGAAGCCACCGGTTTTCAGTTGCGTCGCCTTAAGGAAAAGCGCGAGACCTCGGCCTTTCGGGTCAATGCCTTTGGGACCGCGTTCCTTGGTATGCAGTGTCTCCAGTTCCTTGTAGATCTCGGTGGCCGAGCCCGGCAAGGGCGGGTCCATAAACGGCGCGTCATCCTTGTCCGCCAGTCCGAGTTGATCGAGCTTCTGCACAGCGATCCGGAAGCGACTCGCAAGTTCTTCCTGTTCCTGAGACGGGTACGAAATGGTGGATTGCAACGAGTATCGGACCGACAAAGGTCTTTCCAGCCACCACCGGTTTCCCTCGCGTGCCCAGAGCAGCGTCATCTCAAACGTGGACGGGTCCCGCGAGTTGCTCGCCAAAGGAGATCCCTGAAACACGAGCGTTGCCTCAAATCGCTGGGTTGTGCCGTCTTCCGATGTGAGCTTCTTGTCAATGGCGAATGATTTCAGTCCGGTGAGCTTGCCGCGATATCGGTCCAAGAAGGGCTGCAGATGTTCCGGCTTGATTTCCTTCTCCGAGACGATGTCGGGGTGGATGATTTTGATCAGTTCTTGGCTGTTCGCGCTCTCAAAGATACGGGCGAAGGAGCGCACAGCGTCTTCGGGAGTTTCCGCTGGCGCAAGGAAGCCAAAGACCCCTACGAACCCGACAAGCGCCAAGCAGAGGCAACGCGACGTTTGGAAGCTTTGGGTCATGAGTCCATCTCTCTGGGGTGTTCCGCGAACAGGTTGAGTAGTCGGCGTAGGCTATAGGCTCATCGGCCGACGCCCTGTACGGAGGTGAAGTGTATTTATCCCGTTCTTTTAACTAGTTCAAGGCGATTTTTCGAAGAAGTCTAAGCAGAAGGCGCACAGGTCCTTTAGAGGAGGCTGGATCGCTCCAGCGAGCGGACGAACGGAATCGTGATTCGCCTCCCTTGTTGCAGAGAGGCTTGGTCCAACAGGTCGAGAATGGCATTCAACTCATTGACATTACGGGATTTGCGTGACACGAGGTACCGGGAGACGTCAGGCGAAAGCCGCACGTTGCGGTCCCTGGCCATCTTGTCCAATATGAGCAAGCGAATTCCATCCGAGGGGGGTTCAAGGTGAAACACCAGGCCCGCGTGCACGCGGGAGATCAAATGCTGGTTAGCCCCGAAGACCTCCTCAGGCGACCGCAGGGAAGCCAGCATAAGGGGAAGCCCGGCTCTTGTGAGCTTGTTGGAGAGGGTCCACAAATGCGTCCTGCCATCGTCGCCGAGCAGGTGGACATCGTCTACTGCGACACCGCGTGGGGCGAGATCGTCGAATTGAGAGAGCAGATCCCGCAGTTCGGGAAACTCAATCTCAGGTCCCGACGCCGCGAGGTATTCCATGGCGGGCCCGTCTTCTGAAGCGCGAGCCTCGAAGAGAGTTGCGGCGGCTCTGAGGATATGGGTCTTGCCCGCGCCCGCGGGTCCGTAGATGTAAAGCGGCGGGAACGGTCCCGCGGGCGCCCCGTAAACGGAGCGAATCGTTGCCGAAGCTTGCCCTATCCCCTCGTGAACGACAAGGTTGTCGAAAGCGAACTTGCACGGTGTGTTGAGAGGCAAGACCAGTTGAATCATCTCCCTATTCTAGAGTTGAACTGTCGGCGGTTCAATCCCGAAATGGCATGTCCTTATCAAGAGCTTGCCGAGATCAAGGGCCTCACAAAAGACTTGACAGGGTCAGCAGCCTTGATTAATTAAACAATAGCCGCGTAGAGAAGATTCCCACCCCCCAGGAGTCCGAATCCAACCGAAATAAGATAGGTGTCCAGGGAGTGGACCAGATCTCGGGAACGAGCGCCCTCAGCATCAATTGACCCGTCTCAGGAATATCTTCAATCCTAGGCTCACACTACGAAACTGATTTTCCCCAATAATCGGCACCAGGAGATTCCATGGACATTGGAGAACTGAAAGAAAAGAAGGTCAGTGAACTTTTGGCGATCGCCAACGCGCTCGAAGTAGAGGGCGCCAGCAGTATGCGCAAGCAGGAGCTGATCTTTGCCATTCTTCAAGCGCAGCAAGAGGCTGAAGCTGAAGGGCCCATTCGCGGAGAAGGGGTTCTGGAATGCCTCCCGGATGGTTTCGGCTTTCTACGGGCGCCTGATTACAATTACCTTCCCGGACCGGATGACATATATGTCTCGCCGAGCCAGATAAGAAGATTCAATCTGAGAACGGGCGACACGGTCTCCGGATATATCCGTCCGCCAAAGGACACGGAGCGGTACTTCGCCTTGCTTAAGGTGGAGACGGTAAACGGTCAGGATCCCGAGAAAATCCGGGATAAGGTGCTCTTCGACAATCTTACGCCGCTCTACCCCGACGAGAGGCTGCGCCTGGAAACCGCGCCCAGGGGTTATTCCATGCGAGTGATGGATCTTCTCACCCCTATCGGCAAAGGGCAACGCGGGCTGATCGTCTCCCCGCCCAAGGCCGGAAAGACGGTGCTCCTCCAACAGATTGCCAATAGCCTGACTATCAACCACCCGGACGTGTACCTCATTGTGCTCCTCATCGACGAGAGACCTGAAGAGGTCACGGACATGCAGCGCTCGGTGAGAGGGGAGGTCATATCCTCCACATTTGACGAACCTGCCCAGAGACATGTGCAGGTTGCGGACATGGTGATCGAGAAGGCCAAGAGGCTCGTGGAACACAAGCGGGACGTGGTGATACTGCTCGACAGCATTACGCGCCTCGCCCGCGCGCACAATACCGTGGTTCCCGCCAGCGGGAAAATTCTCTCCGGCGGCGTGGATTCCAACGCCCTCCATCGCCCCAAGCGGTTCTTCGGTTCCGCGAGGAACGTGGAAGAGGGTGGAAGCCTCACCATTATTGCCACCGCTCTGATAGATACGGGGAGCAAAATGGATGAGGTGATCTATGAGGAATTCAAGGGCACCGGCAATATGGAGATTCACCTTGACCGGCGCCTGCTGGAACGACGTATCTTCCCGTGCATCGACATCAACCGATCGGGCACTCGGAAAGAGGAACTTCTATCGGATCAAAGCGACCTCCAGAAGATCTGGCTCCTGAGAAAACTCCTGGCGGATATGAATTCGGTGGACGCTATGGAGTTCCTCCTGGACAAAATCATGCAGACGGACTCGAATCGAGAATTTCTCGAGATCATGAACAAGTAGGCCCATTGCTACGGTCAGCCGAAGTTTGTTTTCCTGGGGGATTTCTGATAAACTAATTTGTTTGAACTTATTGGCGGAGGAGGTCATGAAGAAAGCAATACACCCGGCGTTCGTCGATACGGTCTTCAGGTGCGCCTGCGGCAATGAAATCCACACCCGATCCATGAAAGAAGAAGTGCGGCTCGAGATCTGCTCTGCCTGCCATCCGTTCTTTACCGGCAAGCAGAAACTGGTGGACAGCGCGGGACGGGTTGAGCGGTTTATTAAGAAGTACGGCGAAAAGGCGGCCAAGCCGACCACCGCGGCAAAGAAGACCAAGAAGGCCACGCGGACTACCACCAAGAAGACCACGACAAAGAGAACAACAACTGCCAAGAAGGCTGAGACGCCAAAGAAGAAGACAGCGGAATGACCGTCACATGAGTTTCCCTATGACTCGGGGACCGTTGTGCTCAGGCCGCGGGTCGTTTAAGGAAGAATACACGCCGGATTCAGTAGGCAATACCCCAGGAATTACCCTATGTTAATCAGGAATCCCGCTGATAAAGAACAACAGATTCGCGTTGGCGGCCAAGCCGTAATTGAAGGAATTATGATGCGAGCGCCCCGGACGTTCACTGTGGTGGTGAGAAAGCCGGGGGGCGAGCTTGCGGTGCGTGAAGACCGCTGGTACTCACCGATGGAGAAGTGGCCGATGCTGAAGCGGCCGTTTCTCAGGGGCTGCATCGTGCTGTACGAGGCCCTCTTCAACGGCATCCAGGCGCTGACTTACTCGGCTCAGGAAGCCCTTGGCGAAGATGAGGAGCCGCTTGGGCCTTGGGCGCTGACCGGCACTATCGGTTTAGCAATCGGCGGCGCGATCCTCCTCTTCGTGGTGATCCCCCATCTGGCCACTTTAGGAGTGGGCGCCCTCTTGGGGACGGAATTGGGGGTGCGGAGCATCTGGTTTCACGTGATTGACGGCGTGATCAAAGTGAGTATCTTCGTGGCTTATATCGCCTTGATTTCTTTACTCAAGGAGATCCGCCGAGTGTTTCAGTACCACGGAGCGGAGCACAAATCCATACACGCATACGAGCAGGGAGACGAGCTGACAATAGAGAACGCGCGCAAGTACTCTACGTTTCACGCCCGCTGCGGCACTGCGTTTATCCTTCTCGTGCTGATCTTCAGCATATTCTTGTTTACCGCCGTTTTCCCCCTGATGCCGAAGGACTTGCTAGGGAGCAAGGTTGTCACCAACGCTTTCTACATCTCTGTAAAGATCCTTCTGTTGCTGCCCATAGCCGGGTGCTCCTATGAGATCATACGCATGGGCGAGCGCGTGGATAACCCCATCTTGAATGGGCTGCTGGTTCCCGGTATCTGGATGCAAAAACTCACAACCAGGGAACCAACCGACGACCAGATTGAAGTCGCGCTCGTCGCCCTGAAACGCACCCTTGAGAAAGAGCGGCTCTGGGCCGGCGGAGACACCTCCGCGTGACGAGATAGTATGCAGGTGCTTGCCAAACTGGAAGAACTCAGCCGCCGATATGAGGAGCTCAACGAGGAGCTCGCCAGTCCGGAAGTGCTCTCCGACCCTCAGAAGCTGAGAAAGATGGGGAAGGAGAGGGCTGAACTGGACGACATCATGAAGGTGTACAATGGCTTGACCGTTGTCATGCAGGAAATCGGCGACCTGAAAACGATTATTCGCGACGAACCGGACCCTGAATTGATCAATATGGCCAAAGAGGAGTTACCGGGCTTGGAAGAACGTCGCGACCGCCTGGAAGAGGAGCTGAGCATACTCCTGCTGCCCAGGGATCCTAACGACGAAAAGAACACCTTTCTCGAGATCCGGGCCGGGACGGGCGGCGAAGAGGCCGCGCTCTTTGCCTCGGATCTCTTCAGAGCTTATTGCAGGTATGCCGAGGCCAGAGGCTGGCGAGTGGAAATCATGTCCATGTCGCAGGCTTCCACCGGCGGCATCAAGGAAGTGATTGCGCTCATCCAAGGTCATGGGGCGTATTCGCGACTCAAATACGAACGGGGGGTGCACCGAGTCCAGCGCATTCCTGTGACTGAATCGCAGGGCCGTATCCACACTTCCGCCGTGACCGTCGCCGTGCTCCCCGAGGCCGACGAAGTTGATGTGACGATCGACCCTAAAGATCTACGAATTGACGTGTTCCGATCATCCGGGCCGGGGGGGCAGAGTGTAAACACCACGGACTCCGCTGTGCGGATCACTCACCTCCCCACCAATCTGGTCGTGTCGTGCCAGGACGAGAAGTCCCAGCACAAGAACAAAGCCAAGGCGCTCAAGATACTGAGGGCTCGTTTGCTCGACGTCATCGAAGCAAAACAGCAGTCCGCCATCAGCGCCGAGCGTCGAGCCCAGGTGGGCTCCGGAGACCGATCTGAACGCATACGGACGTACAACTTTCCCCAGAATCGGGTTACCGATCATAGAGTCGGTCTCACTTTGTACAGGCTCGAAGGGGTGATGTCCGGAGATCTCGACGAAATTATCGATGCTCTGTCCTTGCACTTCCGGACTGAAGCGCTCAAAGAGAGCCATGCCGTCTGAAATCAGGTTCGCATGAAATCGGCTCTCGTCATGGTCCCGCCAAATATCCCGAGTATGGACTCTGCTGCCGGAGGCCGGTTCCAAGCCACGTACAACGCGGACGGCGCCCGCGCGAGCCATTGGATTCCCCTCTGGATCTGCTACGCGGCCGCCGCGGCGCCCGGCGTTCGTGCCCTGGACTGTAACGTTGAGGGCATCTCACGAGACGATTTCCTCCGTTCCGCGCCTCACTACGACATCTACCTTTTCTTTGGGAACGAGGAAACGATCAGCCACGACCTGGAGACCGCGCGACTGCTGAACCAACGCAAGAGCGATCCACTCATCGTGTTTTGCGGGCCGTTCAGTTCCGTGGCTCCCGAAACGCCATTCCAAACCCCCGGGGTCTCCGCAGTGATTCGAGGTGAAATCGAGGCCCCCTTGAGGCAACTGTGCAACCACAGGCCCTTTGCGGAGGTTGACGGACTCTCATGGAGGGATGGAGACTCCGTCGTTCATAATCCGGACGCCGCTGCGCTGGAAGATCTCGATTCACTGGAATGGGCCGCGCGTATCATCCGGCGGGACCTCCCGCTCCTCCATT
>VGSG01000080.1 GCA_016875095.1 Deltaproteobacteria bacterium
GAAGAGCCGATTCTCCCACCTTTCCCGTCCTCCTATACTCCTTCATCATCTTCCTCACTTGAGCGTCCGTCGTCTGCACCAGATGCCCCCTCCCAGTGAAAACTTCCGGGCATCTCTACCAGACAACCACACCCTGATGGATGCACAAGTCTAATTGTCGCTGACGCTCAAGTGTAATTGTCGCCGATCAGTTGCCTGGAGGAAACCGTAGATTATCCAAAATCTCGGCCGCATCCACCATTTCCAACTTCCGACGAGCAGAGCGTTCTATTTCCTGGAAACGTTTCACCGGCTCACGGTTGAATAGACGCTCCGTGTCCTTGTCTCGAAAGGTTTTGATCATGACCGTAGTGTATAGCGCCATAGGCCATAAGACAAGAGCAAAGTGAAAGAGATCCCGCTCTATACAGCCGCGCAGTGGAATTATTTCCCTACCAGCGCGGCTGCTCGCGCTACAACGTTTTCCACGGTGAAGCCGAAGCGTTTCATAACTTCCGGGCCCGGAGCGGATGCGCCGAAACGATCGATGCCGATCACGTCTCCCTGCGAGCCAGTCCATTGACACCAGCCTAGAGAACTCCCGGCTTCGACCGCGAGGCGAGCCTTCACATCAGGCGGCAGCACTTGATTCCGGTATTCTTCGGGCTGCTCCTTGAAAAGCTCCCAGGATGGCATGGAGACGACCCGCGCCTTGATTCCCTTGTCGGCGAGGAGCTTCTCTTGCGCGGCCAAAGCCAGGGCCACTTCCGAGCCGGTCGCGATGATGAGCAAGTCCGGAGTCCCTTCCACGTCCGACAGAACGTAAGCGCCTTTCATAGCGCCTTCCACCACTCCGGGATAGCGGTCGGGATCCAGCACGGGCAGATTCTGGCGGCTCAGGGCAAAGCATATTGGCTTACCTTTGGCAACCGCGACTCGCCATGCGGCCGCGGTCTCGTTCGCGTCTGCGGGCCTGAAGAGGATCATGTTGGGCATGGCTCTGAGCGAGGCCAGGTGCTCGATGGGTTGGTGTGTAGGCCCGTCTTCGCCCACGCCGATACTGTCGTGAGTAAAAACAAAAATGGAAGGCGCGTCCATCAGTGCGGCAAGCCTGAGCGCAGGCCGCATGTAGTCCGAAAAAATCAGGAAGGTCGCGCCGTACGGGATGACGCCGCCGTGGAGCGCCATGCCGTTCACGAGAGCGCCCATCGCGTGTTCCCGGACGCCGAAACGTAAGTTTCTCCCGTCCGGATGCTCGGGTGACTGATCTTCCGAGCCTGAGATAAGTGTCTTGGTGGAAGGCGCGAGATCCGCGGATCCTCCCAGCATGACGCTCACTCTTTTCGCGATGGCGTTGAGCGCCTTGCCCGACGCGACGCGGGTGGCGATGGGACCGTCCGAGACTCGAAAGACGGGGATATCCGCATCCCAGTCCGCAGGCAGGCGATGGTTGATGACTCGCTCGAATTCCTCCGCTTCCGCAGGATACGCCTTACGGTATTCTTCCAAGAGAGAGCGCCATTCGGCTTCGAGCCGCTGACCTCGGTCAATCGCGAGGCGAAACTCACACGGCGCTTCCTCAGGAACGAAGAAATGGGGCTCCAGGGTCCAACAGAAGTTCTCTTTGGTGGCTTTAAGCGCATCCAGGCCGAGCGGTTCGCCGTGAGCGCTTGCTGAGTCCTGTTTTGGACTGCCGAATCCTATATGGGTGCGGATTATGATCAGAGACGGCTTTTCGCTTTCTTGTCTGGCTCGGCTTATGGCTTGTTCGATGGCCCTGACGTCGTTGCCGTCCCCCACGCGCTGCACATGCCACTCGCAAGCCTTGAATCTCGCTTCCACATCTTCCGTGAAGGTAATCTTGGTTTCGCCTTCGATGGAGATCTTGTTGTCGTCGTACAGATAGATGAGCTTTCCCAGCTTGAGGCGCCCCGCAAGAGACGCGGCCTCGTACGAGATGCCCTCCATGAGGTCGCCGTCAGAGACGATCTCGTATGTATAGTGGTCCACCAGACGGAAACCGGGGCGATTGAAGCGCGTGGCGAGAAAGCGTTCGGCAACAGCCATACCCACACCCATGCAGAAGCCTTGTCCCAGCGGACCGGTGGTGGCTTCCACGCCGATGGCCGGATGATATTCAGGATGTCCGGGGGTCTTGCTCCCCCA
This sequence comes from Deltaproteobacteria bacterium, assembly GCA_016875095.1. Taxonomy (GTDB): domain Bacteria; phylum Desulfobacterota; class Desulfomonilia; order Desulfomonilales; family Desulfomonilaceae; genus VGSG01. The sequence goes on from VGSG01000080.1 coordinate 2,146, forward strand.
TTGCCGGAATCTTTGGAGATCCTCCAGGGAAATGTCGTATCCGGTGAGGTGTAGGATCGCGTACAGGAGCGCGGAGCCATGCCCGGCCGAGAGAATGAACCGGTCACGGTTCGGCCAGAGAGGATTGGAGGGGTTGTGCCGCATGAACCGAGTCCAGAGCACATAGCACGTGGGCGCGGCGCCCAACGGGAGCCCGGGATGACCGGAATTTGCGGCCTGCACCGCATCCGCCGCAAGCATGCGCATGGTGTTTATGCAGAGTTCGTGTGGAGCGCCGCCAGGTTCAGTCATAAAAAGAACCTCCTTTCGCCTTTTTGCATCGCGCTGACCGTTGGGAGACGCGGGACCGCGCAGAGGCGCTGTGAGGCCGATGGCGCTTCCAAGAAAAGGCGATTTCTCCGTTGAGGATTTTGCCGGGGATCTTACTCTATTTCGGGCAAATTTTCATTGCTTCTTCGCCCCTAGCAATTCCAGCATCTTGTCGGGATCGGTGGTGGGCAGGTCGCAATTGAAGTTACGGCACACATATGCGGTGGGCTTCCCGTCTTTGCTCTTCTGTTCGCGGGTATAGGTGGCGATATCCATTATCTCCGCAGCGGTTTGTTGAAGCGGGCGGAGCACTACCACTTTGTTGGGGACAAACGACCGTCGAAGATTCTCCAGCATGCGCATGGTTTCCCAAGTATCTGGATCCCCGGCGATGACCACTTCGTACGAGGGGCCGAGAGCGAACTCCACCGCGATCAGCAGTTGGGTGTGCGCGGACGGAAGTTGGCCCACATTGCCCGCAAAAGCCTTAATCAACGCCTCTGCTTTGCGTTCGAACTCGGGGCTGCCGGTAACGCGTGACAAGCGCAGGAGGTTCAACGCGGCGACGGAATTGCCGGAAGGCGTCGCTCCGTCGTAGATCTCTTTCTTGCGCACCAGCAGCTCTTCGTTATCCGTGGAGGTGAAATAGAACCCTCCGGTCTGCGGATCCCAGAACCGCTCTCGCATATCCGCGTTCAGGTCGAGGGCGGCGCGAAGGTAGCGCACATCGAAAGTCGCTTCATAAAGATCCAAGAGGCCCCAGACCAGGAAAGCGTAATCATCGACCAGGCCCGGAACCGCGGCCTGACCGTCTCGGTACCGGTGCCACAGACGTCCCTTTGCATCCCGCATAGTGTTCAAGATGAAATCCGCGGCTCTGCCGGCAGCCCGAGCGTAGAGAGGATCGTTGAAAGACTGCGCGCCTCTCGCCAGCGCGGCAATCATCAGGCCGTTCCAGTCCACGAGTATCTTGTCGTCCCTAAACGGGCGGACGCGTTTCTCACGCGCTTCGAAGAGCTTCTGCCGAGCCGTGGACAGGCGGGCCCGCAACTCGTCTTCCGGTATTACCAGGTCAGCGGCGAGCTTGGAGAGAGGTTCCCTCAGGTGAAGTATGTTCGCGCCGCTCATTTTGCCTGAAGCCTCGTCTCTGAAATTGCCCTCGCGCCGAATGTTGTAAACCGCGGCGAAGAGGCGGGCATCCTCTTGCCCCAATACCCTCTCCAGTTCGTCGGCCGTCCATACATAGAACCTGCCTTCAACACCTTCGCTGTCCGCGTCCTCCGCGGAGTAGAACGCACCCTCCGGCGAAGTCATATCTCTGAGCACATAGGTGAAGATCTCGCGAGCGGTCCGGCCGTATTCCTCCTTTCCTGTAGCCTGATAAGCCTCTATGTACGCCATAGCGATCAGCGCTTGGTCGTAGAGCATCTTTTCAAAGTGCGGGAGCAACCATTCCTGGTCCGTGGAATAGCGATGGAATCCGTAGCCCACGTGGTCGTAGATCCCTCCGCGACGCATGTTCTCAAGCGTGGTTTCAACCATGGAGAGGCCGCGCGCGTCACCGGTTCGGAGCCAGTAGCGGAGAAGAAAGAGCATATTGTGCGGCGTGGGAAACTTTGGAGCCCGGCCGTAGCCGCCGAAACGCTCGTCAAATCGCGCGGAAAGATCTCGGTGCGCCACTTCAAGCGTCCCCGGGGTGACAGGCTCGCCGGGAAGGTTATCGGGCAGTTTCCGGAGAGCGCCGGCTACGTGATCCGCAGACTGGAGCACCTCATTTCGGCGAGAAGCCCACATTTCCTTTATCCGGCTGCTCAATTCGATCATGCCGATTCGGCCGAGACGATTATCCTTGGGGATGTACGTGGCTGCAAAGAAGGGCCGCTTCGTCGGCGTCATGATAATGTTGAGCGGCCATCCGCCTCCACCGGTCATCATCTGGCACACCGCCATGTACAGGTGGTCGATATCGGGCCGTTCCTCTCGGTCCACCTTGATAGAGACGAAAACCTCGTTCATGAGGCGGGACGCTTCCGCATCCTCGAAGGTCTCCTTCTCCATGACATGGCACCAGTGGCAGGTGGAGTAGCCGATGGACAGAAAAATGGGCTTGTCCTCCTTGGAGGCTTTTTCAAAGGCTTCTTCCCCCCAGGGATACCAATTGACCGGATTGCGCGCATGTTGAAGCAGGTAGGGGCTCTTTTCTTTTATCAAACGGTTCTCGAACCCATGACCTGCCCGGGGATCCTTATCTTCGTGGACTGTCCTTGCCGACGTATCATTCATGGCCGCTACTCCTGATTCCGCTCGCGCCTGTTGTTGAGGCGTGAGCCAGGCCGGGGCCGGCAAGAGCGCGATAGTAACTGCGCCCAACAATGCGCCTGCCGGCTTGATGAATTCACGTATCATATCGGATTCCCTTTCACAGTCGTCGCAACCTCTGCGAATAAATCCTGTCGGGTGGCTGTTCGAGAAGCAGCGCGTCTGCGGCTTTCGCGCTCGGGAATCCGCCTTTCGCGAACGCAGGGCGTTTCGAGCGGGAATGCCGCGCCCACAAACAGCGTCCTAGAAAATGGACGAACGCGCGCTACCGACTCTTTTCCATACCCGCGCTCCTTTGAGCTAGATTGGTGACGAATGAGTTCACGCGCAAGGTCTCGGGTTTTCTCACCGCTTCTAAAGCGGTCCCGAGATGCCGCCGTCTTTTCGGATTCGCCAGAAATGCCACGCGACGAGCAACGTCATGGCAAGCGGAAGCAATATTACATGCCACACATAGAGACGAAGCGCCACCATTTCCGTTACTTCAGACGGTCCAAAGAGCATAGTCGCAAAACCCGATCCCACAAGTGGAACCGTCTGAGCGAGGTTACGGGCAATCGTCCAAGCCCAAAGTCCCCGATCGTCCCACACGAGCAAATAGCCCGTGAAATCCACAAGGAGGGTCAACGCCAAGAGTAATGCCCCTATGACCCAATTGAAGCTGCGCGGCGGCCCAAACGAACCGGTAACAAAGACTCTCACCATGTGCAGGGCCACGAAGATTACCATGGCCTGGCCGCACCAGTAGTGAAGATTCCGTATGAAGAAGCCGTAAGGCGCCGCGTGGGTTATCGTTTGGACCGACTCGTACGCGGCCGAGGACGACGGCACGTAGCTCAACACGAGCAGCAGCCCCGTTACTATTTCCAGCAGGAACATCCACAGCGCGAGCCCGCCCAGACAGAAGGTGAATCGGACCTTCGCGGCGGGTTCGGGAACCGCCCGAGGATGGAGATGCGCCAGAAAAGCCGCAAACGATCCCTTACTCACTGGAATGCCCGATCTTATCCTCCCAAAAGCTCATGAACAAATCCCCCTGTATCTCCCTTTACAAAAAGGGGGAAAGACCCCACACATCCCCTTTTTCTAAAGGGGGGCAGAGGGGATTTCCCCACGGATTACCGAAGGCAGACTCCTTCAGACACTTCCCGACGAAGCCTATTTCGCCGCGATCTCTCGGAGGACTATCCGGTCTTCGCCGATTCTGTCAATCCCGAGTTTGGACATGCCGCGAGTCGCGGGCCCGCGCTTCGGGTTTCCATCTCGGTCGAATTCACTTCCGTGGCACGGGCATTGATAAATCTGAGCTTCTTCATTCCATCTGGGCCGACATCCCAGATGAGGGCAGCGGTCGTCCAGCGCCAGAATATCCTTGCCGTTGTCCGCTCTGAGTAACCATGCCCCCGCATTGGGAACGTGCGCGGGCGCCCCTGGTTGGAGCTTTTCCACCACGTCCGCGGGAACCTCACGCAATCGCTCCTTCGCGACTCCGAACAGAGAAAACCGAGCTATGCCCCAGGCTATCATCGCCGCGGCCGTCGTGAGCAAAAGAGCAAGAGCAGAACGGAAAAACGAGCGTCTTTGCATGGGAATTTCTTCAGCCACAGGGCACGTCTCATATCATCGAGCGCAATACAGAGGCCTCGCAGCCCAATCAGCCAGAGAGGAAGCCACCCACTAAGGGCAAGCACAAATGCCCCCTCCTCATTCACACGCGTTAACTCAAGGCTGTGCAGCCCTTTCGTCCGTCCTTCCGGCGGAAGCCCATTCACGTTAACTTAAAGGATCTCGACATGTGGTTTCAAATAGTAAACTCAAGTCCACCCCGTCACCCCGGACTTGATGCGGGTCCAGTCCCGCGCGGAACGTGGGATAGTGGACTCCAGCGCCTGCCCCGGATCGCGATCCGGGGTTCGCCGGGGCAACGGGATTCTCTCTCAGTCAACGAACTGAAATTACTCGGGCCGATCCTGTAAGTTGCGCTTATGGGGAAAGCCAGGCTCGCTCAGCAACCCGAAGTCGGTAGCTTAGCGGGCTTCTTCGTAGGAGCGGCGGCCTTCATCGCCTTCTCGGCTTCATCCTTGGTCTTGAAGGGGCCCTTGACGATGCTCTTCTCGTCCGCGGGCTTTTGGTCCACCACGCTCATCGCGTCGCCTTTCTTGACGACATAGTAATCCGCGGCAAAGGCCACCCCCGCCAGACCGAACGCAGCCAACGCCACCACTACAACCGCCACACGCAAGGATTTCATACCCTAACCTCCTTCAAAAAGTATATTGAGCACGTTTGACACCTATAGTACGGGACCTGTTCCGCGGTCAAGATTCGTATACCTGTTATTTGCCGGCCTTGTCGTACGGGGCCCACTTCTCCCCGAGGCCTGCCAAAAAGAAAGCGGCCAGGGCCATAAGCGCCATCGCGGCGGCCACCACCTCCAAAGGCAGACCAAAGACCTGCCAGAGTGTGATTCGGCCAAGGTCTGAACTCTTGTAGAATGCGCCCCAGAGCGGAAATCCCGCGGCAAAAACCCAAACACCCGCGACCATGCCCGCCAGGAAAACGAGCGCGTCCACCCTGCCCGAAGTAATGGCGACCACGGAAGTCCCGGGACAGTACCCACCAAGGGTGAAGCCCATACCGATGAGCACTCCGCCTACAAGTTGCGGCCACAGATAGGTCGGGAGCAAGGAGTACTCGACGAGGACCGAGTAATCGAACAGCCCCAACCGGGACAGCGCGATGAGGCCCACCATCGCGGTAACAATGGCCGAAAACATGACCCGAAGCACTCTCATGTCTCGGAAATAGAAAATGCTTACGATGGTGCGGGCATCACCGAAACCGGCCCGCTCCAAAACGAATCCGAACAAGAAGCCCATTGCCACGGCCACAACCAGGCTGGTGGTGAAGCCGAAGACGTCAAAAAGATAGAGAGGTCCGGTCATACCCATTCCCTCCTTATGACGATTGCAAAGATGAATGCTGTGGCAAAGACGGCCATCATGAAGACCCAACTCCCCAGCGCGAGGGTTGCGCCGCCGCTAAGCCCCTGCCCGCTCGTGCAACCCAGAGCGAAACGGGCGCCGATGCCCACGATGACGCCGCCGCCAAGGGCCATTGCCAGCCGCTGACCACTGCTGACACGAGGTCCTTTGGCCACGGTGAGCTTCATCCTGCCGCCTGTCAGGGACGCGACCAATCCGCCGATGAAGACCCCGAGCACCTCAAAGACCATCCAGTCTATCAGCGGATTCTTGCCGCCTTTGAAGTAGCCGCCGAGATATCCGTTCTGCTCCACGGCCTGAGGAGCGACCGCATGGCCTACCACCGCGGCAGTCCTGCTCACCGCTCCCGAGGCTCCCAGGCCCGTGCCCATGAGATAGAAGGTCAAGAGCAACACCAGACCCAGGGCAACTCCCGCGACATATGGGTTCCACAAACCCTTTGCGTAATCGTTCTCGTTCATAGACCTATACCTTTCGTTACCGTTGCTTGTAACCGACCTCACCGGTGAGCTTTTCCGGAACTCCCAGCGGCTGAGGCTGAACTGACTCGGACACCATGCTCTTCCATAGAATAGGCGCGGGATCGTTCACCGGGAGATCGGTCGGACAAACGACCAACCACCGCGAAGTGAGCTGGAAGATCGCCGCGACTAACAGGGCAATGACCGAAATAATCACCACGCTGACCGCGCCCGCCACGACCGCACGACCCCTCTTTTCGGCAAGCGCATTCTCCTTGACCGGATGCGCGTCTTCAGGACCCTCAGGAGCCGCTTCTGCGGCTTTCTCCGCCACTGGCGCCGGTTCGGCTTCTCCTTCCACCGTGGGGGTCAAAGCTTCTCTCTCCTGAGGTTTATCCTTTTGTTCTTCCATTTTGCCGCTCCTATTCCGTCTCTCGAAACCGCGTCTAGACAATCTGCGGAGGCGCAGCCGAATATATGATCAGCGCGCGCAGACTCATGCCGCCCAGCAGCACCAGAAGGTCTGCTCCCACGACCAGGTGCTTGGGCATCGCGCCGTACTCGTAATACTCAACGATACTGAGCACGAAAGGCACTAGAATCCCCAGCGTCACCACAAGAATCCAGAAGTAAGGACTCAGGCGGCCCGATATCAACATGGTCGCGGATTCGGCCGCGTCCACAGATCCCGTCAGGGACATGAAAACGAGCAGCATCAGGACCACCCCTTCCACCGAAAGAAAGATCACGTGCCCCAACGCGAAATTGGACAGCGTCCGAATCGTATTGATGTCGATGACCGCCGCCGCGATCATGGCTGCCGCCAGCCCCGTGGATATGGCCGACGCAAGGAACAGAACGGGCATCAAGGGCGTATTCCAAAACGGAACGCCATTAACCACCGCGATCAGGATTCCCGTGTACACCGCGGTCCCTATGGCCAACGCGCTTCCCACGTACTCAAGAGGTCTCAGGTATTTCTTGGCGATGCGCCCCACGAAAGTAATCTCATTGAGCGCGGCGGCGTACAGCAAGGCCACCGGTATGAATAAGGAAAGAACGATGACGCCCCACGTGATCATGCTGTTCAGGTTGCTGATTAGATAGAATTGGCGCCAGGGCTGCCACAATCCGGCCTCCAGGTCAAAGACCAGACACGCCGTGCCTACCGCCACCAAAGGCCCCGCCACCAACGAGCCGCCTCGAGCCAGCGCCTTGGACCAGTCAGGCGCCAGCAGGTCGCAGGCCACTGCCGCGATGAACGCGCCCGCGCCCGCGCCCGCCAAGAATAGGTATGAAACGATCAGCCATCCCCACGCGCTCTCCAACATGGTCAGCTCCTTTTGTAGAAAATCCTGGGCACGGTATTAAGGTCCGGCCTGAGCGGTTGGGCCCGGTGTCTTGCGATAAACTTCGAGACGCGGCTCTTGGGATCGGCCAGGTCTCCGAATACTCTGACCTGATTAGGGCATGTGGTCACGCAAGCAGGCTCGCCGCCCTTGCGGACCAGATCAATGCACAGCCAGCATTTGGTGACGATCCCATCTCCATGGTCCAGGATGCGCACCTTGTACGGGCAAGCCTCTATGCAGTACTTGCAGCCGACGCAGCGTTCTTTGCGGATATACACAATACCTTCCGGCGTTGTGTAAATCGCTCCCGTGGGACAGACCCGCTGGCACGGCGCTTTCTCGCAGTGGTTGCACTGAACCGGGATGAACTCGTGCGAGAAAGAAGGGTGCTTGCCCTGCTCCCTTTCGAGGATCCAGTTGAACTGCTCCTTGGGCTCAAGGTTGTTATGGTTCTGACACGCCACCTGGCATGCATGGCATCCAATGCACTTGGTGGTGTCGATTGCTATTCCGTACCGCGGCATGGGTAACTCCCTGTATTCAGAGCGTTGGGCCGCTCGGGATTTCAGCGATCACAGCCTGACGTCAACTTGGGGTGGTGACTGAACCGCCCGAAAATCCGTCGCTAAGCGCTCCGTTTCCTCAATACGGCGCCGCGTGTCGGCAAGGATCGGTGGGGCAGGCGTCTCGCCTGTCTGTTAGGGAATGACAGGCGAGACGCCTGTCCCACCAAACCCATAGATACGCGACCGTATTTGCGCAATCGCGGCCTAAGTTCGTTCCACTCTCACGATAATCTCATTGGACATCACGTGTCCGAGCACCGGGTCAAAATACGTGGGCAGAAAGTCGTTGTACGAGACCCCGTATCCGTACGCGGTGCGCAGATTGCGTGAATATACGCCGTAACCACTCGGGACAAAGATGCAGTCCGGGTGAATCCCGTCGGTTACCTTGGCCCGCGCCCTGCCTTTTCCGACCGAGGAGCTGATGGTCATGCAGTCCCCCTCTTTCACGCCAAGAGCTTTGGCGCGGTCGGGGTGTATCCAGACTTTGCCCCAATCATTCCGCTTCGTTATCTCTTTCAGGTATAGCTGATTGATCGTCCGGGCATGGGTCATGTGGGCTTGTTTGCCGTGAATGAGCCTGAAGGAATGGGGGTCTTGCGGGTCAGGCATCACCAGCGGCTCTTCCCATTCGGGCGTGGCCGCGAGATTCAAATCCCTGAGGGTTGACGACACAAACTCCAACTTGCCGCTCGGTGTCTCGAAGGTCGGTTCGCCCGGCGCCCACTTGTCGCCGAGGTCAATGACTCCTTCTTTCTTGAGCTGCTCCAACGTAACGCCCAACGGCGCAAGAGAAGCCCGGTTGTACTCTTCCAGCGTAAAGTTGAAGTACTTTCCGATGCCCAGACTCTGCGCCAATTCGATGAGAATCCGAACCATAGGCTTGGTGTCGTGCAACGGCTTGATCACCGCCTGACGTATTGCTATCTGCTTGCTGTCATACGAATGGTTCGTGTGAACCACGTCGTCCCGCTCCAGGTAATATGACTCGGGCAGGACATAGTCCGAAATCGTTGCGGTTTCGGAGAGCACATAGTCAAAACTGACGAGCAGTTCGAGCTTGCGGTAACCCTCGATCACGCGCGCGGGATTGGGGCAGGTGCGGAGCGGATTATTGTGGTGCACAAAACCCGCCTTCAATTTCCCCTGGATCGCCAATTCCGGAATGGCCTGGGACAGGCCCACACCCATAGGCGTGAGCGGATACTTTTCCTGGTCTTCACTGCCGTCGGCCATGGGACCGTCCACTTTGGGCGGCGCGGGATGCTTATCCTTGTCGAGGCCCCCCATTTTCGGCTTCGGAGCGAAATAGAGGCCCCCCGTCTGGTTGAAGTTCCCCAGCAAACCATTGACGCACGCCACAGCCCGAACCAGTTGGAGGCTATTCTTGTATTGAGTCCCCATCGCGGCGTGGTACCCCCGGTGGATGACGGCGCGTGGGGCTTGGGCAGCAAGGTCCCGGGCGAGCTGCGCAATGTCCGAAGTCGCGATCGTCGTCTTGTGCGAGGCCCACTCGGGCGTATACCGCTCCACGGCCTTGGCGAATTCGTCAAATCCCTCGGTGTATTTCTCCACGAACTCCTTTTGGTAGATCCCTTCCTTGATCATCACGTGCGCAAGGGCCAGCATAAGGGCCAAATCGGTCCCGGGACGAATGCGCATCCATTGATCGCCCATTGACGCGGATTCACTGTGCCGTGGATCGACCACAACCAGGCGCGCGCCCTTCTCTCGCGCCAGGGTGATGTCCCGGAGCTGCCTCAGGTGGAGACCTGCCGCGGGATTACGACCGATAAAGACCATGAGACGGCAGCTTGGAAAATCATGCTCCGGCTTGGGTTCGCCCACGGTCAACCACCAACCGATGTTGCGAGGCAGGAAGCAGGTGGCCCCGTGAGAAAAAACATTCGGCGATCCCAGAGCAGCCATGAAACGCTTTGTGAGGGGCTCATTCCCTTCCGGATACTGCAACCAGAAGACCGATTCCGGACCGTTCTTTTCCATGATCGCGCCCAACTTTTGACCGATCTCCTTGTACGCCTGCTCCCACGAAATCGGCTGGAACTGGTTCGGCCCGATCCGTTTGAGCGGCGATTTAACGCGGTCCTTGTTGTACACGTCGTGCAACATGGCATGGCCTTTTGCGCAGATCCGGCCCACGTTGTTGCCTGCGATTGGGAGCCCTTCAGCCTTCCAGATTCGCCCCCCGCGAGTGTACACGTTCATCGCGCACCAGTTTCCGCACGCGTCGCACAGGGTAGGAGTGACGGTGACTTCCTCGTTCTTTGGTTCTTTCTGCTTGCCCCATGCGTCGTAGGTGAGGCATGCGGCGCCCACCGCCGCGGCCCCACCCGCCGCGGAAGCTGCCAGGAAACGTCTTCGTGTCATGCGGCGCTTGCTCATGATCACTCCGAGGGTCAGATTCTGCATTTTTTTATATATATAAATATCCATATTTCTGTCAAGCGGTTTTCGCCTCGCCCTCCAATCTTTTTCCTCATGGTCTACCGTACAAATGGTTTCAGGGCGTTAGATCGACGTGATCGCTTTCAGGCTCGGAAGTGGTCCCAGCCGCGGGGTCCGAAAGGCTCACGGGTGTTGTTTCGGCGCACCAGTTCCATGCCGCGACCCGCAATGAATTCGCCGATGGGATGCAGCCGCATGCCCTGTTGATGCGCGCGGCGCTGAAGATCTTCAGCCATATTGTGCTTCAGCGCGACCAGGAGCACGTAATCCTCGCCTCCCGAAAGAATGATCTCGATAGGGTTTCTACTCGTCAGCTCCGCAAAGCGGGCCAGGGGTAGGCTCACGGGGATGCGATCCTCGTAGACCACAGCAGCCACGCCCGAGTCTTGGCACAGGTGACCGAGATCCGAGGAGAGCCCGTCAGAGACATCTATTGCCGATGTGCACGCGCCCGATGAAGCGAGGAATCTTCCCTCAGGCAGATGCGGTCTCGGTTCGAGATGCGCGGCCACAAGCGGCGCCGCAACCTGGGGAGGGAGCTGAAGCTTACCAAGCAGAATCTCCAAACCTGCCGCGGATTCGCCAAGAGGTCCTGTTATCGCGATAACGTCCCCTTCGCGAGCAGTATGCCGAAGCAGGACCTGATCGCAGGGAACTCGTCCGGTCACGGCCACGTTAATGACAAGATCGCTCTTGGAGCCGGTGGTGTCTCCACCGAGCAAATTGACTCTGAATGAATCTGCAAGGCCGCGCATTCCTTGGTAAAAACCGTCGAGCCATTCCACGTCCAGGTCTTCGGGAATAGCCAAGCTGATAAACGCGTCAAGAGGAATGCCCCCGCACGCGGCGATATCGGAGAGGTTCACAGCCAGCGCCTTGCGGCCGATAACCTCCGCGGGAGCCCAGTCCATGAGGAAATGGACCCGTTCCACGAGCAGGTCGGTGGTGACGAGCAAGTAATCCGGACCGTCCACAGCCACCACCGCGCAGTCGTCACCAATTCCCTTGACCACCCCTTCAGCTCGTATCCTGCCCAGGGGCGCGACCCGGTCAATGAAGCCGAACTCACCGATTTCTTTGAGTTTCATGGCGTTGTACATTCACGCAGTAAGTTGCGAGAAACGGCTTACGCCAATCCCGCGGCCGACGCTCGCCAGGTGGCGTTTTTTGAAAGGGGTCCGGGGGAAACTTTTTTGTAATCAAAAAAGTTTCCCCCGGTAACTACTCACCCCATTCTGACGCGCTTTGCGGACCGCACGCGATCTTTAAGGTCGCGGGTGGCTTCTTCCGGGTCGTCTGCCGAGACGATTGCCGAAACCACCGCGACGCAATCAATGCCCGCCGATACCGCGTCAGCCGCGTTTTCTCGGTTAATGCCGCCGATCCCTACGAGCGGAAGATCTGTGAGCGACCGTGCCCGTTTGACTCCTTCAAGCTCCCAGGGGGTTGTGATGTCCTCTTTGGTCCCGGTGAAGAACACCGGGCTCACCGCCAGGTAGTCCGCGAGGCGGACAGCCTCCTCGTTGATATGATCCGAAGTGTTGATGGAGATCCCTATGATCTTTTCGGGCCCGAGGATCCTCCGCGCAACCGCAAGCGGCATGTCGTCCCGTCCCAGATGGACGCCGTCGGCGTCCAACGCCAGCGCAATATCCAGTCGGTCGTTGATGATAAGGGGGATCCCGCGAAACCGCAGGAAATCAACGATCTTGAGTCCCTCTTCGTAGAAAGCGCGCGTCTCGAGCCCTTTCTCTCTGAGCTGGACAACCGACACGCCGCCGCTCACCGCCGCTTCCACGATTTCCGCAGTGGTTCGGCCGCGGGACAGGCCGCGGTCGGTCACCAGATAAACGTCCCAGTGCGAGGGCTCTTTCATAGAGCCGCTATCCTCGCTTTCGACGCGAGCTCTTCAGGAGTAATATTGTAGAGCGCATCAAGCGTCCTAATCCAGAAAGACCCGGGGGCTGCAACTTCTGCGGCTGCTTTTTCGCCTGCGAGCCCGAAAAAGGCGAGCGCGGAAGCCGCAGCAACCACCCCGTCCTCTTCCTGGGAAACAAACGCGGCGACAGTGACGCTGGCCGCGCAGCCGGTTCCGGTCACATATCCCAGAAGCGGATGTCCTCCCATGACCACCAGGGTCCTCTCGCCATCGGTGACCAGATCTTTCTCTCCCGTTACCGCTATCACCGTGCCCAGCGAACGCGCAATCTCACGAGCCGCGCCCGCGGCATCTTCCATTGTGTGGAGAGAATCCACGCCTCTTGTGGTTCCCCCCTGGGGAGAGAGCGCAAGAATCTCGGAGGCGTTCCCTCGAATCACGGCGGGTGTCGCTTCCGCGATGAGGGTCTTTGCCGTTTCGGTCCGGAGCCGAGTCGCGCCCGCGCCTACGGGATCGAGGACATAGGGCTTCCGAGCGTACGCGCAGGCCCTGACCGCGGAAAACATGGAATCGATCCACGGCCTGGAGAGCGTCCCTATATTAATGACGACCGCGTTGGCTATCCCTATGATTTCTTCCAGCTCTTCCGAAGCGTGGGCCATAATCGGGGAAGCCCCCATTGCCAGCAACGCATTGGCCGTCGAATTCATCACGACGAAATTGGTGATGTTGTGCACCACAGGTCGAGCGGTCCGAAGCCTCGTCAGGATCTCGCCCGCGATGTCTGCGTAATTTATCATGCGATCTCCTTTCCGCCTTATTCCGTCAGGCTGTTGTGATCCCGAGTCGCGTTCAAAGAGACGATGCGGCATGGGCGGCCGGCTGGGGGTCTGGTGAACGAAAATCTGACGGCTCTGGGTCATTCGTAGTCAACCGGACCCCCAACCTCAATCGCTCACAAGTGACTCGTTTGAAAGCGAATCGGTATAAAGCATCTCGAAAGCCGGGCCTTGGCCGAATCTTCTTGATCTTTTCCCGTCCAAGACATATTTTTATACAAAAAGAGCGACCGGCCAAGCGAGAAGTCCGAATCCGAATATATTACCAAAGCCCATTGCAATCGTGGTAGTTGACCGCGGGAGTGTGCTCAGAGCGTTCTCGCATAGAAGCCGTGTCCCTTTGTGTCACATGCGGCCGAAAGGAGGAATTCGAGTATGAAGCGTGAGGAATATTTCTTCAACCCATTTCGCCTCATCAGCCCCAAGCTGGATGCTGAAGCCACCCGACTCGAAGAGCTCTACGAGAAGACGCCCGAAGAGGTCACGTGTCTGGAGGAGGGTTTGTTGATCATGACCAACAAGCTCATCCGGATCGTGGAACTGGCTCGAAAAGCTCTCATCATTTGGGATCCGGCCAAGGCTGAAATGTGTGAAGGCCTTGCGCGGGAAATACACGATGAAGAGAAGTCACTCACCGGCCAAATCGTCTGTTCTCCCACCGAGACCACAGGCCAGGTGCTCAAGACTGTTGTGCTTTTCCCCGGCAGGCTGGAGAGAGTGGGCGATCATCTGGAAAGCATTCTGAATGTTGCCTGCATCAAGGCCCGCGACGGGGTGCCGTTCAGTGACAGAGCCTCCGCGGAATTGGACGAGCTGTTCAACCTTTTCGCCGACGCGCTCAAGCATTTCCAGGACGCGCTCCTCACCCGCAACAAGGCCGTTCTGGAGCACTTGATCGCGCAAGATAAGAAGATCGCTCAAAAGACAATAGAAGCGGCCTCTGCTCACGAAGACCGACTTTGCCAAGGGGATTGCTCACCGAAGGCGTCGTCTCTCTTCCTGGACATCCTGGAATCCATCCGGGCAGCGAGCAGCCACGTCCGGCAAATGTCCGAGAACTTGCTCAAGATCGACGCCAATCAGGCCAAGCGCGCTTGACATTGTGAACACGCCGCTTTGGCGATGAGCGAGATGTTTCATCGATCCCGTTGCGCGAATGAACAAAAGCTCCGCCGCCTCGAACGCGGTGGAGCTTTGATTTTTCGTTTAGAAATTATGAGCTTTTCGAACACGCCGATTTCCAGGAATCGGCGCCATTCGCCGGCACGGAGGCCGGCGGCTACCAATCCGAAAGAACCCTTCCTCATAAGGCGTCAAGATCTCAGCTATCGCTGCGCCGGACCCCCGCTCCGAAATGAATCCCCAACCTGTCCGATCGTAGGGCCGATGCCTTCAGCCGGGTTATTCCGAGCTGCCCGAAGCTCCCGTGAATCATAGCCTTCGTTCCGGGTCGCCATGCGCTCCCACGGCGCCGGTAAGCCTGGACCCTCTTTTCGTAGTGCGACCAGAGAAGTTTGTACACCCCCGGGATCTTTCCCTTTGCCAGAAAGCCTTCCATAATACGCGCGGCCAGTTTTGCGCGTTCCGGCGATGACACTGTATCCTTCACCTTTTGGTACTCCCGGACCTCCTCATACATCACCATGGGGATGCACCCCGTGGACGGCCGGGGAAACGCCCGCCGCGCGCGTTCGTAGATGATCGAAAAATCCTCTTCCCGGATGTTGCCGAACGATATCTCGGTGGCTTCGCACGGCTGAACCTCTCCCCGCGACGTGACGAAGAGATATTCGAACCGGCATTGACATCCGAACGCGCGATCCTTTTCAAGCCACGTGGAGAGGCCGCTCAGCGGAGGATAGTCCCGATACGCAGGAGACCATGAGAGTTCCTGCTGGATCTCCGCCAACTGCGGGCTGTGTGGAGTCACCCCGCGGCAGGCCTCCCTGCCGGAAGGTTTCATCTCCATGACCCGGATCTCTGCCACACCAAGCTCTTTGGCCCGGTCGTAGTACTTGAGGAAATTCTCCCGCTGTGAGAACTCGGCCGGCGGCACAAGGGAAAGGCAGGTATACAACCCCGCGTCCTTGAAGTGTCGCACAGCCGCGCACGCGTCATTGAAGGCCTCGGGATGCCCGCGCAGGCGATTGTGGACCTCGGGGTCGAAGTGATCCAGGCTCACCCACACACCGAACATGCCGTTTTCTTTAAGTTCCCTCGCCCGTTCCGGAGTCGCGCCGTGGCCCGTGGTGAACATCCACAGGCACGTGTCCGGGCTCACATGCTTCACCAGCCGCAGAAAGCGATCGTATTCATACAGCGGTTCGCCGCCGTGTAGGATGATACTGGGCACGTCCAGCCCTTCCACTTGCCGAATCGTCTTCTTGAGAAGATCTTCATCCAGATCGTCTTCAGTGCGGCGACGGGCGTTGGTCGAACAGAATGCGCAGGCATACGGGCAAGAGTTGGTCGTGGATATGGAGACGATCCCCGTTGGTATCTCAGTCATATCCAGGTTATTGACGTAGTTGGAAAGCCGCTTCTCCAGGGCGGCCGACGGATAGGGCGGAAAGGTGCTGTCCAAGACCAACAGGTCCCCGAATTTCACCGGATGGCGATACCGCAGGAGCACGTTCTCCAGAAACGACAGCTTGATGAAATTGAAGAACGCGTCCCCGGGACTCATCCCCTTTTCCTTTCGAATCGCCCGGTTTTCACCGTCCGCCAACATGCGCAGAGCTTTCCAGAAGAGCTTGGCGACCACTGGGACAAGTCCGAGCCCCATGACGTTAACGGTGCGCTGAGGGTGAGTATTCATGGCGCCTCCTCACAAAATGTTCAATTGCGACGGCGCACCCGAGCTGAAATTCGTCAGATCGATTGAGCATCCGGGTGTCCATGCGCGCGCTCGTGGTGAGCGAAACCAATTGGGGTGTTAGCTCGGCAATCTCAGCGCCAGGTTACCATTCCAAACGTGGGCTGTCAAAAGGCGGCCGCGGACAGCATAACCCAAGGGCCTTGCGAACATTAGCTACTTTTGTTGTGGCAGGTCAACGCTCGCTGGGTGGGGTTTTTTGAAAGGGGTCCGGGGAAGTCTCCTTTGTGAGGTCCGCTTCGTGGTTCAGGCACAAGCACGGGACTGGCTTCGGTGGGACAGGCGTCTCGCCTGTCGTCTCTTCTCCCAACCCATGACAGGCAGGATGCCTGTCGCACCAAACACTCCCCGGACTTTGCCGAGCGCCTACAGCAGCGTGCGCAGGGCGCCCGCGACTCGTTCCAGTCCGAGCACGTTATGTCCGGGCAGGAACGCGTCCACGTACGGCAGAGCGGTTCTCATGCCTCGGCACGTGGGCTCGTACGAGGCGCCCCCGAGCAGCGGATTGATCCAGATGATCCGGTAGGTTCGGCGCTGAATCCGCGCCATTTCGCGCTCCAAGGCCCGAATTTCGCCCCGGTCCCATCCGTCGGAATGAATGAGAACCACGGTTGAAGGCCGCAGGAGCGATTCCCCGAAGGAAGAGGTGAAAGCTCCCAGACAACCGCCGATGCGCGTGCCGCCGGACCAGTCGCGCGCGGTATGACCGATCTCCTCCATTGCCCTGGGGAACGGGAGGCGACGCAGGATCGACGTGATGCGAGTGAGCCGAGTTGCAAAGACAAAGGTCTCGACCTTTGTGGGCAGCTCCTGAAGCTCCCGGATAAATCTGAGCATGAACCGGGTGTACGGATTCATGGAGCCGCTCACGTCGCACAGGAAGACCAGCTTCTTGAGCCGTCTCTTCGGCCTGAGGCGAGGGATCTCCACGACATCGCCGCCGTAGAGGACATTTCGGCGGAACAATTTCCGGAAATCCAGCGTCACACCGCGCCAGAACGGCCGTTTACGCACTCCGACCCGCTTAAAGAGCGGCCGGACAATCTCCCGGATCAGCAACTCGATTCGCGCGTCGTCCCCTGAGGGCATTTCCTTGAAGTCCCGTTCCTTGAGCGCCTCGTGAGGCGAATAGATTACGTACGGGCGAGCGGTCCAGGCCGCTTCCTCCTGGGAAGGGACAATGCCCGCTGCGGCAAGGATCATGTCCGCTTCGGAGAAGGGCTCAGGGCCTCCCGGGCCCTCCGAAGGGCGCGCCGAAGCCTCTGCCTGCTCTTGCGCGGAGCGGCCGCCCGCTTGCACCCAGAACTCGGCAAACAGGCGCTCGAATATGGGCCCATCCTCGACGCGTGTCATGAAGTTGCAGCGCAGCACGGTCTTGAAGTCGTTGACGTTGGACACGCCTGTCTCAGAGAGCCCCGCGAGCGCGTCCATCACCGCGGGGAGAGAGATGGTCAGCCCGTGCTCCTTGAGCAATCGTCCAAAGGATATGACTGCTGCGGCCAAGGAGTCCCGAGGCATCGAGGAAGCTGTGTTATACCGGTTCGCTTTCAAGCAAATAATATCCTTTTCTCAATAGAACCGGCATCCCGGAACTGTCTCAAGACTTCAATCCCAATCGAGATCGTGCCGCGATCTGGGTTTAGGTCGCAGTTTTGAGACCGCCTCCTTGCGCCTGCCCTTGGGCCAATCATCCGAAATCGGGCAGGCACGCGGCCTGCCCCTATTCCTTTGTTCGTCATTCCCGCGGAAGCTTGTCCTCGCGAAAGCGGGGACGGGAATCCAGTCCCGCGGCTGGCCGGGACGTCATACGTCCCGGCCCCGAAGGCACAAGAAGCGTTCTTCGTGCGAAGCACATGATCGGATCTTTAGGCAGTAGCTCTATGGTGTTCCGATCTCCGCTTCTTGTCGCTTCGCGACCCCGACGTGTGACGTCGGGGCCACCCAGTCGGACCCCGGCACACCGATCATGGCCCGATCACAGTTGGGATCGTAGTTTTGAGACAACCTCATGAAGCGTGCCCCTACAAAT
>VGSG01000081.1 GCA_016875095.1 Deltaproteobacteria bacterium
AAGTGAATGTTGTTCGCGGTCTCGCCCGGATCCAGGGAGACCAGCATGTCTGCGTGGCTTTCACGCACCAGGGGTGAATGGAACGGCCCGACCCTCAGGTGGCTGTTGATCGATCCCCCCCTCACGGCCATGCCGTGGGTTTCGGATGACAGAACATCAAGCCCTTTTGCGATAAGGATCTGCCCGATCATCCTGGTCAGGAACACGATGCCTTGCCCGCCTCGCCCACACAGAATCATTTCAAGCATGCGCCGACCCTTTCGCCTTTATGGCCTGCGACGGACAGACCTGAACACAAAAACCGCACCCGGCGCAGAGGTCCTCATCAATGACCATTTGCTTGTCGTCCTTGATGTATTGGAATGCAGGGCATTCCAGGTCCCTCGTGCAGGACATGCACAAGTCGCACTCCTCGCCGATCTCGTAGCGCTCTTCGGGCATCTCCACGTTCGGCATTCTCACGCAGGGGCGTCGGGCGATGACCACGGACACTCCCTTGCCATCGTCGAATGTGTGGCGCCTGGCGCGTTCGAGCGTCTCCTGCAGGGCTTGATGGTCGTAAGGATCGACCACCTCAATGGATTCAACCCCACACCCCTGGATGAGCTTTTCCATGTCCACACCCACGCCCGGAGAGCCGTCGGCCAGATAATCGTTGGCCGGTGTGGGTTGACCTCCGGTCATGGCAGTCACCGCGTTGTCCATGATGACCAGGACGAAGGGCGCTTTGGTATGCACCGCATTGATAAGCGCGGGGATCCCTGCGTGGAAGAAGGTGGAATCCCCGATGGTCGCCACCACTGGGTGCTCGCTTTGTCCTTGAGGCGCCCGGGCCAATCCTCCGGCCATTCCTATGGAAGCTCCCATGCACAAGCAGGTGTCCACAACCCCCATGTTGACGCCGAGCGTATAACACCCGATGTCACCGCTATAGATCGCATGTTCGAAAACTTTCTTGATGGTATAGAACGCAGGCCGATGCGGACATCCGGGGCATAGGGAGGGCCGCCTCGCCTTGATTTGAGGCGCGGGCTTTGCAACCGTGGGAGCCCCGAGACCGGAGAGCATGATGTCTTCCACGAGATCGGGAAGCAGCTCGCCCTGGGGGGGAACGTGCCCCGTCATCCTGCCCAGGACCTTTCGGCGATCTTGAACATGAAGCTCCAGGACCGGGTAAGTCTCTTCCACAAAGAGGGTTTTTTCATGACTGTCCACGATCTCTTGGAGCGCGGCCGCGTCCACGGGGTACGGCATGTCCACTTTGTACACATCCACTTGGGCCAATCTTTCGTCCGACGCGGCCACATCTCTCACGTGGGAGGAGACCGACCCTGATGTTATGATCGCCACGGGGCCGCCGGAGGCTTCCGATATGAGTCGGGGCCGGCATTCGGGTTCAGCTCTGACCATTTCACTGAGTTTTTCGTTGAGCTTACGGTGAAGAATAAGCCGAAACTTGGGAATCGCTGCCCACCTGGTCCAGTCTTTCTTGAATGGACCCACACCGGCGATCGGCAGCGGCGCGGAGATCGGCACATTTTGCCGCGCGTGGCACACGCGCAGGCATGGCCGCAACAGCGCCGGAACTTCGTACTTCTCCGAGATCTCAAACGCTCTGAGAGTCATCCGGAGGGCCTCCGCAGGCGTCCCCGGGTCCAATACCGGTGTTTTCGCAAACCAGGCGAAGAACCGGCTGTCCTGTTCGGTCTGACTGGAATGCGGTCCCGGATCGTCCGCAACCGCCACCACCAATCCCCCGCGAACCCCGAGATACGCGGCGCTCAGGTAAGGATCCGAAGCCACGTTGAGCCCGACCATCTTCATCGCGGCCAGAGATCGGGCCCCGGCAAGGGAAGCGCCGTAAGCCACCTCAAAGGCAACCTTTTCGTTGATGGACCATTCCACGTATATTGGGTGATTGAGCTCCTTTTTCCAGCGCACCAAGGATTCCAGGATCTCGGAGGAGGGAGTCCCGGGATACGCGGCAGCCACGCTGCATCCAGCCTCGATTGCGCCTCGACCTATGGCCTCGTTGCCCATGAGGAACCTGACATCCGCGTCCTTCGTCTCAGTCATGGCTCTCCTTACTTGCGGCGTTGCCCATCATGACTCAATATTCTTGAAGTCGGCCCCTCTGAGGCGGCCGCCCACCTTTTCCAATTCTCGGCGGAACTCGCGCACAAGGCGATGCATGATATCATGCTGTTCCTGCCGGTAGAAGAGGAAGAGGCTCATCATGTTGAACTCTTGGCCCATGTTTTGCCTCGAGCCTACTCCCAGACGCTCGGCCAAGGGCTCCAGGTCATGCACGATTTGGCGCACGTTCTCGTATCGGCCCGAAGGTTCCCGCTGGGTAGCGCGTAGGAGAAAATTGTTCAGTTCCACAGGCAAGTCGGGGACCACGCCGCGGGGCTCCGGAATTCCTTCAGTCAGATGCCACCGCATGACCTGACTGCTGAGGCGGCTCTTGCAGGCTTTCTCGCCCGTGACCATTTCATATGCGGTGATGCCGAGGGCGTACACGTCGGTCCGTTCATCCACCGCGTCGGCCTTGATCTGCTCCGGCGCCATGTAATGGACCGTGCCCGCTATCTGATCGAGCCGGCTCCCCGGTTGGCACGCAAATCCGAAATCTACGAGCTTCACGCGCTCGTCTCCTTGAATGAGGATGTTGCCCGGCTTGATATCCCTGTGGATGATCCCTTTTTGATGCGCGTGCTCCAGGCCGGAACAAAGCTGTAGTATGAAGTCAAGCGCCTGGGGCGCGGGCAACCGTCCAACCCTCCCCAAGAGGCGATTGAGCGGCTCGCCTTCCACCAGCTCCATTATGATGAAAAAGGTGCGGTACAGTTCCTCGATATCATAGATCTTCACCACATTGTCGTGGTTGAGGTGGGCAATGGTCTTGGCTTCTTCTCGGAACAGCTCCACAAACGCCGGGTCCATGGCCAATTGATGCTTGAGCATCTTGACGGCCACGGGCATGTCCAGCCCTGAGTGGTATCCTCGGTACACAACGCTGCAGCCGCCTTCTCCTATTATTTGGTCGATCACGTATTTGCCGATGGCCCGTTCTCTCGTGAGAATGGCCTTGGAAAGCCGATCCGCCACTATCTTGGTGAGAAACTGCCTCAGTTCGGGGAATTCGTCGCAGGCCGCGTCAAAGGATTCCCGGCTGATGGCCCAGACCATCATGTCAGTCTCCGCATCCACATTGGCCGTTCTCTTTTCCCCGGTCAGAATGGCCATCTCCCCCACCACGTCGCCCGGTCCCAGCCTCCCGACGAATTTCGTCACGCCCTCCCGCTCCATTACGACAAGGCAGTGCCCTTCCCGAATAATATAAAACCGTTCACCTTTGTCACCCTGGCTGATCAGTCGCTGACCCGCGTCCACACATATGGGAGTCGCGTCCACGCAGAGACGACGCCTGGTCTGCTCGCTTAGAGGCTTGAACGATTCATTCACGAGAAACCACTGGAGATCGGCATCGCAAACACCGCCGGCGGCTTGATTTGGTTCGTCACCGTTCATACAGCCTCCACCGCGCTCCTGCGAGCGCCGATTTACGGGCGCACTTGCGCGAGTTCATTAGGACTTGCCCCTTGATGCGGTAAGCCTTCAATGAAGCTCAGTATTTTATCAAAATACGACTGACCGGCCACGAAATACGTATCGTTATGCCCCGCTCCCGCCAAAGTCACGAACTCCTTGCGATCGGGCGCGGCTTGGTACAGCTCTCTGCCGAATTCCAGCGGCACAATCGTATCTCGATCACCATGAAAAAAGAGTATGGGCGCTTTTACCGCGCGGATTTCACCCAAGGCGTTGAGCCGGGTTTGCAAGGTTCTGTGGATCATCGGGATGGGGAAATGGGCCTGGGCCATCGCGCCCAAATTGGGAAACGTGGACTCGAGTATCAGACCTGAGCAGGCCCAGCGGGAACCTATACGGACCGCGGCGATGCCTCCAAGAGACCGACCGAATACGACAAGCTTGGCCTTCAGATCGTCAGCGTATTCCCGGCCCTTCCGGTATCCGGCTGCGGCGTCCAGATAGAAGCCTTGCTCCGATATTTGTCCCTCGCTGTTCCCATAACCTCGGTAATCAAAGATGAAAACCGCCAATCCCAGATCGTGCAGCCGCCGGATGTTGTCCAAGCGGTGCGATATGTTTCCCGCGTTCCCATGACAAAAGAGAAATACGCCACGACACGGCTGAACCGGAAAGAACCATCCGTGCAAACGAACGCCATCCTCCGCTCTGAACCAAACATCCTGATGATCCAGCCCGAATTGCGACGGCTGGTTTTCCAGGTTGCGGTCCGGGAAGAAGATTTGGCTTTCAATGAAGCGGTTGAGCGCGTCGCCCGCAAGGCTCATGAAGCAAACCCCCAATATGAGGATGCTCAAGACTACCAGAAAAAGCCGGTTAGCCACGGTCACCGATCATAGCTAATTCCAATCTCCGCCTCAAGTCTTCGTGAAGAAACCCGTCTGAGCGCGGGCTCGCGGAGTTGTGGCGCCCGGGCTTGAAGCCGAGGCCGCATCGGTATATAAACGAACAGCTCATGCCGCTTGGGTCCACACCAAGCGGACGTATCATATCAGACCGGCTCCGGAGGAGCTTTCAGGGGGTCACATGGCGATCAGTCAACAGTTGTTGGAGATCCTGGTCTGCCCCAAGTGTAAAGGTGACCTGGAACTCACCAAACAGCAAGATGGACTCATATGTGGAAAATGCCTGCTCAAGTACGAAATACGAGACGATATCCCGATCATGCTCATTGACGAAGCCATCTCGTTGGATGAACCTTCGGGAAAATCATAGCGCGGTTCTCTGGTGATCACGAGAATCATTTCGCCTGGAGCCCAGCTCTTGTTAGCTCTACGTAGCAGGCTAATCCCATGACAGCGCCCGCCAAGAATTCCGGCCCGACAATCAAGCTCTACCTGGAGTATCTGACGTATCTTGTGGTCAGGCTGGTGGAAGAGGCTCTCTGCTTGATACCCTCCTTGGAGAAGGCCTTGGCGGTAGGCCGCGCAGTGGGCCGATTAGGATTTGTCCTGGTTCCCGATCGCAGGCAAGCAGCCATTGAGAACCTGACCATCGCGTTCGGCGCGGAGCGCGCGCCCGCGCAGATTCGCCTGCTGGCGAGGCGCAACTTCGAGCACCTGGGGATGATGGGAGTGGAGTTTTTCCGCCTGAGGCGCTGGACCCAGGACGAGCTTGCGGAGCGACTCATCCTCTCAGGACAGGACAACTTCAATCTCGCGTGGTCTCCGGGTCGCAGAGGCATTTTGTACCTGATGGCTCATGTGGGAAGCTTTGAGGTGCTGGCCGCAACCAGCCGTTTCCAGGGTATGAGCGCGTATCTGGTCGTCACGGGCATGGGGAACAGATTCGTGGACCGGAGGATGCTCCACGGCCGCGGCGGCAACGACAGCGGCCTGCGCATTATCCCACACCGCGGTGTGGTCCACAAGGTGATCGAGGCGCTCAAGGCCGGTGATGTGGTTGGCGCTCTTGGGGATCAGCGAGGGGATGACACGCGGCCCGTGTGGGTGGATTTTTTCGGCGCAAAAGCTCTAGCGAACGGGGTCTT
This sequence comes from Deltaproteobacteria bacterium, assembly GCA_016875095.1. GTDB lineage: Bacteria > Desulfobacterota > Desulfomonilia > Desulfomonilales > Desulfomonilaceae > VGSG01. The sequence continues at coordinate 5,606 of VGSG01000081.1, forward strand.
CGCCCGCTTTGCCATGGAGGGGGACGCGTACTGCTTCCCTGTGCGGGCCCTTCGGGGCGAGAATGGGAAGTACCGTGTGATCTACGAGAAAGAGCTCCCTATCCAGGTCACCGATGACAAAGATCATGACATCGCGGTGAATTCACAGCGTTTCCACGAGGTTTTTGAACAGTGGCTGCGCGAGACACCGGAACAAGGTTTCTGGATGCACCGCAAATTCAAACGCAAGCCCAAGAAGCGCTGAGGAAAAAAAGCCCGCCGAGCAGAGCCGGCGCTTGCGGAGGATACATCGCACCGTGTCCCATCCTGAACGGATCGTGGTCAGAGGCGCCAACTGGGTAGGCGACACCGTTATCAGTCTGCCTGCCCTCAAGCGGATCAGAGGGATCTTCCCCTCGTCCAGGATAACCCTCTGGGTGCGCGAGAGCCTCAAAGACCTCGTAGAAGCTTCCCAAACGGCCGACCGGGTGATTTCGTTCGACCGGAACTCGGCGGGGCCTGTTATGAGATCCGTGCGCATGATGCGCCGCCTTGCGGACGAGCGATTCGACGCTGCTATTCTACTCCAGAACGCGTTTGAGAGCGCGTTTACGGCCTGGTTGGCTCGAATTCCGCTCAGGGTAGGGTACCCCACGGACCTGAGGGGGGCCTTGCTCAACGCGCGGGTTCCCCTCACCCTGGACATCAAAGCCATGCACCAGGTTTTCTATTATCTTGCTATAGCCGACTATGCGGCAAATCGCTTTACAGCCGGCCGGATCGCGCAGGGTCAAGTCCCGGATTGTTCAATTCCCGTCCCTCTTGAAAAACGCCGCCGCGCGGAGGAGCTGCTTGCGGAACACGGGTTGGAGCCCCCACAACCGTTCTTCGTCCTGTGCGCAGGATCGGTCAATTCGGAGGCCAAGCGGTGGCCGCCAAGCCATTTCGCGGCCCTGGGCGACCTCTTGGCGAAACGGCTCAATGCGCCGGTGGTCTTTCTCGGATCAACGGACGAACGGGATTTGATCGAGAGTATGGGATCCACGATGAAAGCGGCTCGCCTCGTCAATCTGGCAGGGACCGCGGACATGCTCACATCTATGGCAATCATGACACTATCGAAGGCGGTGATTTCGAACGACACCGGCAGCGCTCACCTTGCCGTAGCAGCTTCTGCGCGGGTTTTCACCCTTTTCGGCGCCACCTCGCCGGGCGCAACCGCTCCGTACGGACCGAACGCGCATGTATTGCAGGGGCACGCGCCCTGCGCGCCTTGCCGTCATTTCCGGTGTCCGTATCCCGACCATCCGTGCATGACGAGCCTTACGCCCGACGCGGTATTGGAGCGCATCCTGGAAACCGTCTGAGCTACCCGCATCCGTAGGAAGCTGCGTTGAGATCCACGCCTTTGGATGAAGCCGGAATCCCCCCTCTCCCTTCCCTCTCCCACCAGGGGAGAGGGTTTTATACCCCCTCCCTTGATTGGAGGGGGAAGGGGGAGGGTGACCTTTGGCGTAAACTTCAGTGCCGTTCACTGCGCATGAGTCTTTGCTAACATGGCCTCGCACAAGAACCCCTTTATCAGCGTGATTATTCCTACGTATAACCGGCTGGAGCTGCTCAAACAGGCGGTTGATTCAGTGCGGGCCCAGACCTTTCGAGACTTCGAGCTGATCGTGGTCGATGACGGCGCCACGGATGGGACCGGCGCATGGCTGGAGGGTCAATCGGACCTTAGACCCATTTATCAGGCCAACCGCGGCATCGCATCTTCCCGGAACGCGGGCGCGGCGATAGCTCGTGGCGCATGGCTCGCATTCCTGGACCACGACGACCTATGGGCGCCGGACAAACTGGAGATCCAGGCTCGTTTCGTCCAACAAGAACCGGATGTGGCCCTGGTTGCGGCCCGGCACGTGCGCCTGGGAACCAAGGTTGCGGCCACGCGCCGCGGAAACTGGATCAAGGGCGACCTCTTCATAAAGGCATTTTCCGAAAGCTTCATCCATACTTCATCGGTGATGATACGGAGTGACGTCTTTCAGGAACTGGGCGGCTTCCCCACCCAATATCGGTTCGCGGATGAATTCGACGTCTGGCTCAAGATAGCCGCGCGCTATCCCATCGCGCACATGGACGACCCTCTGGTCTTCATAAGGTTTTACGAAGCCAACACGAGCCACGACCGCATCGGCGTGCGCACCGACACCTTTGACATCCTGACGAAAAACTACCACCCCGAGCGCATTCCTAGAAAGGTGTTCCTAAGGACAATGTCCGATCATGATATCTCGTTCGGCCGCGCGCACGTCGGCGGGGGGAACTTCCCCGAAGCCTTGAAATGGTTTCGCCGGTCGATCGAGCGCACACCCTGGCGTCTGAGGAGCTGGCGCTATTACCTTCGATACCGGATCGCGGCCGCGCTCCGGGGCAGTCCTAGAAGCGTTCCCCCGGAATCGCCACCCCAGGCCGGCTCGGACACCACGCGGGGCGGCTCATGAGCGCGGGCCCTCATATCCATATAGCCCCTGGCGCTTCAGAGTTCCTTGGTCTGGATCTCCAGACGATGTCGCGGTTCTGCGAAGCCTGGCTGGCAGAACATCAGCGAATCGTGGAGCATGGCGGACCCGGTCTGCTCAAGAACGCTCCCGAAACCGCGGTGACCGTGGTCAATCCGCCCGGTCTGCCCGGGGTCTGCGTGAAAGAGTTCAAGTGGCGGGGTTGGCGCCACGCGTTGAAGGGATTTTTCCGGGCCACTCAAGGAATGCGCGCATTCCGCAACGGCTCGCTCCTCCGGGAAGCGGGAATAGGAGCCCCCCGGGCATTGGCCATGATCAGGAAGACGACCCTGGGATTGGCGCAAACCGAATGGGTTTTGATGGAGGCCATAGCCGGCGCGTTGGAGCTTGACCGATATCTCCTCACGCGGATGAGCGCAGGCTGGAGTTCCGAAGAAAAGAAGCGCCTCAGCCTTTACCTGGCAAAGTTCATTGGGACCATGCACGCGCAGGGCATCTACCACTCAGACCTAAAGACCTGCAACATCCTCGTCGCGCCGAGATCAACGGAAAATCAAGAACAGGCTGTTCGGCCAGCGAACAGCCGGCGGGATTCCGCTGCGAGCGCGGAGCATACCACCACTAACGATTCCGACCCCATCCTCCTTCTGCTGGACTACGATGATGTGACCTTCAGCCATCCGCTTTCAGAACGCAGGAGGATCAAGAACCTCGCCCAGATCTTCCTTTCAACTCCCGCGGCCATCGGAGCCGCGGACCGTCTCAGGTTCATGCGGGAGTACGCGCGGAGTTCCGGCCTTGATCGCGCTCATGCTCGGCGTATCGCGCGTCGGGTGCTTGACGTAGCCGCGGGACGGCAAATTCTGTATGTAGGCTTCCGGGGCGACATTGTGGAGAAGTGGGACTAAAAGAGGCCTGAGAACCTTCGTATGCAGCGCCGAGTAATTTGACCTGCCTCGCGGAGGCTCTCGCAGACGAACCTAATGAATGCCCGGTATTGCGTGGGCCGCTCGGCAGCGGCTTTGGGAAGGGTCTCTTCAATCCGATAGGTGTGGTCCTCCGTAAGACAATACTTCGGATCGTTCAATCTCGGCTCCAGCATCATTGCTTCCATTGCGGCATTGACGCGAATAGCCGCACGGGCCGCCTTGCGAGTTGAGGTCGCTATTGCGGAGGGCAAGGTGACCGCTCCCAGGTCGTCATCTCCCTTCAGCGCAACGAGAAACGGATGAGAGCGGTCCTTCTTGAAAGCCTCGTTGAGCAGAAAATGGACGATTCCCTCAAATGCCAGGTGACGATTGCGGAGCAGGTTCTTGTTGCGTTCCGCGAAGTTTCTTCTGTCGCGTTCGCTGAGCACGCGAAGCGCTACCCGCCACAGAGGAAACGGAAAGACCTTTGCGTGGTACGGCTGCGTCATGTCCTGAAGATAGTGCATACCCCAGGCCGTGAAACGCCAGCCCCAATAATCGATCCCTGCGTCGAATGCCAGCCGTGCAAGCGCGAAGAAGAGTTCAGCACGCTCTTCCACGAAATTCGTCCGAAGACGAGGCAGGATCGCTTTGAGCAGCGGGTTTTCATGCAGAAAGGCAAGATGGAACGGCGCCTGCGAACTCAGGCCCGTGGGAGGACCGTAAGGAATCGGCCCGTACCCGTATTCCCCGATCAGGAACAGGTCCTGATCCATGAGCCAATCCGGTTCGTCCGAGTGCGTGGCAAGGATATCAATTACCGGGATTCGCTCTCCATCCGCCACGGGAACGTACACCCCGCCCGGAGGGCCGTCCCGTGATGGATCATGCGCCGAGTCGGGCGGGATCTCATCCGGCCTCAGCGCCCTGACTTGATGCAGCTTCGTGTTTGGGTTGACTCGCAGCGCGCGGAGGAATTCATCAACAGTGCGAATTCCGCCTGTTGGTTCGTATGCGACATGAACGCGGCTCTTTTGGGCAATCTGTTCGCCGTAACGCCGGATAACATCGCCAAAATCCGGGCCCAGCTCGAGAAAAAGCCCCTCGATGGGAACCACAGGAATCTGCCGTTCAAGATCCGAATCGCGCCATAAATCCAGAGCTGCCCACGTCAAGAGCGTGTGAGTGTTCCAAGAGAGCCTTGTTGGGGTCATTTGAGCAAGCATTGGATGTGGATTCCGTAAGGATCTTGGCGCCGCATTGAGATGTTTGCTTACCCCTGTCTTGTTCCTAAACGCCGTGTAAACTCAGCCAATCTCATGACTTACTCAGGAAGGTAGAATTGCTGAAGAATGTAGATAATTGCCATACAAAAAGGAGCAAAACGGCCGCCAGCATCACGTTGCGAAAACCCATGCAGCAGTCGAGTTGCCCGTGCATGATCACCGGGAGCAAGAACAGACACTATGGCGTCGATAGCATTCTTGCGAGCGGCTTGCAGGGAAGCGCTGTTAAGCCCGAGACGCTTAATGGTCTCCTCGGTGGCCGGCCTAGCTCCTGAATCGTCCGTTGAGGATATCTCCCCTGAAGCCAAGTATCTGAAATACGTTTCACAGGAAGCGTCCAAGGGAGACACGAATAGGTGCTCGTCATACCAGTAGCGTTTTCGGTGGCCACAATGCGTTTCGCCGCGACGTAGGCCATCCAAAGTCCCACCCTCGCATGAAGCAAGCATGTTTTGGTAGTCGAATTCGAGAGACGGATAGAGCGACCTCGGTTTGATGTGCTCTATGTGGCTTGTAGCACGCTCGACGCGTGCCCCGCAGTAACAGCAGATACACCCCTGCTCGTCCACCAATGATTGATGGACCGCGCGCTTCTCAGGGGTACCTTCAAAGCTTGTCCATGACGGCTCAGGTTCTTGCGACCGTTTCCATTCCGTAAAATCAGCGGGCTCCCGATTTTTAGCGATATGTTTCATTCAGCCAGCATCTCTTTGGCGCGAGTGAGGACATCAGCTTTCACGAACTCCGGCTCGTCAGCCCCGATTTCCTTTTCCAGCTTTGCACGCAATTGCTTGGCCTTAGTCATCTCGCCAGAATCGATATATCGGAAGTATTGAAGCAAGTCTTCCTTGATATCCTCTGGTCGCTCAGAAACGCCCAGGAGATCTTCCAAGATGCGGTTGCTGTCCCTACCAAAGCACTTCAGGGGACCTTCCGCGGTTATGCCGGACGGGGACTGTCGAAGAAGGAACAGGGACTCGGTTCTGAGCTCGCTGATTACCTGCGGCGAATGAGTTGCCACAATGAACTGGCAGTTCGGAAAAGTCTTCGTCAAAGTGGGAATGATACTTCTCTGCCATGCCGGGTGAAGGTGTAGTTCAATTTCATCTATCAGTACCAGACCTTCCCCCTTCAAGGGCTCTGGGTGATTCGGATTGGCCATCGCAAGGCGTCGTGCCAGATCAGCCACCATAGTGATAAGGCCCTTCTCGCCTCCTGAAAGCTGAGTGATCTCCAACTCCAGCGCTTCCCCCTCCTCAGGAAATCGCTTCGTGACAACCATCCTGGGCGGATTTCGGCGCACCCTGAGATCCGAAAAACCCCGGATCATGCTTTGGACAGACTGTCGGACCGCGTTCATTTGCTGGTCGCGATATTTCGAATCCTCAACTCGCCGCTCGTTTTCTAGGTCTTCACGGTACCTAAACCACGTGAAGAACTCTTGGAATTCAAGTCTTGCCGGCTTGAGCGCCTCGAAGTACACGGCTACGGGTTCCGTTGGAAATCCCTCCTGCCCCCAAAGCCCCGAAAGATCACCAACGTATCTATCTACTGGATAATAGACCAGAGGTGGAAGTGCGGCGTCGGTTTCTGAACAGAGCTGCTCCACAATTGGCCTAGCAAGGGGATACAACTCGCTGAGACTCACAGTTGACTCTATTTCCCTTGCGGGTCCCAGAGTAAAGGACAGAGGCCAGGCCGCTTCCTCTCCCTTGTAAGTAGCGGTAACGATGAGCGCCCCTGAGGATGTCCCTTCCGCGACATCGGACGGGTGTACCTCGGCGCCTTGGACGAGCTGGTGCTGAAAGCCGGTACTTTGCATTTCCCGCAACTTCGCGATGAACTTCTCTTTCTTCTGCTCATCCCAATGACGGGGCAAATCGCCAGAGCGTGGCAAATCCTCAGCCAGGATTTTCGCCAACAGTGTCATCATTATCGCAAGGCAATCCAAAATGCTCGATTTCCCCGAGCCGTTCTCACCTGCCAGGACGATCACAGCTTCATCGGGGAAATCAATAGTGAAATCCCGAAGCGCTCGGAAATTTTTGGCCTCAAGCCTACGAATCCGCATGGCGCCCTCCTGTGACCATGACGCACCGCGTACCGGCTCCCGGTCGGCTAACCGCAAACCATAAGAGCCGGCACCGAACCGCTATTCCTACTCTCACACCTGCCATCGTAGTCATTACGCGCAGGCAGCGCAAGTCCACAAAAACACTCATTCCACGCGCTGCGAACGGCCAGCGTGATACTGCCGCAGCCATTCGTTTAGCACCAGAATCAGCCACAGCTTGTGCGTGTGGTCTTCCTTGCCCTGTTGGTGCTCGTTCCAGAGTTTTTCCACTGCTTCTCTCCGCGCGTAAGGATTCTCCCGGTCCAGGAGCCGTTCTCTGGCCCAATCCTTCAGCTCCGCCTTGAACCATGCCCCGAGCGGGACCTGAAAACCGTACTTGCTCCTGCGTAGGATTTCTCGGGGCACGTACGGCTTCGCGACATCTTTCAGGATACGTTTGGTCGCGCGGCCTTTCAGCTTAAACCGCAGCGGCATTGAGCAGGCCAGTTCCACGACCCGATAATCCAGCAACGGGGCTCGAACTTCCAATGAATGCGCCATGCTCATGCGATCCACCTTGGTCAAGATGTCCTCGGCAAGGTACGTCCGGATATCCGTGAAAAGCATGTGACTCACGGGATCGAGCCCTGCCCATTCACGCGCCGCAGCAAGCGCCGGATCAGCGTCGGCTTGATAATCCATGCCGGTCAGCGCGATCACTTCCTCTCGGGAAAAGGTCCTCGGAACCACGGCGAGCGGATCTTCGCGTATTCGACGCGCAGCCTGGATAAAGAGCTTCAAGGTCTTGGAGAAGCTCGTGCCGTAGTAGTCAGTGGTGGTTGGGAGCGCTTTGACGAGCGGCTCGATGACCTTGTCCCGGAGCGATGCGGGGAGCCGGTCGTACACCAATTGCACACGCCGGGCCAGGTAGCGCTCATACCCCCCAAACAGCTCGTCTCCGCCATCGCCGGACAGGGCCACGGTTACGCCGCGACGGGTTTGCTTGCACAGATGCCAGGTCGGTATCGCTGACGAGTCACCGAACGGCTCGCCGAAATGCCGAACCATCTCCGGGAAGATCTTCTCCACCTCGTATTGGACAGAATACTCATGGTGAGCAGTTCCCAGACGGTCCGCAGCGAGCCGTGACCATTTGGACTCATCGTACGTCGTGCCGGGAAACGCGATGCTGAACGTCTCCACCGCGTCGGGAACGTGCTGTTTCATGAGCGCGGTAACCAGTGTGGAATCGACGCCGCCGCTCAGGAACGCGCCCAGAGGCACATCAGAGACAAGTCGCAGGCGCACCGCGTCATCGAGCAGTTCCTCCAGCCGGTTCTTGGTGTGGTCGTAGCCCGAGGTCTCATCAGGACTGGGCAAAGTCCAGTAGCCGCGCACCCGGAGGCCGCGCGCGTCAAAGACCGCCATGTGGCCTGCGGGCAGTTTGTACACGCCTTTGAAAATGGTGTGTGGCGCGGGCGTGAAATCATACAGGAGATACTCGAACAGGGCTTGTTCCGAGATTTCCGTGGGCGCCTGAGGATCCGCCAGGAGCGCATACAGCTCGGAGGCAAAGCTCAGCCTGCCATTCTTGACGCAATAGTACAGCGGCTTTTTGCCCATCCTGTCCCGCGCGAGCATAAGGCGCTGTTCTCGCTCATCCCACACGGCAAAGCTGAACATGCCGTTGAGATCGTCCAGCAGGGCCTCTTTCTTCTCTTGATAGAGCGCGAGCAGAACCTCGGTGTCGGAGGTCGTCTTGAAGCGATGACCGTGCGCGTCCAGCCCCGATCTGAGCTCTCGGAAGTTGTAGATTTCGCCGTTGAAGGTGAGCGCGACCGCGCCGTCCTCAGAGATCATGGGCTGCCGGGCCGAGTCGGACAGGTCCAGGATCGAAAGACGACGATGGCCCAAAACGCAGGCGGAAAAGGAACAAACGCCTTCCATGTCGGGCCCGCGGTGAGTCATGCGGCGAGTCATTTCTCTTACCCGCTCGACCGGCGCGGGGCCGGAAAAATCAACGATTCCACATATCCCACACATAGAGGCTCGCTCTTGGCTCTCATGCGGCCGAATCCGGCTGGAGGCCCCGGCCGCTAACTAACTCGTGACGTGACGTTCCGTTTATCATTCCGGAAGGTGGAAGACAAAGCCAAAGTCAGAAATGACCATTCAAAATATTTTCTTGCATGAAACCTATGAACGGAGTACTGTACGGTACGGATTTTTAGGGCCGTGAGAGCAGCCATATCACATATCATAATTTGTCCTCTTTTTCTTGACATTTGCGGTATTTTATGAAAGTTGATTCCCGTGTTAAGCCGTAATCCCTTGCGGCAACGACTATTCATCCTCCTTCAGTGCCGGGGAGCTAGCCCATGATCCAGGTCCGGTGCCCTGAATGCGGATACCTTCAGACTCTCTCTGAAGAACGATTCCTCTCCGTCTCGGATGACTTCCTACAATGCCCTCACTGCCACGCCAAGGCGCCTAAGCAATGGAACGCGGTCTCGGAAGAATCTCTGCCCGATGAGGTTCGCCACAAGATGCTCGCCTTTTCCAGGCGAATCCTGACCAGCGTGGATGTCACCCGCGAAATGGTGTATGCGCTCGAATCGCTCGTGCGCCATCACGGCCCCATGAAGCAGACCACCAAAGCGCTGGGAGTCGGATACGCCGCGCTGGGCGATTATCGAAAGGCGCTGGATTTCTTGACGCGGGCTGAGCAGGAAACGCCCGAAGACCGGGAGGTCAAAGCCGCGCTGCTACAGGCTTATCTCGGCGCGGGCCGGTTCCAGGACGCGGTAAAGATCGGCCGTATGCTTGTCAACACCTGCGGGTCTGCGGTTTCGGACGACACGGTTGCGGCGCTTGCCTTGGCGTTGCTCAACTTGGGCAGGATCGATGGCGCTCAGGCTCTTCTGAGGTCTTATCCAGGTCTGGATCAGCGGAACCCTCTGGTAAGACAGGCAAGAAAATTGCTGAGACGGGTCAACGGCTCGGACATCTGGTCCTTTCTGGAAGAGCTGAGCCCGCTTCATCGGTTCTTTCGAAAGGCGGAGAGAACAGGCGCCTCACCGGCGGCCATATCGGATGAGTTCGACGAACCTACCGCATTGGCCGAAACTGAACTTCCCGGCTCGATCGGCGTCCGACCCGGGCCGCGGCCGGAACCAATCCAAGAGCACATTCCTCCGCCTCCCCGTCTCATAGTGAAGAGGCTGAAAGCCACGCTTGAATACTGGATCTATGTGCCCGGGCCCTCCGCTCCCAAGCGAGAAGCGATCAGGCATCGACTCGCTGAATTGCAGCCGATGTCCGAGGCGAGAGATCGACTGTTGCGCTTGCTTGACAGCTTCACGGACCGCAAAGAGCTGAGCGTCGACTACATCTTCCGTCGCGACGCGGAAGAGCTGTTCAGCTTCCCGGGTGAAATCCTCCCCAAGAATTCGCGCAAGCTCGGCAAGGACGATCTGGACACCCTTGCCGCGGCAGCGATGGTGTTGAGGGTGCGACTGGTCACGTCGGACGTCGCCACATTAGATTACCTGGACGTCATGGTCCGTTACGTGGAAGCAGCGAGAGACCTGACCGGTGGTGTCATCCAGGACGCGATCTCACACACGCTCTGGGGCGGCGCGGAGTGGAAGAGCAAGATGCCGTCGAATCATCTTTCGCGCGTTATCGCATCCCATGTGCAATGGGACGCGCTCGATGAAAGCGGGGCCGTCTGGATACACAGTCATGGGATGCAAAAGTTTGGGCTTCCCGAAATCGAATTGGAAGGAATCCCCACCGATCTGGCCGCGCCGGCTCTCACCTTGATGACTCTCGTGGGAGAGACCCTGCTGGAAAGAAGGGGCTCGGAAGTGGACCTGGAGGAGCAGTTTTCCATTCGGGGAACCTCCCTGCGGTTCGTGATGCAGGCCAGGCCGAGTGACGAAGAGCGCCACTTTCCTGTAGGGAGTCTCAGAATACTCCCGTACGTTCAGGATTACGATCCCAGAACCCGGGACACCACACGGCACGTCCTGAGAATCCTTCAGTCCAAGCTGCGAGGAGACCCCGGATTGGCGGCGCGAAGCGCCCGCGCGCCGAGCCCCCGTGCGGCCGGAGAACCCTCGGTCTCCTCGAACCTTAAGCAGCGGCTTCTCGATGCACACACAAAGGCAAAGACCGAATTGGATCAGTTCAAACGCAGCTTTCACGGGAGCACCGAAATCACTGAGGCCGTGCATGCGGTAAAGGTCGGGTTTCCTGTGCGGGAGGATGAATACGAATGGATGTGGGTAACTGTGGACGCGTGGAACGGAACGTCCCTGGCCGGCCGGCTGGAAAACAACCCTGTATTGCGCAAAGATCTGGTCAAGGGCTGCCGCGTGCAGTTGAGCGAAGGTGAGATATTCGACTGGGTCATCGCGTCGGAAGGCCACATCCTCGAAGGAGCCTTCACCGAACAGATCGCGAGTTGATCCGCACAGGAACCTAAGCCTCCTCTCGCGTGCGCTCGCTCCCGCCTCGGCCGCGCTCGTTGTGGTAAACTCCTATCTGTGGCATGATGTCATCGTGCGCTCAATGTTGAATTGATGAGCCTGACCCTGCCATGATCGCCCAGAAAATTCAGCGTCTGCTTGCGACGAAGGCCACCCTCGTATACCTGATCTCGGAAGAGGAGGAGCGGGTCGAGCGACTCGTGGCCGCGGCGTCCGAGAAGGCGTTAGGCAATTCCCTCCCCGTGTTCACCTGGTCCTGCCTTAAGGGACTCATGCGGGGGAAGGATGTCACGGAGACGATAACCGACCCGGTCCGCGCCCTGGAGTTCTTTCTGCACACCAAGGACGCGGGTCCTTTGATCTTCAAGGATCTTCACCTCTTTCTCGAAAACAATCCGCTTCTCATCCGACAGTTGAAAGAGTGCGCGAGGCATTTGCGAGGAAAAGCAAAGACCATATTCTTCGTCTGCCCTTATCTTGCGCTCCCGACGGATCTGTATTCGATCTTTAGGATTGAAGATGTGCCGTTGCCTCAACACGAAGAGCTCCAGCGGCTCCTGTACGCCTGCATCGAAGCTCACTCTAAGGCTGATGCGCTGAAAAAGTCCCTCACAAACGAACTACGGGAAAAGATGGCTCTCGCGGCTCAGGGCTTCACATCCAATGAGGCGATCGAGGCATTCCGAGGAGCGCTGGTAAACCAGGTTGCAGTCAGCGCGAAGACGGTCGATCGCGTGTTGGCGGAGAAAGAAGCCCTCGTGCGGAGGAGTGGGGTTCTTGAATTCGTGCACGCGGACGCGGGCGCTTGGGAAATCGGCGGCCTGGTCAACTTGAAGAAGTGGCTCGAAGAACGAACCAGGGCCTTTTCGCCGGAAGCTGCAAAGTGGGGACTCACTCCGCCCAAGGGTATCCTGGTTATGGGTGTGAGCGGCTGCGGAAAGAGCCTGGTGGTCAAGGCCATTGCCGCGCACTGGAGGCTCCCGCTGCTGCGTCTGGACATGGGCCGACTTTACGATGGTCTGGCGGGTCTTCCTGAGGAGGTCATGCGCAAAGCGATCAAGACATCCGAAGCTATGGCGCCCTGTGTGCTCTGGATAGATGAGATCGAGGCGGGAATAGCCAATCAACAACAAAAAGCCGCAGGGGGCAGCGAATCACGGGTCCTGGCGCAATTTCTCACCTGGATGCAGGAGAAGACGGCCGCGGTATTCGTAGGCGCCACCGCGAACGAGGTGGAAGTGCTGCCGCCCGAAATCCTGAGAAAAGGCCGATTCGACGAGCTCTTTTTCGTGGGTCTTCCTGATAAGGAGGAACGCAAACAGATCCTCACCATCCATATGAAGAAGCGCAATGTTGACCCGTCCAAATTCGACATGGACTACCTCGCGGAATCAACGCAGGGTTTCAACGGCGCCGAAATAGAACAGGGTGTCATTTCAGGCGTTTACGAAAGCATGTCTTCAAATGCGGATCTCTCCGAGCATACCTTGGCAAATGCTCTTCGCAACATCATCCCTCTCTCCCAGACGATGCGGGAACGCATTGAAAAGATCGAGAATTGGGCGCGTGACCGCGCGATGAAGGCTTCCCTCCACGCATTTGACCGAGCCAACTGATACCGAGAGCCCCGGAGATAAAGTATCCCGGCCGTTTTGCGTATGGGAGGTCCTTAACTATGACGGTTGTTTTCACGCAATCATTTGAAGGTTTCTTGCGGAGGATGCGCTTCGTGATTACATTCCGGTCAGGGAGCCGCAGCCAATAGGGCGCCGGATTATGAGCGGCGAGGGCCGGCTTCAGCGTTAACAATGAAGAATCAACGGGAGGAAAAGGCGATGAATCGCTGCATGGAATTGACCAGAGACATGCTGCCTAACCCCATCGACGTATATACCGACGAACACCCCGAGTTCATGACCGCTAAGGCATTGGCTTTCCATCAAGCCAAACAAGTCAGCTCCGATCCCATGCTCATGGCATGGTTCGACAAAGGCGCTGCCAGGTACTCGCCCGACGTGATTTGCTGCGATTACGAGAAGCCCGCGTGGCTGGTGTACGCGGAATCACGGGGCGCGGACATATCCGTCAACGTGAATGACCTGGATTATGTCTTCGTGTACGGGAGGAGTGATATGGGCGATTGATATCCATTCCGATACCAGCGCCAGCTATAGTGAACGGCATTGAGATTTGCGCGAAAAGTCACCCTCCCCCTTCCCCCTCCCATCAAGGGAGGGGTCATAAAACCCTCTCCCCTGGCGGGAGAGGGAAGGGAGAGGGGGATTCTAGCCTTAGCCAAAGGCACAGATCTCAACGCAGCCTTCTATAGTGTGCTGTCCCCTTGATTCCTTGCATAAACATCTGCCGAACGAGGCGTCTGTGCCTAGGCTTGATTCGGCCCATTATGCAGCGTAGTTGAGGGACAGGACACTAGCGAACGCAGAAGCCTTCAAAGCTGCTGAACTCGAGGATTTCTTTCAAGTACGGTAATAATATCCTTATCTTTTGGTTGCTATAGCATAAGTTCCGTGCTATCATGCTATTATGATCGTTAGTTTCAAAGACCAGGGCAC
>VGSG01000082.1 GCA_016875095.1 Deltaproteobacteria bacterium
CCTGGTCTCCGTGGGCGCGGGCATGGCTTGTTTAGTCGGGTCCTTCGCGGGGATGTTTCTCGCGGAGGCGCCAGTGGCGGGCTTCCTGCTGTCAGGCCTCATCATGGCCATGATTTTCTCGTACGCGCACTTCGTCTGGTTCCACGGGGTGGGCAGATTCTTGCGAACGTACAAACAAATACGAAGTCAGACCGTGGCGGCAATGTCGTCCCCCTGATTAAAGTTCGAGTCGATTACCCGTATGATCCCGGATTACCGCTCCCGATGGGTTGTCATAGCCTCCGCCTTGACCGCGGCGCTGGCGTGGATTTTCACAGCTCTGCCATGCGCCGTGGCGGTCGACTCGTTCGACGTGGTTTCCGGTGTAATCGAAAACTCACGCCTCAAGGGTAAGAGCCCACTTGAAAAGCTCAACCTGACTGCGGACCGATTTCGCGCCCAGAAACTCGACCAGTCTGACATGAGCTTTTTTCTTCTGGACTGGGCGGACCAATATCTCAGAACCGTGTCAGACCCACTCGAAAGGCTCCAGAGGTGGGCCGAACTCACGAATGACGACAAACTCCGCCACCTCCGTATTCCGCGGGATTTCCTCAATCGGATGCTCCTGGCGGAATATCTGGCTGCCAAGACTTCTTACCTCCAAGTCCCACCGTACAAGAAGCTTGAGATAATCGCTGAGTTGGAGCGCCGCAATCTGGTTGACTGGTCGGTGGCGCTGGCATATGCCCGCATTTACGCTGGCGGCGTGATCTCGGGCGCGCAGGCATACGAGAAGCGAGGGCCTCTCGAAGCGCTCAAATCTCTAAAGCTTTTGATTGACCAGGGTCTGGTAAGCTGGCACTACCGGGTGCCGACCGAAGCGGTCCTTTCCGCCGAGGCGCTGGCCCTTGACCAGGAGTACCAGGCCGGGTCTTCGGAGGAGCGCCTGGTGAAGGTGCGCGAACTGGAGAGCAAAGGCCTTATATCGGAACTCACCAAGCGAGAACTGGAAAAGCTTCCGGCCTGGAGGCGCCTGGTGGACGATCCCTCGTTCCTCAGCGCGGATGCGGCAACGAAACGAGACCGCGTCTCGAAAATGCGGGCGAGCCAGTTGATTTCCCAGGCCACTGCCGCGGATCTGATAAACATCTTCCGCCTCAAACCGATCTCATCGCCCCTCGAACCCAAGCCCGGTTCCCCTCCCAAGCAAATCCCCGCTTCAGGCAATTGATCGCTGGCCGGCGGTCGAGCCTCTTGACAAGATGTGCAAAAAAAGGTATAAAGTATTCGGGTATTATCTGTAATTGTTAAACCTTTGCTTAGCATGTGGCTCCGGAGGCCCATCATGACACAAAAAACAGCTCTTATTTTCTCGGCCGCTCTTGTCGCCGGAACTTTCGCCTCGGCCTTTGACTCGGTCCAGGCTTTTGAGCTGTTCCCGCGGCCTGTGGAGCAGTACACGGTCAAGCGCGGAGACACACTCTACGGTATTGCGGGCAGGTACTACTCCAATCCCACCCTATGGCCGTTTCTGTGGAATCAAAACCCGTCCGTCTTCATGGGCGGAAACGTCCAAGATCCGAAGAGTGAGCCTCTGGTTCCCGGAACAAAGGTGAACCTGTACCATCGGGTTTTTCCTTACACCGTGAGCAGACAGACTTTTCAGCCTCCTACCGGCATTCCCGATGATCTTCGGTTTCTCGCCCGGACCATTCCTTACAAAGGGGTCCCGTACGAAAAGGCGTACTTCAGGCATCGGCTGTCTCTCCGACCGACTCAACTCTGGGGGTACATTGCCGCTGCGCCGGATACCGCCAAGGCTCACTATCTTGAAAGAGACCTGGTGTACATCAATTTCCGGCCTTCCAAACGCCAATGCATTCTCGTGGGGGATCGATTTGGGATCTATCGCGATCGCGGCCCGATTTTTCATCCGAGAAACCCCGAGGCGCCCATTGGACACCTCTCCGAGATCGTAGGGGAAGTGGAGATTATCTCCACAGGGCACGAGTTGATCACCGCCATTATTCTGGAAAGCTATGTTGAGATTGTGCGAGGTGATAAGATTTCGCTCTTTGCGCCTCGTTCCCGAGAGATCGTACCCGCCAAGACTCATCGGATGTTGGTGGGCACCATCTTGCAGTCAGCCACGCGGGAAACATTTTATCAGGATTCTCACAACCTGGAGAACGACATTGTCTTCGTCGATAGGGGTGAGTGCGACGGGATGAAGGAAGGCCTTCTGGTAAATATTTATCGGCCCACGTTTCGGGCGAAGGATCCGCTCTTCGACCGATTCATGCCGGTGCCGGATCAGTATGTGGGTGAGGGCATGGTCCTCAAGGCGTTCGACAAGAATTCCACAGTGCTTATAACCCGGTCCCGGGAAGAAGTGATTCCGGGGGACATCGTGAAGACGGTTTCGGACTAAGAATCCAAAGTCCTTGACAGTCCCTTCCTGCTCATCTAATTTGTGCGCCATTCCTGCGCCGGCTAAGAGAGCGTCCTATACACGGTCTGCTTGGGGTGAGGGGTGTTCGGAACCCGTGAGGCGCTCGCATTATTTCGCGCCGGTGGACGCTCGGCAGGACAGACTCCCGCCCCGAAATCGCAAGTGAATGACTGATTCACCCTCAACGAAGCTCGATAATCTGTTCGATTGGTTGGCTCTGGAACGTATTCCGCGCGTCGGGCCGCTGACCATAGCCCGACTGATCGACGCGTTTGGCAGCCCCGGGGCCGCAATGGCCGCAAGCGCGGACGAAATCCGACGCCGGACGCGATTGAGCGAGAATTTGGCCCGATCTGTCGCTGAATCGGTTCCCGCGCGGGACCAGATCGAGCGAGATGTGGAGACACTCGATCGGTTGCGCTCGCGAGTGATCACCCGCTGGGATCGGGATTATCCTGCCAACCTGAAGGACATCTACGATCCTCCTGCGATTCTTTTCAGACGTGGGCAGATCATCCCTGAGGACAGTCGCGCGGTGGCAATGGTGGGCACACGCAATCCCAGTCGCTATGGTCGCGAGATAGCCGAAACCCTGGCGCGGGATCTTGCCGCCGCGGGTGTGACGATTGTAAGCGGCCTCGCGCGGGGCATCGACACGGTTTGTCATGCCGCGGCTCTCAAAGCCGGTGGCCGAACCATAGGCGTCCTGGGGTGCGGCATTGACGTGAAATACCCAAAAGAAAACACGGCCTTGATGGAGGATATTGCGTCCTCGGGCGCGGTCGTTACCGAGTTCAGGCCCGGAATTCCGCCTTTGGCCACCAATTTCTTTAGGCGTAATCGCATCGTTTCCGGGCTCTCGCGGGGGATTGTGGTCGTCGAAGCGTCCAGAAACAGCGGTTCCCTCATCACGGCCGAACATGCGCTCGACCAGAATCGCGACGTGTTCGCGGTTCCCGGGAACATTCTGAACCTGAGGGCGCAGGGGTGCCATCACCTCATTAAGCAAGGCGCGGGGCTGGTGGAATCCGCTCAGGACGTCTTAGATGCGACATTCGGATCCCGTTCGTTTGAACGGCAAGTTCCCTTGTTCCAATACGCGGCCGAGGTGGAAAGCCTTTCCGACATCGCTCGCCGCGTGCTGGCTGAAATCGAGCCGGACCCGGTCTCTATCGATGCGCTCTGCGAATCGCTGAGAATGGAGCCTGGAAAGCTCGCCGGCATATTGTTGGAACTGGAATTGAAGGGACTGGTGCGCCAGGCGCCGGGAAAGATGTTTGCGAGGGCCGCGGTCTAGGTTGCGACGCGCCGCGTAATGTCAGGTTGCGTTCAAAAAGGCAATATGGGGCGGGCGGCGGGTTGGGGGTCTGGTGAAGGAAGATCTGACGGTTCTGCGTCATTCGTAGTGAAGCAGGCCCCCAACCTCGACCGCTCTCAAGTGACTCGTTTGAAAGCGAATTGCTTTAGCGCCCAGTCATGGTCTTGACGGATGGGGCGCCAGGCCCAATCCTTTCTGGAAGCAGAGAGGTTCTTTCAGCTCGCGAGAAGATGGAATGGGGAAGGGGTTCGATGGAAAAGACGCTGGTTGTCGTTGAGTCTCCCGCCAAGGCGAAAACGATCAAAAAATACCTGGGCCCAGGCTATGAGGTGAAAGCCTCGGTCGGACATATCAAGGACCTGCCGACCGGCGCGCCGCGCGGAGACGCGGGAACAAAGGGATCAGGAGCCGCCCGACCGAGAAAAAATCCGGCTGACGGCGTGCTCGGGGTGGATGTGCAACAGGGTTTCAAGCCTCATTACGAGATGATCTCCGGAAAGGAAAAAATCGTCAAGGAGCTCAGAAAAGCCGCTAAGGACGCTCGCCGCGTCTTTCTGGCCACCGACCCGGATCGCGAAGGTGAGGCGATTGCGTGGCATGTGAGCGAAGAGTTGGGGAAACCTGCGGAGAGCATCTATCGTGTCCTCTTCAACGAACTGACTGAAAAGACCATTCAGCAGGCCATCAAGTCTCCAGGCAGACTGGATCCCGATAAATATAACGCGCAACAGGCCCGGCGTATCCTGGATCGGATTGTGGGGTATCAACTCAGTCCGCTCCTCTGGCAAAAGGTCCAGTACGGTTTGAGCGCGGGTCGAGTGCAGTCGGTGGCGCTGAAGCTCATTGTGGACCGTCAGAGAGAGATCGAGACTTTTGTTCCCCAGGAACATTGGAGTTTGGGCGCGCTTCTGGAGGCTGACGCTCCGCCCTCGTTCGAAGCAAAGCTCATTGAGGAAAACGGCAATCGGGTGGAAATCCCCGACGGGGAAACGGCCGCGAACCTGGCTGCCCGCGCGGGAAAGGGCCTGTTTCAGGTCGCGGATGTTAAGCGACGGGAACGGACCCGCAAGCCCTCCCCGCCGTTCATCACGTCAACTTTGCAGCAAGAGGCGTCCAAGCGGCTTCGACTCACCAGCAATCGAACCATGCGGATTGCTCAGCAGCTCTACGAAGGTGTGGAGCTGGGCGCGAGAGGGTCGGTGGGTCTGATCACCTATATGAGGACCGACTCCCCGAGGATAGCTCCGGAGGCTGTCCAGGCCGTTCGGCGCCATATCGAGGCTACATATGGCGGTCAGTTCCTGCCGGAGAAGCCTCATGTGTACAAGGGCAGGAAAACCGCGCAGGAAGCCCACGAAGCGATTCGTCCCACCTCGCTGGACCTCACTCCCGATACGGTGGCTCAGTTCCTGGACAAGTTCCAGGCCGCCGTGTACCGGTTGATTTGGAATCGGTTTGTCGCCAGCCAAATGGCCCCGGCCATATTCGATCAGACCACAGTGAACATCCAATGCGGAAGCCTCCTCTTTCGCGTGAGCGGATCGGTCCTTAGATTCGATGGCTTCCTGCGCGTGTACCAGCAAGAGGAAGCAACGGAAGAAAACGGCGCCCAGGACGAGGAAGCGGACCGAGCCTTGCCGCCGCTCAAGCCCGGCCAGAAGCTCAATTTGGTCAAAATGGCGCCGCGTCAGCGCTTCACTCAAGCTCCGCCGCTCTTTACTGAAGCCTCTCTGATCAAAGAGCTTGAAGAGAAGGGCATTGGACGACCTTCCACGTACGCGGAGATCGTTACGACAATTCAGAAGCGCAATTACGTCGATCTCACGGACAAGAAGTTCCGGCCTACCCTGCTAGGCAAGCTCATCGCCGGCCTTCTAGCGGACAGTTTCCCCAACCTGCTCAGCGCTCAATTCACCGCGGATATGGAATCATCGCTGGACCTGATCGAGGAGGGGAACGCGTCATTGTCCGACACACTTGCGGACTTTTACAGCCCCTTCCAGTCGGACCTTCGGGCAGCCAAACAGAACATGACTAACGTGAAGAGAGAGGGTATCCTTACGGGCATGGAATGCCCTCAGTGCGGGCGCGGCGTGCTGCTCAGATCGGGCCGGTACGGCCTCTTTCTGGGATGTTCCGCTTACCCTGATTGTGACTACACCCGCAACGTCTCTTCGCAAAAGGCCCAAGCCCCCGATCCGGTCCCCACGGATGAAAAGTGCCCCAATTGCGGCGCACACATGGTGATGCGGGACGGTCGAACAGGTCCGTTCCTTTCCTGTTCGCGGTACCCGGAGTGCAAGACCGCGCGACCGCTCTCCACCGGTGTCACGTGCCCGGAGTGCAAGACCGGTGAAATTGCCCAACGTCGCTCCAGGCGCGGCAAGACCTTCTATTCGTGCAGCCGATATCCCACCTGCGCCTATTCGCTGTGGAACAAGCCCGTTTCCGAGCAATGTCCCAATCCCGACTGCGATTCGCCGATCATGGAAGAAAAACGGAACGCCAAGGAGGGCACGCACCTCCAATGCCCCAAGTGCAAACGAAAAGCAACGTAGGATGATACCCTGCGGACAACTTGGGAACTGGCGATTCAAGAATTCCTAGTGTCCTGGATTCCCGCGTCCGCGGGAATGACAAAAAGGCGCTCTGGCTGGCCTCCACCGCGTCTCTGATTTCGTGCCCAAACGCAAACTATTCTTGGTACGCGGTATTTGCGCTCGGGCGCCGAAGGCGGCAAGGGTGCCACAGGCGGGAGTTTTTTGAAAGGGGGTTCCGGGTGGAAACCTTTTTGCACAAAAAAGTTTCCCTCCGGAAAACGCCTTTTCAAAAAGGATTACTCTTTCACTGACGTTGCGATGCGGCAGCGCCGTGGAGGGCAGGTGGGGCCGGCGGGATTTCGCTCACGTCCAGGCGGTCGAAGGGGTTTGGGGGCGGAGTGGACTTGACCGTGATCTGCTTAAACGTTGCTTTTTCGCTGAGCTTCTTGAGGTAGGATTCCGCCCTATCCAACGGATAGCTTATCGCTCGCCCCATAAGCCAGAAAACGTACATCTGCTCTCGCGGCGTGGGCATAGGTTCGCTCCAGACTCCGGGTTCGCGCGGTTCTTGAGTTCCGGGGACGTAGGACGCTTCGTGGAAGCTTGGTTTAACCGGAATCAGTTTGGGTCGCCGGCTCTCGTTCTCTCCCCAACATAGGGAGCAGGACCAAATCAGCGTCAGTAGGACAACCAAACCATATCGCGCCATCGGAAGCCACCTCTAACAACCATGTTGGGGGCCCCTCTATCACATGTGCGCAAAAAATCCAGACTTTTTTTGGACAGGGGAGCTCAAATAGTTTCGCCACCCGCGCTCATCACCAATGAACCTCTACCCAGGCCCCTGTCCGATCGGAGCGGAGGGCGGCGTCCAGGAGGGCCTGCACGCGAGAGCCGTCTTGGAAGTTCGGTCGGGCGGGTGTGCCCGTCCGGATCCAGTTCAGGAAACGGGAAACTAAAGAAGCCACCGCAGGAATACGGCCGTCGTCCGCGTTTATTGGGTCGAGCTCCGAAGTCGGCGCCTGCTCAAAGCTGTCTCGGGAACGGGAGCCGACAAAAAGCCGGAACCCTCTCATATAGTCGGCAGAGGTATTGGTGAGGAGCAGGGCGCCCTCTTCGCCGTAGAATTCCAGGCGGTGGCCGTTCCCCAGGAACGCGTGGGTGGACAGGGTGACGGAGGCTGCCACGCCGGAGGACAACTCAATATTCATCATGGCAAGGCAATCTCCGGGTCGTTCATCTCCCGGAGCGCGGGCGAGCCGAGCGTGGAGCCGTTTGATAGGGCCTGCAAACCACTCCAGGTAATGCAAAGTGTGGGAGCCGAACGAAAATAGCGCTCCTCCCCCTTCCGCTGTTGTGGTTTTCCAAGATGAGAGCCCCACGCGGTTGGCGTAGGTTTCCACCTGCCACACGACAGTGATATGGCGGAGAGTTCCGATCGCTCCTTTGTCGAGCAGGTCCTTGGCCGCTTTCCACGCGGGAAGATCGGGAAAGCCCAGATCGACCATATGCGCGACGCCCTGTCTGGTAGCCCATTCCAAAAGTATTTCCGCGTCCTTTGCCGTGGTTGCCAGCGGTTTTTCGCAGAAGACCGCCTTCCCTCGCTCGAGCGCGGCCAAGGCAATGGAAGGCTGAAGAACAGGAGGGACCGCTATAGCGACCGCGTCGATTGCCGGGAATTGCACCAGCTCGCGCCAGTCTCCGAACGCGTGGGGAATTCCGAGGCGATCCGCCACCCGCTGGGCACGGTCCATTGAGCTGGAACAGATCGCGGTGACCCGGCACAGAGGGTGGGAGCGAAACGCAGGGACCTGAGCCTGCTGGCCAAATCCGATGCCCACCACGCCGACTTGAATCGGATTCTTTTTGTCCGTCAGCCCTGTTGGCGCTGTCTTCAGATCAGACACCCCTTCCCGAAGAACCCCCACACGTCCAGCACCGGTTTACCTTTTATGTCGAGGTCGCGGTATGCCTCGTGGGGCACGCAGAGCACCAGGATATCGCTACGATTGACGACTTCCTCCAAAGGCAGCAATTGCGCATCCTTGGTTACCAGAGGATCGGTCGTCAGCACTTCCGCGCACGAGAATCTGAGCAGCCTCTTGAGCTTATAGCTAAGAGAGGAGCGCACATCATCGATGTTGGCCTTGAAGGCCATTCCCAAGAGCCCCACGACTTTGTCGCGGAGCGGCCAACGGTCTTGCATGCGTTCCACCAGGTAGTTCGCGAGCCCTTCGTTCGCCAAGACAGCCACATGCCCAAGAAAGAACTTGTTGTTAGAGGCCGCGAGCAGTTGCATGGTGTCCTTGAAGAGACAAGGTCCCGCGGCAAGGCCCGCTCCGGGAAAATCAGCCATCCGGTCGTAATCGGTGCGGACCGCGTTGACGACGCGGCTGTAATCCACTCCCGCGGAATTCGCGATCACATAAAACTGATTGGTCGCAGCAAACTGGATATACCGATAGGCATTGCAGAAGAGTTTGGCAAACTCGGCCTCAAGCGGCGAAAGGCGCACCACGGAAGGCGAGATCAGGGAAAAGAACCGAGCCGCGGCCTCCTCTGCCTGGGGCGTGACTCCGCTGACAATCTGGGGGAGTTGCTGAAGCTCCAAAATCGCCCGACCTTGAACGATCCGTTCAGGGCAATACGCGAGCAGCGGAACGAGACCGTTCTCTTTGAGGTACGCGGCCAACCAATCCATGGTCCCGGGACATAGTGTGGATCGAAAGATAAGGAGTTGGTCGGCCGACAGATGGGGAAACAGGTCGTCAGCCAGCCGTCTGATCACCTCAGTCACAGGGTTGAGGTATTCGTCCACCGGTGTCCCTATGGTGACGAGCACTGTGGGAACCCTCGCGATGTCCGCTAGTGATGAGGTGAAGGTCAGCGCGCCGTCCGCGAGGACCTTGTGTAGGAGCGGTTCAGCCCCGTCTTCCACGAAGGGCATTCGGCCGGCGGCCAAACGTTCCAACGCGGCTTGGTCTATGTCATGAATTATGACGTTGAGTCCTCTGCTTGCGAAGAGGATGGCCATAGGAAGACCCACGTGTCCGGCCCCGCCTATGATGCAGAGATCCGCCGCGCCTCCATCCGCAAACTGCACGCGGGATCCACCTGAAGCGATCATGAGAACGCGCCTCCCCGAAAAGCCGGCCATATTACGGCAGGATCTTGCGCTCCTTGAGCACGGTGACGATGTGGCTCGCAATCATGTGGGACATCTTGCCGCTATAATGGTAAGCGTCCACGTAGAGCGGCTCCTTCTTTTCCCTCTGGATATCTCCGCACCAAATGAAGTTTTCGCCCAGTTCACCGGATGCGGCAAGCTTTGCCATGGCCTCGTACCCCGGCTTCACGTACGGCGTGAACTTTTGATAATCGAATCGGCCGAAAATGTTGTAGGTCTGGTCATACCCATAGACCGGCATGGGTTGCCAGACGAAGACCGGCGTGATGCCCAGCGGCTTGGCGAAGGCCTCTACCAGCGCTTTGTTTGACCGATAGCGCGCCAAGACCTGGCTCACGACCTCATCTTCCTCCTTTGCGCCCAAGCTTCCGCCCTCGGCGCGGTCCCGCCTTGTCGTATCCTTTTTCTTCGGGTCGCCCAGGAAAGCCTTTACCATAGGTAGCTCCCGCAGGACTTTACGAGCCGTGGGGACTTCGCCCTCATCCATGAACGCGGTAAGCTCCTTGGTCAGCGCGGGCTGGCCGTCATAGTGCGCCAGGTCGTTCAGTCCGTCAATGAAGATAGCCATCCGAGGGATTGCGCCCCCGAGAATGAGTTTTTCCAACAGAATGCGTTCCTGAACCGAGATGTAACTGCATCGGCCGAAATTGTACACCCTTGGCGAGAGTTCCTTATGCGCCGCGAGCAGCGCCTGCGCGTGCGACGCGATCGTATCGTAATCAGGCACGCCGTATCCGAAGACAGTGGAGCCCCCGAACACAAAGACCGTGAAATCCTTCTTGTCCGGCGGCCACGGACCTTGATCCTTTATCGGACGGAATCCGCGGGTGTCCGCGTTGACATAGGTTCCTTTGAACGGTCGTTCTTTGAACTGCGTGTACGACTGGTAGCCGAGTGTCACGTGGCGCGTGTCGTCCAGGCGCAGATTTACCTGGGCCGCGGTCATACCGGGATATACAGGGGCCAGGGCCTCGTTGTAGGTCCGATAGCTGTACGGCGCGCCTTTCCGTTCCGCGCGCTTTCTCAGGTACTCCTTGAGATCGAGGACGCCGCTGAAGACCAGATTCACCAGGATGAGCGCCAATAGGGTGTTCAGAACAATGATTGCCAGGGTTCGATACGATTCTCCCAGCTTACGCAGTATACCTCGCCTATCGATCATCCATGACGCTCCAGCCGCGGATATTGCCCCGCAGCCTAAATGACCCCGAAGTTGCGCAGTATTCGTAGGCCCTTTTCTTGGCTTTTTTCAGGGTGGAATTGCACAGCGAAGATGTTGTCCCTGTTGACGGCGCACACGAACTCTATTCCGTACACGGAGGTGGCAGCCACTTCCGACCCGTTTTCCGGCGCGACGTAGTAGGAGTGGACGAAATAGAAATGCGATCCATCCTCTATTCCCTCGAAAAGCGGCGTCTTTTTGCG
Source organism: Deltaproteobacteria bacterium (assembly GCA_016875095.1). Lineage (GTDB taxonomy): Bacteria > Desulfobacterota > Desulfomonilia > Desulfomonilales > Desulfomonilaceae > VGSG01. The sequence continues at coordinate 10,905 of VGSG01000082.1, forward strand.
GAAAATGACCTGATTCCAGCCCATGTGGGGGATCTTAAGACCCATGCTTCTGTCGAAGCCCTTGCATTTGCCGGGTATGATCTTGAGCCCCTCATGAATACCGAACTCCTCCGACTCGTCAAAGAGGAGCTGAAGCCCCAGACAAATCCCCAAGAAGGGGCGACCGGAACCGATAAACTCGCGAATAGGCTCCACCAGGTCGAATCGGCCTAAGTTCTTCATGCATTCGGGAAAGGCTCCGACTCCGGGAAGGACCAGTCCGTCCGCCTTGCGAATCACATGCGGGTCTCGAGAGACCACGGCGGGGACGCCGACCTTCTCGAAACCTTTCTGGACGCTGCGAAGATTGCCCATTCCGTAGTCGACCACAACAACCATCATCGCCTCAGTGTCTCGATTGCTTCCACTGGAGCCCCAACGGGGGGTCAGGTGAGAATGCCCTTGGTTGAAGGCACGTCCTTGACCCGAGGGTCCAATTCCACCGCCTCTCGAAGCGCACGTCCAAGGGCCTTGAATAGAGCCTCCGCGGCGTGGTGAGGATTGTCCGCGGTGACAACAGTCGCGTGAATATTCATCCCACCTCGGTCAGCCAGCGCGTGGAGAAAGACCGGTATCAAATCCAGGAGGAATTCACCGGCCCGGCGATGGGCCAAAGGATTGGAGACCACCACGTACGGTCTCCCCGAGAGGTCCACAGCCACCTGAGCAAGAGCCTCGTCCATCGGAACAACCGCGAACCCATATCGCCGTATGCCGCTCCGGGCGCCAAGCGCCTCGCGGAAGGCTTCTCCCAGGCAGATAGCCACATCCTCAACAGTATGGTGGTGGTCCACGTGCAGATCGCCGCGGGCCGTTATTTGAAGATCGAGAAGCCCATGCCGCGCCACGTGATCGAGCATATGATCGAAGAACCCGATGCCCGTCTCAATGGTCCTGTGCCCGGCGCCGTCAAGGCAAAGGCGAACCAGAATGTCGGTTTCCGACGTTTTGCGGGAAAACTCTGCTGTCCTCATAGTCTAGCACCCTGAAAGAAGACTACTGTTCCAAGGAATCACCTTTGCTTTCCTTTGCCATAGAGAAGGCCCTGACAGGATCTACCGGCAAGTCTTCCGAAATCGGATAACTTTGGCGAGCGCTTTTACACGATGTCGTCTTTTGCGCGGCGGATGTCCGCGCCCAGAGCGGACAATTTTTCCGGCATCCGTTCGTAACCGCGCTCCAGGTGATAAATCCTATGAATTTCGGTGATCCCTTCTGCGGCCAAGCCGGCCAGAACGAGCGAAGCGCTGGCTCTGAGATCGGTAGCTTGCACGTGGGCCCCGGAGAGTGTCTGCACGCCTATTACGCGGGCGCATCTGCCGGAAATTCGTATGTCTGCGCCCATACGGACCAGTTCGGGCGCATGCATAAAGCGGTTTTCGAAGACATTCTCGGTGATCCCGCACTCCGAGTCCCCAAGAGCCATGAGAGCCATGTACTGAGCTTGAAAATCGGTCGCGAATCCCGGGTAGGGATTCGTCTCCACGTTGCGGCTCCTGATCTTTCCGTTCGATACAACCCTGACCCCGTCATCGTCAGCCTCCACCGTGAGGCCCGCGTCATCCAGCTTCTCCAAGAGCGCATTCAAGTGCGAAGACTCGCAGCCAACCACCCGCACATCGCCACGCGTTATCGCGCCTGCCATCAGGTACGTGCCGGCCTCGATGCGGTCGGGCATGATCTCGTGCGCCGCCCCTCCCAGGCTTTCTCTACCCTCGATAACCACGGTATCGGTCCCGGCGCCTTCCACGCCGGCCCCCATGCGGTTGAGCACGTGAGCCAATTCGACCACTTCCGGTTCAGCCGCGCAGTTGCGTAGCACCGTAGTCCCTCTTGCCAGGGCCGAAGCCAAGATCAGGTTTTCCGTGCCTGTCACGGTCACGAGATCGAAGGTGAAATCCACACCCTGGAGCCGCTTGACGCGGGCCCGAATGTAACCCTGATCGAGCTCTATCTTGGCGCCCATGGCGGCAAGGCCTTTCAAGTGTTGATCGATGGGCCTGGCGCCGATCGCGCAGCCACCCGGCAAGCTCACGTCAGCCTTTCCTTCCCGCGCTAGCAGCGGTCCCAGGACCATAACCGAGGCCCTCATGGTCTTCACCAGTTCGTACGGAGCGGTGTGATCGGCGATCTCCCGAGCCTTGATTCGCAGCATCCCTGGAGTGAAATCGTCCAACTGAGCGCCGAGTTGCAGCAACAACTGCTTCGTCGTGCGAATGTCACGCAAAGCGGGAATCCGGCGCAAGACCACCTCGTCGCTCGTGAGCAGAGAAGCGCACATCAGAGGCAGCGCCGCGTTCTTGGCCCCTCCGGCTTCCACCGATCCCTGGAGCGGGTGACCGCCTTTGATGACGAGCTTTTGCATGCAGGTCAACCTTTTGAACGCACAAAGAGCTACAGAAGCGACCGCGTCAAACACTCTGCCTATAGCATCTTCAATGGGCCCGCGCAACAGCCCGGGATTTTATGGGGACAGGTTTGGCAAGTATGCCGGGAGATCAGAGGGAGGACCCCGGCAGTGTCAACTCCGTTGATAAGAGCGTCCACAATCTTGACAGAAATAAGAGAGGACAAAGATCGTGCCAAAAGCGCACACCGAATAGATATGCGAGTCAGAGAGCTTGCTAATGGTCATGCTCCTGGCCTAACTTTTGCACTCTCTTAAGCAAACCATATCCATCCTCCCTGTAAACAAGCCATCGTTCAGGGGGTGGCAGATCTCCCGGCTGCTAAAGGCCGAAAGGGGGCCTCCTCGTTCGAGGGGGTCCCGTGGAGCTGCGGAGATCTATGTCTTATGCATGAGAAGGAGTTGTTGGAATGACTAAGCCTGAAATCGTGACCCGCATCTCACAGGACGCCGGCATCACTAAGAAAGCAGCGGGCGCTGCTCTGTCCAGTCTGGTGCAGGCAGTGCACGCCGCGCTGAAACAGAAGAACGGCAAAATCCGGATTGCAAATCTGGGCACATTCAGGGTGATTTCCCTCAAGGCCCGCAAAGGGGTGAATCCTCGAACGGGAAAAGCCATGACTATTCCTGCGATGCGAGTGCCGCGATTCACTTCGTCGGTTTCCCTCAAGGATAGCGTTCACAAGAAGAAGTAACGTTTACAGGTTCGTTACGGCTGCGCGATACTCATTGGCCTTTATGTGGAGGCAAGGGGATTAATGTGTCCTTTTTCGGTCTTCCCGATCCCGTGAGCAGCGTGTCGCTGGGCTTGCGTATTGAGGTATGCGTATGGCGCGATGTTCCCTAGTGGTTGCGCTGATGCTTGGGTTCTGCTTTGTCGGCAGCCTGCGCGATTGCGCGTGCGCGACCAGTCCCAGACTCATGCTCCACGGCCGCGCCAAAATCCATGCGGTGGAATCGGTCAACCTGTGTACGCTTCGAATGGTCGATACCGACCAGATCGTGGCCGTGCGATTGGTCGGCGTGGGTTCGCCCCTCAACCGTGACCGCTTGAAGAGCGCTGACCCAGCCCTCGTGCGGCACATCAGAGAAAAACGTCTGTGGCGATCCGCCAGCGACTCCCTCGAGTCATTGCTCGGCGGCAAGGTCATTGAGGTCTGGACCAGAAAGTGGGATCGATTCGATGATAAGAAGCGGCTCCTCGTATACCTCAAGGCGCCCGGCCCGTGGGGGGAGCTCGTGGATGTGAACGGAGAGATCATCCGAAGAGGACTGGGGTTTGTGACACGCGACTATGTGCACGTGACCTTCGCGGAGTACAAACTCCTTGAGCAGGAGGCACGGGTCGATCGCCGAGGCTTCTGGGCCGGACTACCTCGCAAAGAAGCGCGCCGCTGACAGGATAGTGACTTGCTTTTGGGAAGAAGTTCCGAGGGCACCCTTGTCGCAGCGAGAAAAGGGTTCCCTCGGACCCCGTTCCAAAAGACTGTATCCTTATGAAAAAATGGGGCTGCGACCAGTCGGCAGCTCGGGAGCGCATTGCCGCCCGGCGACAAAGGCCGGTTCACTCTTCGGCAAATGGGTTTCTCGCCAACCGGCAGGTGCAATTCCCTTCATCGCCGCTGTTCCACTCGTTGATGATCTTTCTGAGCCCGGCCTTATCCAGGTCGAGGAGCTTCTTCACATCTCCCTGAGTGAGCAGGCGCATCTTGTAGCAGAAGAAGACCGCTTCTTCCAGAAGCGCGGGCGTAAAAGGAAGACGCTCCTTGAGTAGCCCGTGACGGTCGAGCAGATCCAGGATCCGATCATAGGAAGCCTTCAATTTGTCCGGATTTGCCACGCTCATCTCGGGCCGCTCCATGAGACTGAGTAAAATGATCTCCATTGGAGTAGTCCACCGTCGCTCGCCGGAGTTCCCATGCGGAGGCTGTTACGGCTTTGGAGAAAGGTAACGGTCAAGTTTCCACCTGTAACCCAGGCGCAAGCCAGGGTCCGGTCTCGTACGCCAATGGAATCCAACGAAGTGGGGTCCGGCTTTCGCACATAGGCGTTAAGTCAAGCGGCCCAGTTCTTTCGTCCGTCATTCCCGCGGAAGCGGGAATCCAGTCCGGGATTCAATCCCGCGTTCCGCGCGGGACTTGACCCCGGATCAATGCCTGCCCCGGACGGCGATCCGGGGGCCGAGGTGAGGGGGTGGCTTTGAGTTTACTATTCGAAATCACATGTCGAGATCCTTTCAGTTAACGCGAATGAGCTTTCACAGGAATGACGAGTTGCAGCCGCCACGAATCGGACCGGAATTTCGGCAACTTCTAGCAGCGCTCACTATCAGGGCTCTTGATCTTCGTCGGCAGGGAGGTGCACCTTCACGATCGTGCCTGATCCTTCCTTGGAATCAATCTCCAGGGTTCCCCCGAGGGATTCAATCAGGCTGAGGCAGACCGGCAGCCCAAGGCCCGTGCCTTTACCCGGTTCCTTGGTGGTGAAAAAGGGATCGAGCACTTTGGAGAGGTTTTCTTCCGGAATTCCATGTCCTGTGTCCCGGACTTCAATTTCTGCGTGCCCGTCGGCCATTCGCGTTCGCAGCACAATCTCACCGCCGGCCTCAGGCATGGCGTCTGCCGCATTGAAGATGAGATTCACCAGCACCTGACGCAGCTTTTCGGGCGCGGTCCGGATCAGCGCCAGCTTGGGGTCGAGTTCCGTCTGAAATCGGATCTCTCGGAATCCCTTGCGAACTTCAAGAAACGCACCGGCTTCCATCACTAGCGCATTGAGATCGCAGGAGCGCATGTCCTCTTTCACAGGTCGGGCAAAGGTGAGGAGGTTGCGCAGGATATCGTCTATGCGCTTCACTTCCTGCTCCATTTTGCCCAGGATTACTGCGCTTGAATCTCCGTGAGGACTCTCCTGGAGGAGTTCCACGTATCCGCTGAGGATTTGTAACGGATTTCCGATCTCGTGACACAGCCCCGCGGCTAATCTTCCCACGCTCGCGAGCTTCTCCGAGCGCACAAGCCCTCGTTGGGCGGCCTCCAGATCCCGGTTGACGCGCTGTAAGCGCTCTATGAGCGCCTGCATATCTTCCCGGTCTCGCATGATCTTGAGGATCATACCCTTGATACTCTCGGAAATCCGCGATATATCTCCTCCCTCTGGCGCTCCTTCAATGGAGTTCCGCCGCTGGGCCATACCGGCCGCGCGCGTGGCGAGCGCCGCCACATCTTGAACCGGGCCGATAATAGTACGGTGAAAGAGAATATATCCGAGAAGAAACAGAGCGGCTTGCGTGAGAATCAGGTACGCTCCGAAGAACTGCCACGCCACGAAGAAGATCCGTGGCTCAATGACCGAGATGACTCGCACAGATCGGACGGTGTGAGGAAAATCCGCGGTGAAGTCCGCGACCACCGCCATTTCTCGAAAAAGGCTGATGGGGAACCGCGCGCCCTCCACCGTTACGATTCTCTTGTAATCGAGAGGATCAGGCTTGGGCGCGTCCGCTTTTTCGCCGCACCCTCCCAAAAGCGCCCCCCGTTCGTCGTACACGAACAATCGGAGGTCCGGTTCACTCCTGCAGAGACTCCTGATCTCCTGCCAGAGCTTCTCAGGAGAGGCGGCGCCGTAAACGAGGTTCTCCACGCGATGGGCCAGCAACGATCCTCGCTGCATTCGCTCTTCGATCACGGTGCGCTCCAGCGAAGCGCAGAATACCACAAAGAGCAAACATCCGCTCACCGCAAGTATTATCGCGAGGTTGACCAGCACGCCCCAGCGCACTATATGTGGTCCTTTCCGCGCTCAACGAAGCGCAACAGATATCCTCTCCCGCCACAGGCATATGAGCTGACCCGAGGGTTCATTTCCACTGGCGCGCGTAAGGTTGGAATCATAAGGCGCCACGGTAAAGCCGCGCGTTGCAGATGGACCAGGCTCCGGTAGGGGCAGACCGGCGCCTCTGCCCATACTCCGGAGCGTCCGCCCGGCCGCGCCCCTACAGGAAATGGAGCACGGAATAGACGCCGGTTCCAATACTTGGGATATAAACGGGTTGGCGCCAATGGAGGCCATCCTGCTCGCGGGCGCCTGCAAAGCGGCAAATAAGGACCCGGTCCACCGCTCTCATTGTCCCCTCATTCGGCGCAACCGCTCCATTAGCTTGTCCACGATCTCGTCGGCCAGAGTTTCCCTGATTTTGGCCACGACTCGGTCGGCAACCGCATCAGCCAGATCGTGAGCGGCGGGATCGGTCGATACTTCAACAACATCCGCGCCGCCCACCGTTGCGGTTTCGTAAGAGCCGCCTTTGACCCCCCGATTGAATTCTCCCGTAACACCTGCCCTCTTCATGGCCGCTCCAGATGTGGAAAGCCTTTCTTCCAGCGCCATCTGTCCCTCATGAGTGGACACAAAAGCCTCGTACTCCGTTTCATCGATCGCTCCCAGGGCTTCGTCATTCGAAACCGAGTCGGCCACCTCTTCCACTTTCAGAGGCTGCCACCGAGTCCTGCTTTCCAGTTTGGCGTCTCCAAAGTCCAGTTGAAGTCCTTCGAACTCCTCGATTCCATAACGGAAATTCATGTTAATATATTTCACGGCGCAATTTGTGGTCTCACCGGGCATCTTGCAGTTGATGGTGTCGGGCACGCGCAACAGGGAATCCACAGGAATGGGAGTCCTACAGAGAAAATAGGCGTTGATCTTCTGGAGAAGGCCCTCGATTCGACCCCGGTCACTTATTTCCATGGGTGTCTTGAGCAGCCAGTACAAGTGCACCCCGTGTCCTGACTCAACCACGATCGATGGAGGGAAAGCAAAACTGCGCACCGCTTTGGCCGCGTGGGCCGGCCCGCGCAAATACGTATATCTCCCCGAGTACCCTTCGGACCCCAAGTCGAGCCCGGCCCACAATGCCACCATATATCGCACCGAGTCCTCTCCCCCCTTGGTGCTTTCCCGCGGGCAGACCCCAAAAAAGACGTTTGTGTTGTGATCGTAGACCTCTTTAGTCAGTGTATCGATGTTGGGGAAGAAACGAGTGCTCACTTTATGATCGAGACGACGGGTGGTGCGAACTATCACAAACCCCTCGTGCCGCTGGAGATAATCCGCGAACAGCGCTTCCAGGAAGTCCTTTCGTGTGAACCCACTGACCATGGAAAACGAGCCTGGCGCTGACGTTCCTACTCACGATCACTTTATGTGAGGGGAAACGCAATGTCAAACAGTTCGGCGCATTCAGAACGCCGGAGGGTCAATCCGAAAGGCCCGTGGGTAAAGGGACGTTCCAGCAAGCGCATTTCTTGTCTTTTCCGCGCAACTGGATTGTCGGCCGTCTTCATGCTAAAGAGAACGCTGCCCTCCTTTTTCTGGGGGTTGCGCAGGCCAACGGCCTGCATTGGGCCGTACCGGCCGTTTGGGGGAACCGGGGCGCCAAAATGTGCCAAAGCTGAACTTTGTGACCGACAGGAGGAGCCGACTCAATGTATTCGTCCCGAGTCCTCATCGTGGGGATGATAGTAATCCTGGGGATATCTACGTTCGCCGCGGTCCGGACCATATACCTGCGCTCCGATCTGAGCAGAACGGAGAAGAGCCTCCAGGAAAGGCTCAGCATGATCGAACGTTTCTCGGTGGTTCCGATTCTCGACGGTATTCAAATGCATACTATCGGCGAGCACCGAGTGAAAGCGATACCGTACGCCATCAAGTTCTCGCCTGAAGAGGATTTCCTCCTGAATACTTATCGTGAGGCTCGTCCCGGACTGATTCACGCCAAGTACGAGCTGATCGCAAACAAGAAAGAGGTGCCGTTCCATCCGCTGGAATGGGCCCACAACGTGCTGAACGCGGCATCATACGCGGAGCAGACCAACAGGGCGCCGGAGAGCCGGCCGTTGATTGATGCGCTGGTTAAGCAAGCC
>VGSG01000083.1 GCA_016875095.1 Deltaproteobacteria bacterium
TCCATATCGGCCACCTCGTGGAATATATCCAGACGGACATCTACGTCAGATTTCTCCGTCTCACCGGCAAGGATGTGGTCTACGTCTGCGCGTCCGACGCGCACGGAACACCCATAGAGATCAACGCCAAGAAGAAAGGGATCAGTCCCGAGGAACTCGTGGCCTACTACCATCTCAAGCACCAGGAGGACTTCGCCAAGTTTGAGATCGGCTTTGACGAGTTCTACACCACGGATTCCCCCGAGAATCAGCGCCACTCGGAGACCATATACCTGCGCGCCAAGGAAAAGGGCCATATCTCCGAACGGGTGATCGAGCAATACTACTGCGAAAAATGCGGACGCTTCCTGCCCGATCGTTTCATCCGTGGAACATGCCCTCGATGCGGGGCAGCCGACCAATACGGTGACGTGTGCGAGGTCTGCGGGGCCACATACAGCCCCACAGACCTTGGAGACCCACGGTGCGCGATCTGCGGAGCCGCGCCCGCGCTGCGGCCGTCGAAGCACCTCTTTTTTCGGCTGAACGATTTCAGAGAGTTCTTGGTCGACTGGACTGCGGCGCCGGGGATTCTGCAAGACCAGGTTAGGGCTTTCGTCCGAGGATGGATCGATCAAGGGCTTCAGGATTGGGATATTTCACGGGATGGCCCTTATTTCGGCTTCAAGATTCCGGGCGAAGATGACAAGTACTTCTACGTTTGGCTGGACGCGCCCATAGGTTACATCGCGGCCACCGAGCGCTATTGCTCCCGCCGCGCCGACCGAAGCGTGGAAGACTATTGGCTGGACGCGTCTGCAGACGTGGAGATCCACCATTTCATCGGTAAGGATATCGCCTACTTTCATACGCTCTTTTGGCCGGCCATGCTGAAAGCGTCGGACTACCGCACTCCGGATACTGTGCATGTTCACGGCTTTCTTACTGTGGATTCACGCAAGATGTCCAAGAGTCGGGGGACATTTCTCACCGCCGAACAGTTCGCCCAATTTCTCCACCCGTGGTACCTGCGCTACTATTACGGTTCCAAGCTGGGCGACTCTATCGACGATCTGGACCTGAACATCGAGGAATTCGTCAATCGGAACAACGCCGAACTGGTCAACAACATCACCAATCTTGTAAGCCGGGCTCTGGGCTTTCTGAATAAGCGGTTGGACTCACGATTGGGTTCCATTCCGTCCGACGCGCGGCCTCTGGTGGAACAAGCGCACGAGGCAATAGCTCAGGCCCGGCGGCGCTATGAGGATCTCAGAATCGGTCAGGCTGTAAAAGAGATCCTGGCGGTCGCGGACATTGCGAATAATTATCTCCAAAAAGAGGCGCCCTGGGCCGTAATCAAGGAGGACCCGGAACGGGCCCGGGATATCCTCACCTTTGCCGCGAACTGCGTCAAGGTGATCGCGGTGCTGCTCAAGCCGATCCTTCCCGGATATTGCAGGCAGGTGGAAACCATGCTCGGAGTCTCGGACTTGACCTGGGACGACGCGACGCTCGACCTGGAGAATTGTCCTGTGGGGACCTTCGAAAAGCTTATCGATCGCCTGGAGCCGGGCGCGCTTGAGAAGATGGTTGCCGCGAGCCGCGAAACCGTCGCGGACGTAGCGCAAGAAGGGATTTTTCAGGTCCCTGATTTCGGCCCTGAGATTAACATAGAGGACTTTGCACGCGTGGACCTGCGCGCGGGGAAGATCGTCGCGGCCGAGGACGTGCCGGAAGCTGATAAGCTGCTCAAGCTGGAAGTGGATCTAGGGCGGGAAAAGAGGACCATCTTCGCAGGGATAAAGAAGTCATTCAACCCGGCTGATCTGGTCGGAAAAACCGTCGCAGTGGTCGCGAACCTCAAGCCCCGAGAGATGAGGTTCGGGACGAGTCACGGCATGGTTCTGGCCAGTGTGGATCATGAGGGTAAGATCACACTGTGCGAACTGAACCCGAGCGCCAGGGCGGGCGCTCAGATCAAATAGACGATAATCGAAGTCGCCGGTTCAGGAATTTCTTGATCGATTGGGCGCATGTTCGGTAGAATCCACCAACCGTGATATCTCCGTCGCTTCTCCGCGCCTGGGCGGGTATCTGAAGCGACACGCCTCATAGCCTATTGTCCTTCTCAGTGGATTGATCCGGACCCTCATTCGGGTCCGGTCGTCAGCGCTAAAGACCAGAGTGTTCCGTCCAACATTGGAGAGCGGGCCTTCCGCTTCCCACCACATCAAGCCAGGAAGGAGAATGGTTATGGCAATCAAGATTTTACTGAACGAGGATGAAATCCCGCGCCAGTGGTACAACATCGCGGCAGACATGCCCAATCCTATGCAGCCTCCCCTGCATCCTGGCACTGGGCAACCCGTGGGTCCGGCTGATCTGGCTCCGGTCTTCCCCATGAATCTCATTGAGCAGGAGGTGAGCCAGGAGCGATGGATCGACATTCCGGAGCCTGTGTTGGACGTGTACACTATCTGGCGGCCCACGCCGCTGTACCGCGCGGTGAAGCTCGAGCAGTACCTGAACTGTCCTGTCAAGATTTACTACAAGAATGAGGGGGTCAGTCCTCCCGGGAGCCACAAGCCCAACACCGCGATTGCCCAGGCCTATTACAACAAAGTTTTCGGCACGAAACGCATCAGCACCGAGACCGGCGCGGGCCAATGGGGGAGCGCGCTGAGCTTTGCGTGCAACCAGTTCGGGCTAGAAGCAAAGGTTTACATGGTGCGCATCAGCTACGAGCAGAAACCGTACCGACGCCTGATGATGAACACCTGGGGCGCCACCTGTATCCCGAGCCCGAGCACTGAAACCGAAGCCGGGCGCAAGATCCTCTCACAGGATCCCAATTCTCCCGGGAGTCTGGGAATTGCGATCAGCGAAGCCGTAGAAGACGCGGTTACCAGCGAAGCCGCCGGAAGGCCCCCCACGAAATACTCGCTGGGGAGCGTTCTGAATCACGTTCTTCTGCATCAGACCGTCATAGGCTTGGAAGCCCAGAAGCAACTGGCCAAGGTTGGGGACTACCCGGACATCGTGGTCGGCTGCGCGGGTGGAGGGAGCAACTTCGCGGGATGCGCGTTCCCCTTTGTGCGGGACAAAATAGCGGGCAAGCAAATTCAGATAATAGCGGTGGAGCCCACCTCCTGCCCTACGATGACCAGAGGCCCATTTGCGTATGATTTTGGCGACACAGTCCAAATGACCCCACTGCTGCCGATGCACACCCTCGGTCACGACTTCGTGCCCGCTCCCATCCACGCGGGTGGGCTTCGCTATCATGGTATGGCGCCGCTGGTGAGTCAGCTCATCATGGACAAGCTCATCGAGCCGCGTGCCGTGCAGCAGCTTGAGACGTTCGAGGCAGGCGTTACCTGGGCTAGGACGGAAGGGTTTATCAGCGCTCCCGAGACATGCCACGCGCTGGCCGTGGTCGTGCAGGAGGCCAAGAAAGCAAAGGAAGAAGGCAAGCAAAAGACGATCCTCGTCAACTGGAGCGGCCACGGTATCGTGGACCTGGGAGCCTATGACGCCTTCTTCCAGGGCAAGCTGTCCGACCACGAATTTCCTCAGTCAGAGATCGAGCGCGCGCTCAAGGCCATCGAGAGCTTTCCCAAGCCCAAGCTCTAAGTGACCACAACATACTTCATCGGCCCGGCGCAGCTCTCCCCTAGGAGCCTCGCCGGGCTCCTTCCTTCATCCCCTGTCTCGCATTCCGGGAATACCGCGGCGATGGATACTGAGTTGTTCTTTCTGAGGTAAGCGTTTGTGTCTTTTGAAGAAAATATTCTTTCTTCAGAAGAAGACAATCGGATATTTTTGATGTTTGTCCGGTAGGGAGGTGGCGCGCCCCAAGGGTCTTTTCAATGAGGGCGAGGCGCTTTATAGTGTTGGGAGGTTGAAGATCGGTGAGCCGTTCATGGACGCTTCTCGAATACTGGGACAGCACGAACCTCGGACGGAGTCATGACTGAATCCCGCTCCAAAGCATTATATGAAGAACGAGAAATCCGTTGCCCTCGATTGGGCGGCCCGGTCACCTTCGCGTACTGCCGAGTGGAGAACGCTGGGCGTCCCTGCCCCCGAACTATCGTGTGCTGGCAAGCTTACTTTGACGCGGAAACCTTTTTTCGGGAAATCATGACCCCGGAAGAGTTTGCCGAAACCTTCCTCCAGCCCCCACGACCGAAGATGGCCACGCTCATAGAGCTCATTGAGCAGGCCAAGAAACTGGCTGAAGAGAAACGTGCTCAGCAAGATACTGAAAAGCCCAAGGGGGAGAGCCCGGAAGAAGACCCCGCCTGAACCCGTTATCTCGCAGAAGCAACCCCCAAGCGCCCGAACTCATTATGGGCGTGATGGCGCCCAAAACGAGACCAAATCGGTACATGGTGTGTGGAGGAAAGATGGCGGGATCACTCCTGTTGAGCGTCATCAACCGCGAGCAGCTCGCAGAAGTATTCCTTTGAGATGAGCCCCAGATCCCCTGAATGGATTGCGACGAGGTGCTTCAGAAGGGTCAAGCTGTCCACGTCCATCCTGATGAATGCGAGCCCCATGCCGTCCGCCTCGGTTCGAACGACTTCCGCTTCCGCTTTGATATAGAGTCCCGAGGTCTCGCCTGTGAGCTGTACCTGAACGTCGCACACGGTCCCCACTGGATGGACGATGTCCGACTCTACGAACATCCCCCCTAAACTGAGATCGCGCGATTTGTTAGAGGTGATTACGCGGTCACCCACCGTGAGGTTAACCTTGAGTTCAAAGGGCACTCGGGTGAACCGTCTCCTGTGATCTTCGCCCATACTCATTCGTCCGCCTATCAACGATCCGACGCGGCGCCGGCGGGTCGCCGCTCGATCCGAACGCGCCCTCCTCAGCGGCGCGTACCACTGACTCACGGTTCTTGCCCCATTCCCTGCGTTTGAACGGCTGCTCAAGGCAGCGCCCCAAAATCATGTGAATGATGAACCGTTGCGGAAACCCAGGGATCGACCGGGGTTCAACTCATTTCGCAGCCTGATGTCCGCTCACTAAGAAGTCCCGCCCGTCAAGGTGAAGGGGCCAAGACCATGGTCATGTTCCTACCTTCGAACTTGGCGGGCTGCTCGACCTGAGCCTCTTCTCCGACCATTTCCAAGAGCTTGTCGACCAGCACGCGGGCCTGCTCCGGATGTGCGATCTCTCTCCCCCGGAACATAATGGTCACCTTGACCTTGCAGTTGTCCGCGAGAAAAACCTTGAGCTTTCTCACCTTGATGGCAAGGTCGTGAAGTTCGGTCTTCGGCCTGAGCTTGACTTCTTTGATATTAATAGTGGCCTGTTTCTTTTTGCGCTCGTGCTCCTTCTTGCTCTCCTCGAACCGGTATTTGCCGTAATCCATGATCCTGCAAACCGGAGGATCGGAATTGGGCGCCACCTCTACCAGATCAAGGCCGAATTCTTCGGATTTCTGAAGAGCCAACGGGACCTCCATGATCCCCAATTGCTCACCGTCCGGAGAAATGACCCGTACCTGAGGAGCACGAATCCGGTCGTTTACCCTGACCTTGGGCTCTACGCGAACAGGAAGTCGCGGCCTTCCTTTCATTCACTCAGCCCCCTTGAAAAGAACCCGTTAGCCCACAAGGCTGGCCATCGTGTCATGAACGATTCTCCACCTCCTGATCAAACTGCTTGAGGAATGTTTCAACCGGCATGCCTGCGGTCGAGTCTTCCCCGCGTTTCCTGATTGCGATGGTTCCACTTTCCATCTCTTTGTCACCGATTATCACCATGTACGGGATCTTTTGACCCCGAGCCTCCCGAATCTTGAAACCGATCTTTTCGTTGCGCAGATCTACCTCGACCCGCACACCGTGCGCCTTGAGTCTCTCCACCACTTCCCTCGCGTATGGGTTCTGCCGTTCAGTTATGGTCATGACCACGGCCTGCGCAGGCGATAACCAGAGCGGGAAAGCGCCCGCATAGTGCTCCACGAGCACTCCCAGAAATCGCTCGATCGCCCCTAGAACAACGCGGTGAATCATGACCGGGCGCTTGCGCTCGCCGTCCGAATCCACATAGGTGAGGTCAAAGCGCTCGGGGAGCGTGAAGTCACATTGAATGGTCGCGCACTGCCACGATCGGGACAGGGCATCCTTGAGCTTGATATCGATCTTGGGCCCATAGAAGGCCCCGTCACCCTCGTTGATCTCGTACGCGGCCCCCAGGTCCTGAAGCGCCTTTTCCAACGCGGTGGTGGCCCGGTCCCAGTCTTCATCCGTGCCGATGGACTTCTCCGGACGTGTGCTCAGCTCCATGGTGTAATCAAAGCCGAATATTTCCATCACGTCACGAACGAATTTCACAATGCCGATGATCTCGTCGTTAAGCTGTTCAGGCGTGCAGAGTATGTGCGCATCATCCTGCGTGAACTGTCGGACCCGCAAGAGCCCGTGCAAGACCCCGCTCTTCTCGTGCCGAAGAACCGTCCCAAGCTCGAAGAAGCGTAGGGGCAACTCCCGGTACGACCTGATCTTGGACTTGTACACCTGCATGTGAGCAAGGCAATTCATGGGCTTGATGCCGTAATCCACTCCGTCAACCGTGGTGAAGTACATCTGCTCCCGGTAATTATCGAAATGCCCCGACCGTTCCCAGAGGTCCTTCTTCAAAATTTGAGGACCGATTACAAACTGGTAGCCTCGCTTGAGGTGCTCCCTTCTCTCAAACTCCTCGATCAGGTGTCGCAGCAGGGCCCCCTTCGGGTGCCAAATCACCAGTCCCGGACCCACGTCGTCAGATACGGAGAAGAGATCGAGCTCGCGGCCCAGCTTGCGATGATCCCGCTTCTTGGCCTCCTCCAGCACGTGCAGATAATGCTTAAGGTCCTCATGGGAGGGAAACGCCGTGCCGTAGACGCGTTGGAGCATGGGATTGCGCTCGTCTCCGCGCCAGTATGCTCCTGCCAGTTTGGTGAGCTTGAATGCCCGAATGTACCCCGTGTCGGGAATGTGAGGGCCTCGGCACAAATCAGTGAATCCGCCTTGCGCGTAAAGGCTCACCTCTTCGCTTTCAATCTGATCGAGCAGCTCGACCTTATATGTTTCGCTCTTCTCTTGAAAAAAGCCTATCGCCTCATTTCTCGGCATCACGATCCGCCGGAAGGGCAACTCACCTTTTACTATCTCCCTCATCCGGCTCTCGATAAGCTCCAGGTCCTCAGGAGTAAAGGGGCGAGGAGTATCGAAGTCATAGTAGAACCCCTCCTCAACGGCAGGGCCGATGGTGATCTTCACGTCGGGAAAGAGCTCCTGCACGGCCTGGGCCATGACGTGAGACGTGGAATGGCGTAAAATTTCCAGTCCTTTGGCAGACCGGACGCTGATGAAGTTGAGCGGACCCGACTCGGTCAGCGGCGTGCTCAGATCCACCGCATGTCCGTTGAGGTCAGCCGCGACCATGTCCCGGCTGTCTTCAATCCCGTTATCCCGCAGTATGTCTCGTGGAGTAACACCAGCCGGATATACCTTTTTTTCGCCGTTGATATGAATCTCTACGGAGGGCTTCATACGCTTATGGAATCTATAGGCGGGATAGCGCCAGGAAGGATCGATTTGGCAATCATACTGAAATTAACACCCCTCCTGAGTGAATCGTGCGGCTTGGGTGGACGGTATGGCGATTGTTTCTTACCTCATATGGTAGGCGCGTGGGGATTTGAACCCCAGACCCTCACCGCGTCAAGGTGATGCTCTCCCCCTGAGCTACGCGCCTGCAATTCAAACAGAAAGTTATCAACCTGAGGGTTCGTTGTCAAGCGAAAAGCCCCGGCTCTCACCGGCTCATACCCGCATCCAACGCGCCCAGAGCGCCTTGCGCAGCCGGGCATCCCAGCGCTACAGACATGCGCTTTGGGACAAACAGCGAGAGCGCTATGGTGGATAAGTCCTTCCGGTCGCCCTCTAGGTGGACCTACCACAAGGAACCGAGGCTCTGGGATCCGTTCGGATCATCCAAGCGGCACGTTTTGCTTTCAGCAAGAAGCTTCCGGATGAGACCCTGAGCCGACGCATGGTTCCACGTGGCGGGGCCTACGCTGTACGCGACGGCTTCGCCGCGGCAGTCCACAATGTACGTGGTAGGCAGCCCGGGGATTTCGAGGATGGCCTCTTTGGCGTCATTGACGAGGAATGCAGTGGTCTTGCCCCCGATCCTGACCGTTTGAAGTCCGTTGTTCATGCCGTCATTGCAGAGGACGGGATAGCAGCAATTGGTTTTCGTAGCATAATTCACCACTGAGGCGGGAGGATCCACGAGATTGACCCCGAGGATCTCCAGGCCGGCAGGCCCGTACGTCTTCTTGAGCCAATCAAGGAGAGGCGCTTCAACCTTGCACGCAGGGCACGAGATGGACCAGAAATGCACGAGAACCACTCTGCCCCGGTAATCCTTAAGCGATACGCGCTGGCCACGGGAATTGAGCAGGGAGAGGTCTCCGATTTTGAAGGGCTTGGAATACATGTATATATTCGCGTTCGAAGCAAGGTCGGCGGCGTCCGCTGCGGGGAGCGGGAAGGCAAGAAGGCTCGAGCAGAAGAGCATTGCCAGGACGAGAGCCAGCATGTGTCGATTCATCATACCTCCTGGTGGCGGGCCGTCAATATATAAATATTCCTATTAAGATATATCGGCCTCCGTGTCAACCTTTTTTTCGCATATCAGCTCCATGCTGCCAATTGATGCCTCATCACGATCATGCTATCTATGGCAACTGCAATGGCTAACGGAGCTGCAACGAGTCATGAAAGTCCCCGGCTTCGGAGAGCGCTCCGGGGTCTCGTCTCGGAGAAAGGCGTCAAGAAACGCATCATTGCGTAATAATTTGAAGAGGAGACCGATCTCTCCTCCAATCCTCCCCATGCGCAGACCCGACTAAGGGCGCTTCATTCCGGCGTGTCGCATAGGAAGAACATGGGATCTATCCGACTACAGGCTACGCTGGTATCGGTCTACGGTGTCGGGGCCCTGATACGGGGACCGGCAGGATCGGGTAAGTCGTGGGCTGCTCTGTGTTTGATGGATCGGGGGCACCGATTGGTCGCGGACGACTTGGTGGAGATATCGGCCGATCCCAACGGCGGGCTAACCGGCTTTCCTGTCGACCCTGAAGCGCGGGTGGAAGTTCGAGGGCTGGGAATCTTCCCGGCAACATGGTTGTATCCGGAGGGGACGCAACCGTCGGCCTCAATTGGACTCATTGTTGAACTTGACTCGTATGAGGCGTCCCGAGACGCGGGCCGGACCATTCCCGAGACAAGCGCCTCGAACCTGCTGGGCGTTGATGTGCCTGTGGTTCGGCTCCCATTGCCTGCAAATTCGGACCCGGGCCTTCTCATTGAAATGGTGGTGAGACTGTGGAAGAGCAGACGAGCGGTCATTCCCGCATGAATAGACAACTGGTGATCATCACCGGCATGTCCGGCTCAGGCAAGTCCACGGCTGCACGGACCCTCGAAGACGCGGGGTTCTTTTGCGTTGACAATATACCGGTGGACCTGCTTCCCAAACTCCTGGAACTGACCGACTCGCGAGGGACCGAGTTGGACAGGCTGGCTCTGGTGATCGACCTCCGTCAGAGGGGTTTCTTCCCTCGTTACAGTTCGATTCTCGGTGCGCTGGAGATGAGCGGCACGCCGGTCCAGATTCTGTTCCTCGATGCGCGAGATGAGGTTCTGGTGCGACGGTACAGTGAGACCAGGCGGCAGCATCCCATGGCCGCGGCCGGAGGCGTGCTCGACGGAATTGGAAAGGAGCGCGAGGCGCTTCACGAGATCAAGGAGCACGCGGACTGGATTATCGACACCTCAGACATGACGGTGCATCAGCTTCGGGATGAAATCAAGAAGGTCATCGGCGCTCCCGAAACCGAAGGGCTCAAAGTGGTAATAACGTCTTTCGGGTTTGGACGGGGGTTACCGGTGGAGTCGGACCTGGTTTTCGACGTGCGTTTCCTTCCCAATCCGCACTTTGTCGAAGAAATGAAGCTGAAGACCGGCCGCGACCCTGAGGTGGCCGGATGGCTTAACGCTCACAAAATTACCCGAAAATTTCTGAAAAAACTTGATGATATACTGGTTTTTCTTTTACCGCTTTACATAAAGGAAGGGAAACAGTACCTTACTATTTCGGTGGGTTGTACAGGGGGACGCCACCGATCGGTTGCGATCGCTGAAGAGATTTTGCAGATTTTGCGCCGAAGCGGGTACACAAACCTGGAAGTGAGACACAGAGAACTGGGTCCCTGAAGACCGCAGGGCGAGCCCGGCGAAAACGGCTCATTCTTGATGCTCAGAGTTTCGGCAAAGCGCATGTGTCTTTGCTAGCGGCCGTCGCAAGTCGGAGAACCTGTTCCGGCGCCACGGCCTCTCCCGTGCCGGTCCGGGAGACGCGCGTGAGGGTTAGACGCGCCGTTCGCACGGGCGCAAGGGACACTCAATTTAGGCGGATCACATATGGTTGGCATTCTGATCGTTACACACGGTGAGCTCGGTCGGCAGTTCATCGCGACCGCGCGGCTAATCGGGCTCAATTCCGAAGAGGGGGTGGAAGCTCTTTCGATTGACCCCGCCGAATCCTCCGAATTGCTGAGAGATCAGGTGGCAAAGGCGATTGAGAAGATGAACCAGGGAGATGGGGTGCTCGTGCTCACCGATCTTTTTGGCGGCACTCCGACCAACCTATCGTTGTCTTTTCTAGAAGAAGGAAAGGTTGAGGTGGTCACGGGTCTGAATTTGCCTATGATCATCAAGGCGATCAATTCGAGGGCGGGTCAGGACCTGAAGACACTGGCTCAGTTGGCTTCGGAAGCGGCCAAAGAGAGCATATTTCTGGCAGGGGACGTGCTCAGGCAGAGGCTGCGCGGGAGAGCGCAGCGCGAGAAGCGTGAAGGGAACCGTATCCGCGAGTGACTTCGGGAGTCGCGCCTATGCCCATAGTGCTGGTCAGAGTGGATGATCGGCTCGTTCATGGACAGATCCTCGAGGGTTGGCTCCCGTCTACCGGCGCGCAGGAAGTGCTGGTGGCCAATGACGCCTTGGCCGCAGATCCTGTTCAGACCATGATCGTTCAGTCGGCGGTTCCGTTTTCCGTGCGCCTGGTGGTGGACACGGTGGAACGGATAGCTGCCCTGCTCATGCAGCCGGAGCGAAACCAACTGAAAAGAATGGTGCTCATCGAAAGTCCGGTGGACGCCTTACGGCTCAAGAAGGCCGGTGTGCCCTTCACAACCCTGAATCTGGGGAACTTCAAGACGGAAGAGTCCACGGTATGCCTGAGCAGGACAGTCCTTGTAGGGGAAAGCGTCCTGGCGACCCTTCGTGATATCATCGATCAAGGTGTCCAAGTGCATATCCAGAGCGTGCCTTTCGAGAAGCCCCTCGATCTGGTGGACATATGGGAATCCCTGGCTGGAACCTGATTTCGACCAGGACACGAAGTGAATGGTGGGACCGACGTCCCGCCTGTGTATTAGGGGTGACCGACAAGCCTGCCCCGCGCGCCGATCCGGTGACACCGGTCCCACCAAGATTTCCCAAGCTAGTAGATCGTTTCGTCACGCGTCTCGCGGGACTCGCAAAGGCAGTGTTTCCCCACGAAACTGAATACTTACGGCGATGGGTTCACTGGCAGGCAAGCCGGCTCATGCGCCTTGCCCACTCGTTACTCCCGATCGCGTCAGGTGACCCATGATTTCGCAGGCTCTTGTGGCCAGCGCGGTTGGTAGTCTCCTGTGGCTGGACAGATTTCAGATGCTCCAGCTCATGGTTTCCCGACCGGTGGTCGCCGCGCCTCTTGTGGGTTGGCTCGTTGGGGACCTGGGGGCCGGCTTGGCTTCGGGCATCCTGTTCGAGCTCCTCTGGCTTCGGCAGCCTCCTGTGGGAGGATACATCCCTCCTGACACCACCCTGGCCTCAGTGGCGGGCGCGGCTATTTCCGGCATCGTGAGAACCCAGCACGACATCCCCGTCACTTCTCTGGCTCTTATGGTTTTCCTCTGTGCGCTTCCCGTTGCTTTCCTGGGGATGGTCCTTGACGCGGCGCTCAGGAACGGTTTGACCCGACTAGCTCGACGCGCGAACTTAGCTGCAGAGCAATTGAACGGGTGTGGAGCCTGGCGTTCCATCGTCGGAGGGCTGATCCTGGGTTTTTCCTTGGCTTTCTTGGCTCTCTTCCCCATCATCATTGTCGGCGCGCTTTTCATCGGCCAACTTGTCAAGGTTCTTCCCGCCGGCCTGGCGCCCGCTCTGGGATTCGCGTTCTACGCGGCGCTCCTCGTCGCGGTCGCGGACTGCATGGTGGGACATGAAGAAAAAGCCGGCGTGCTCCTGTTTCTTTTGGGATTCGGCATCATCCTGATAGGCGGCCTAATATTTGGTGTATTGACGTGACCCAGGAGTCTCCATACCCGGGGTTCAAGGCGGACGTGATGCAAGCGTCGGACCTGGACGAAGTCTTGGCCATTGAGAAGGTTTCTTTTGTCACTCCCTGGACCCGGTCCATGTATCTCGACGAACTGGCCAACAGGTCCGCCAGGTCGACCGTTTTTCGGCTGAACTCGCAAATTGTTGGGTACGCCTGCTGGTGGGAGGTGCTCGATGAAGCGCACCTGATGACCTTTGCCGTGCATCCTGACCGGCGAGGTCAAGGCTTGGGTAGAGCAATCCTGCAATACATTGAGGAAGTCTGCCTAAAAGACGGCATACGGCGCATCATACTCGAGGTGGGACGCAAGAACACCACTGCGCGATCTCTTTACAGGAGGACCGGTTTCGCTGTGATAGGATTCCGCAAACGGTATTATCAGGACACTGAAGACGACGCGCTTGTCATGGAAAAGGCCCTGAACAGGCGTAACATGAGCGCTTCCGAGCGCAGAGGAGAGACGGGGTGAGGCTTGCGCATCCCATGATGAGGACCGCTTTATTCTGGGGCGTCGGATTGAGCCTCGTGATAGCTCTACCTGCCGCCTGCAAATCCCCCGGTAGTCCCGATGCGTCGAAGCAGGCGTCTGAGAGTCGTCCGCAGGAACGCGAACAGATGGTCCACACTCAATTGCGCGGTTTGGGCAGGACTCCTATCACGGACAAAGCAGTCCTGGACGCGATGCTCAAGACGCCTCGGCATCTCTTCATTCCGGAATCCATGAGATACGCGGCTTATGCGGACTCTCCAGTCCCAATCGGCTACGGGCAGACCATTTCTCAGCCGTATATTGTGGCGCTTATGACGCAGGCCCTGGACCTGAAACGCGGTATGAAGGCGCTTGAGATCGGTGCCGGATCGGGGTACCAAGCTGCAATACTCGCCGAGATCACGCCGCATATCTATACCATAGAAATCGTCAAACCGCTGTACGAGCGTGCAAAAGCTACTTTGCAGGAACTGGGATACCCCCAAGTGAAGGTGCGTCACGGAGACGGGTATTACGGATGGCCCGAACATGCTCCCTTTGACCGCATTATCGTGACTTGCGCGGCCCTCCATGTGCCTCCGCCGCTCCTCGATCAACTCACGCCCGAGGGGAAAATCGTAATTCCCGTGGGGGGGAAATTCGAAACGCAGCGCCTGCTGCTGGTTACGAAGACCAAGGACGGTGGGAGAACGTCTCAAACCCTGGAGCTCGTGAGATTCGTGCCCATGACACGCGAGCCCTCTTCCGAGAAGTGACATCTCCAGCGCCAATGTCCAGGCTCGCCCTCCTACCGGCCGTATTCTGCGTCTCAGCCGCCGCGGTGGGCTGGCAACTCGCGCTCATGCGGTGCTTACTGATCTCCCGGTACCACCATTTTTCTTTCCTTGTGATCAGTTGTGCGCTGTTGGGGTTCGGGGCGGGCGGCGCTTTGCTCGCGGCGCGGCGTGAGTGGTTCCTGGGGCGGGCTTCGAGCGTCTTTGTTTGGGGCTTACCCATTTTCGCGATATCGATGCCGACTGCTTTGTGGTTGGGAGAGTTGCTTCCCATAGACGTTTACTTCCCGCCGATGCAGTGGGCTTCCAACCTCGGCTGGTGGTCGGTCTTTTGGCTGGCTCACCTCGTGCCTTTCCTGCTGGCCGGGACCCTCGTCGGCCTGGCCCTCATGACCCAGACAGGGGAAGCGCACCTGGTCTACGCGGTGAGCCTCGCAGGAAGCGCGGCAGGATCGCTGGGAACCATGATCCTCCTGAGCTACCTGCTCCCGAATGGGTTGGCGGTCCCGCTGGCGCTCTCCGTGATCCTTTCCTCTGTATTCCTTGCGCCTGCCGTGAGAGGCCCAGGGAGGCTCTCCTACGCACTGGTTATCACACTAGCGGCCGCGGCCCTGGCGTGGCTCCTTATCACCCCGGCGGACGAAAGTTTTCCTCTCAACATCGACCAGTACAAGAGCCTCGCAGACGTGAGAAGGCTGGAAGCCCAGGGCCAGGCCCAGAGGGCCCGCGTTCTCTTCGGGCCTCGTGGAAGAGTCGATCTCTATTCCGGCCCGCATTTCCACAGCCTCCTTTCCTTAAGCGCAAACACCGGCCCGCCAAATATGGATGTGTTGCTCAAGGACGGCTTCCAGATCGGCGCAATCCTGAACATTCGCGAAGCAACGGAGGCCGAGGCGCTTATGGGGACGCTCGCCGCCATCCCGTATCACCTGGTAACCCCGCGGCGTGTTCTGATCCTGGGAGAAGCAGGGTCGGTCACCCTTTCGCTTGCCCGCCTCAGCCCCGCGCAGGAAATTGTCCTGGTCCAGCCCGACAGCAACATTCTACGCGTGCTATGGGAGCATCCCGCAAGTCCGCTTGGAGATCCACGCATCCGAGTTGTGGAAGCTGAGTCCAGGGCTTTTCTGGACGCGAACCGGAGCGCTTTTGACGTCATTCATCTCGCGGAACTGGAAGGCTTTGCCCCGGGCTCGGGCGGAATAGCCGGCCTTAGGGAGGATTATCTGGCCACTGTGGAAGGCTTTGGGCGTTGCTTGGCTTCCCTCTCCCCCGATGGAATGGCGTGTGTGGTCCGAGGCATCCAGGACCCGCCTCGGGACAACATCAAGATCGTCTTCACATGGGTTGAGGCGCTTCGGGAACGGAATGTGGACCATCCGGGGAATTATCTGCTCATGGCGCGGGATGAGTTGAGCTGCGCGACGCTCGCGGCCGGACGACCGATTGAGCGCGGCACGGTAGAGCACTTCAGGCGTCTGTGTCAGTCGCAGTCCTGGGACCCGGAGTGGTTCCCCGGTATTGAGCCGTCAGAAACCAATCGCGTCCATGGGCTGCCTGGGCCGGCCAATTCCCGGGTCTCGTGGTTCCACCATGCGCTGACGAAATGGCTGGGGACCGGGGCAGAAGAGTTTGCTCAAGGCTGGCGCTGGAACATTCGCCCTGCTCGGGACGATCGGCCTTTTTTCCACGATTTCTTCCGCTGGGTTTCACTGCCGCAATTGGTTGCGGGCTTCGGCCCGCTGTGGCTGACGCGCGCGGAGCTGGGGTTCCTCGTCCTCGTGCTTGCCGCGGGCTGGACTGCTTTGGCGGCCTTTCTCTTGATTTCGATTCCTGTGGTTCTCGACCGGCGCAAGAACGCCCCCTTGACAGAGTCCAGGTTTCGAGCGGCCGTGTATTTTGCGGCCCTGGGCGCGGGCTTCATGTTTGTTGAAATGAGCTTCATTCAGCTCTTTACCAGGTTCATGGGCGAACCGATTCTTGCGGCCGCCCTGGCGCTCGGGGGTTTCCTTTTCTTCGCTGGCCTGGGGAGCATGCTCCAGCCCGGATTGACTCCACGCCTGGGAGGAACGATCTTGGCTACCACTTGCCTTATATGCTGCCTTCTCCTGGCTGATTCCGTTCTGTTACCGTTCGTCTTTCAATGGGCCGCTCTATCCTCCCTGCCTGCAAAAATAGCGCTTGGAGTGGGCCTTATCGCCCCCACGGCTCTCTTGATGGGGAATCCGTTTCCTTGGGGAATAGCCCGTCTTCAGGAGCAAGCCCCGGGACTGATCCCGCTGGCGTGGGCTGTAAACGGCTTTGCTTCGGTCGTCTCCGCGTGCTTCGCGGTGCTCATTGCCATGACGTATGGCTTCACGTTCTTGCTGAGCGTGGCTGGAGCGCTTTACGTGGTGGCAGGCTTCTTGTCCATGCGAATCGGCCACAGGACCGACACTTCGCATGCAATGAACCGTTAGTTCAAAAACGAGCCCCTACCGGCTATGATTCCAGAAATTTTTTTTGTATAAAGGTCGAAAATACTTGTGCGCACAGCAAATAACAGATATATGCTTGCGCGCGAATTGGTGACCTTGAATCAACCAGCCGGTTTCAGGGGTATTTTATATGAAAAAGGTCTTGGTGGCGCTATTAGCGCTCGTCATATCGCTCCCCTTGCTCTCTTCGTGTTCCGCTCTGCGTTCGATTAGCGCGGCCAAGCCCGGATTCGATACGGAAGCCCGCGCGGCAAACCCCACGCCTCCAGCTCTCCAGGATCAAGCCAATGAAAGCTGGGCTGTCCGATACATTCCCGGCCTGAGGTACCTGAGTTCCACCCTACCCCCTCCCACGCAAGCCCGCACCGATTGGGACAAGAGAATGGACAAGCGGACGAATCCTTGGGGCGAATCCGCGCCTTAACGGGCTCCCTAGGCGAGTGAATTCCCAATCAGGATCTTGAAGATAACCTGCGAAGCCGTTCTCGGAACGAGCCGGCCGGCGTCCGGTAATCGGTTTGGGGCGGGACTTCACGCTCCACCTGCGCCGTCATTTCTCTTTCTTAGGACCGGGGCGACCGAAACCTTGCCCAGCTCGTCGCCTTTGCTGTCACGGCCGTCCGCGCCGCAAAGAGCCATCACAAGGGAAATCGGGCGCTCGGTTACGGCGCAAACCCCGCCTTGAGGTAGACCGTAGGTTGTGAGATTACTGAGAAAAAACCATGATAGACAAATGGATTGGCACCTTCACGAAAAGGACTTCTTTTGGGATATGCCTGAAGAAAAACGGGCATTTATGTCCGTGGCTGTCAGGAAGGCGTTCAAAAAGGGCGCTTTTATCTTCCTTGAAGAAGACCTGGGGGATAAGTGCTTCTATTTGTTCCAGGGCGCCGTCAAGATCTGCCGTATGACCTCCACGGGAAAGGAACCGATCGTGTTTCTCCGAAAGAGCGGGGAAATGTTCGGGTTGGCGGAGGTGATCAATGGCGAGACGAGAAAATGCAGCGCGCAGACCCTCGCAGCCTGCGTCGTATTCGAGGTGCGGAAGGATGATTTTGAAAGTCTTCTCTGCGCACACCATTCTCTGGCCAGAAGGGTGATGAGCGTCTTGGGCCGGCGCTTGAGATACCTCGCTGAACAGATCGAGAATCTGATGGTATGTGACGTGAGCACACGAATTCTGAGGCTTCTTTTTTATCTTTCTTCCGAGTGTCTGCTTGAAAGCGACTCGTTGAACCGTCCTGTCAGAGTTCCCGTTCGCCTCACCCAGGAGCAGTTGGCGGCTTGCACCGGTTCGTGCCAGCAGACGGTCAGCGAAACGCTGCAAAAGCTCCAAGCGGAAGGGATCATCCTCATGGCCAAGAAGGAAATCACCCTCCTTAGGCCGGTCGAAATAATGAACCGGCTGCATGACCAGTGACCACCTTTCCACTTGAGGGAGCGCCGTCGCTCTTATCGCTGAACTCCTTCCGTGAAATCCCACTCCTATTGCCACCTCTTGCCTGAAGGAGTCCAACCTAATTCCGAATGAAGGATTCAGTGAGCCCAAGGGACTTCACGTCAGGTCTTGGGGGCTCGAGCCTCGCAATGACCGCGTCCGGCCTATTGCGCCGGCGCCTGCATCATCTTCCCGTTTGTAAGCTCAGATTATCGGCGAGGCGATAGAACCGGGACGGAAATCCAAGATATCGTGATAATGGCCGTTGTCCAAAAGGCGAGAGGGCGCGCCACGTAATCTAATTCCGTTCAATCAAACCTGGAAGTTGAATTTGCTCGATCAACGCTCGCCGAGGGTGCGGGGCGGGCCACTGAGAAGAAAGGGGTAGAGCATGGCCGAGACGCGCGCTGAAGAGAGTTTCTTGGAAGAACGAATGCGGGCAGTCGAGGAGGCCGAAGAGCAGGAAGCGGAGCGCCGGAAAAAACTGATCGGCCTTGTGGTCGGGTTTGGGCTTCTCTTGGCGCTTCATTTCGGTCCGGCGTTGCCCGGTCTGAAACCTCAGGCGCAGTCGGTGCTGGGGGTGTTTCTCTGGTTCATTACCATGATGGTCACTGACGGCCTGCCCAAGGCGATCGTGGGATTTGCCGCTCCGCTGCTCGTGGTGCTCTTCGCGGGGCTCAAACCAGGGGTGGCTTTCAAGGCGTTTTCCACCGATATCTTCTTCCTTGCCGGCGGCGCCTTCGTTATTGCCGGGATCATGATGGGAACTCCCCTGGGAAGGAGAATAGCCCTGAAGACCGTCACCTGGATGAGATCGAACCTCGTGACCAGGATCCAGATCGGCCTGGGGCTCGCGGACATCGGTGTGGGCTCTGTCTTGCCCACGGTTTCCGAGACCGCGCTCTTCCTACCGGTCACGAAAGCCATCGGAACATTGATGAACGGCAAGGAACATCTCCCCGAAGTCAAGAGGATCAACACAGCTCTCCTGCTGCAGACTCCGGGACTAACGCCCCTTTTTACGGGGACTCTCATCCTCACCAGCCACTTTCCCAATGTGATCCTGGCGGGCCAGCTTGAAAAAACCCACGGGATCTATATTTCCTGGCTCGACTGGTTTTGGCTCAACCTCCCCCTCTGGGGATTGCTGCCCATCATGTTTTGGTATGTGTTCACCTATTTCAAACTGTGGAAGCTGGAGATACCGGGCGCGACCGAGGCGATACCGAAATTTAAGGACGAACTGGGCGCCATCACTTGGCCGGAGATCTGGGGCCTTATATGCATCGGGCTCGGTCTGGCCCTGTGGATCGCGGAACCGCTGCACAAAATCCA
>VGSG01000084.1 GCA_016875095.1 Deltaproteobacteria bacterium
CCGTGGTTTCCCACTCCCTCAAGATCTCCAGCTTCTGTCGAGCCGTGAACCTCTTCCTCTGCTTTCGCTCTACCGGTGTCAGTTGAACGCTCATCCATCTCCCTCCTCCAGTCCAGGGCCATATCAAAAGCCCCGCGCTCGACCAACACCTTTCTCTCTCAATTTCTGTCCAACCGGACCTGATACATCATAATGGCCTATCTTATGGACCGCTTCGGTTACATTCCCTATTTGGATTTCTTTGATGTCAATACACCGGGCACGCATCTGCTGCACTATTTGGCCGGCAAAGTATTTGGATATACTGATCTTTCTTTTCGGATCGCCGATCTCACCTACCTGCTCGCCACGCTGATTCTCATAGTGTTGTTCATGAAAAGCTTCGGAAGGGAAATCGCGTGGTTTGCGGCGATCGCATTTGGTCTGGTGTACTTCAGGGGCACTGGCATGCTTTTCCAGCGGGACTACGTGCTGATTTTGCCCATAGCCCTTGCCGTTGTGTCGACTTTTGGTCAAGTTCCCATAAGCAGATATCTGCGCATTTTCCTTGTAGGCGCTCTTCTGGGAATAGCAGCTACGATTAAGCCACAAAGCATTATCGGACTTCCTGCATTCGTAGTATACGAATGGGTTGAAATTCGACAAGAGGGCACTGAGAGATGGCACCCCATCGGCGCAGGGTTGGGCCTTGTATTCCTTGCATTCGCGGGAGTGTTTGCGCCGGTCGCTGTAACGACAATGACTTTATGGTATCTGGGCGCTCTCCCTTCCTTCCTTGATACCGCCCTAAATTATTGGCCACTATATGGGGCGTTGACAGGCGAAGCAGAAATCTTATCATCAACGAATCGGATCGCGTACTTCGCCAGACGGTATACGACATTTGGAGGTTTCTTTCTCCTCTTGGTTCCTGCTGTAATGGGCCTATACCTAGCTCTTTTTGTTTCTGATCTCAGCTCGATCCAGAAACGCAGAGCTGTCTTGCTGGCCGGCTTGACGGTTGTCTACAGCCTTTACGCGCTCATAGGAGGGAAGTTCTGGACCTACCATTGGGCCCCGTTTGTCTTCTTCTGTGTTATGCCATGTTCACTGTGCTTGGCGCCCGCGAAAGGAGCGCACAGGTTTCAAGCAATCTTTCCTGTAGGTGTTGTGCTGATATGTTTGGCCCCGTACGTGGTTTCACCGACCGTGCTTATTTCAGGGTTCACCGGTCGGTCGCTGCCCCACGCCACATCAGCCAGGGTCTCTGAAATATCTGCGTTTCTGAAGCAAAATTCCCGACCCCAGGATGAAGTCCAAGCATTCGATTGGACGGGCGGGGCCCTGCACGCAATGCTGCGCTGCGGCGCACGCCCAGGTACCAGTTTTCTGTATGACACGCAATTTTACCATCACGTTTCTTCGCGCTACATTCAAGGGCTTCGCCGGCGCCTAATCTCGGAACTCGAGACACGCAAACCACGATTCCTTATACAAGTGGGCGAAGCCTCGTCCAGACTGAAAGGACCAAATGCTGAAGCGCAGATCGATGGCTTGCACGAGCTAATCGGAAAGCATTACCGTCTTGCGCAGCGTGGCGGTGGATATCTCCTCTATGAACGGATAGAGTGAGAGCATTGGTCAAGACGGGCTCCGAAAGACCAATCGAGGCCCGCTACGACCAGAGCGTATTCGAGGTAGGAAATTCGCTGGATTCTCTTGAACAATATGAGCCATGCAATTGCGCTTGCGACGCCGCAACGCGACGCGGCTGTGACCCAGTGAAACTAGTTTACGTCACAACCATCCCGATGACTTTGGAACTTTTTCTGAAAGGCCAGATCTCCTATTTGAAGGAAAGCGGCTTTGAAGTGGTCGCGGTATCTTCCCCGGGACCCGCGCTGGAACGGGTAGCGCAAAGAGACCGCGTGTCGGTCCACGCAATCTCTATGAGTCGCGGGATTTCTCCTATTACGGATGCCAGGGCTCTCTATCGACTCTGCAAGCTTTTTCTAAGGCTCAGACCTTCAATTGTTCATGCGTCCACGGGCAAGGCTGGCCCTCTGGCGATTCTTGCCGCCACCCTGGCAGGGATCCCGGCGCGGGTGTACTCTCTACGCGGCTTTATGATCGATAGAGGCAGAACGGGCGGCCGGACCATCCTGAGGTTAATGGAATGGTTGACATGTCGATGCGCTCACCGCGTGGTTGCGGTCAGTCGATCGTTGGCCGACCTTGTTGTGGACGAGGGGCTTTGCCGGCGGGAAAAGATAGTGGTTTTCTGTCATGGGAGCAGCAACGGGGTGGACGCGAAAGGACGTTTCAACCCGGAGCGTCTTACAGACTCGTCCCGCAAGGATTTCCGAGCAGCCCGGCGAATTCCTGAACAAGCAACCGTAATCAGTTTCGTGGGCCGTCTGGTGGCCGGCAAGGGTATCGCTGAGCTGGCCCGCGCGTGGGAGGGCATCAGGGCAACGCATGATGACGCATATCTCCTCATTGCCGGGACTCCTGAGGAACACGATCCGGTGGACGTCTCGGTCCTGGAAAGCCTCCGCGAAGACGAACGCGTGATCATGATCGATTCTGTGCCTCATGCGCAAATGCCGGCGCTGTACAACGCCTGTGACTTGATCGTGCTGCCCACCTATTCGGAGGGCCTTCCGAATGTCACGCTGGAAGCTGCTGCTATGGCCAAGCCGGTGGTGGCGACACGGGTAACGGGATGTGTGGATGTTGTGGAAGACGGAATAACCGGCGTCCTCATTCCTCCGCGCGATTCCGTCGCTTTGGAAGAAGCAATCACGCGGTACTTGGCTGATCCTCCCCTACGGATGCGGCACGGTGTGGCCGCGCGAGAGTGGGTTCTGGCGAGATTTGCGCCCGAACCCATCTGGGAGGCGCTCCGGGACGAGTATCTCCGTCTGCTCACGGAAAAGAATCTCATCAACCCGATCCAAGGGCGCGCTCAAGGAGATTCCGCTGTGGGAGCCCCGGGAAGATCCTAAACTCGATACAGCGGGACATCTCGATACTGAACCGTGCAAACCCATCTTCGCCACCGTATTGAATCCATATCTGTTCCGGCGCGTGAGAACATCATGTCAGTGGATGTGGAGTGCTGGGATCAGATAATCTGCCGTAATTTGACGGGAGAGACGATCAAGCCCGGTCGTTCTTGTCTTGAAGGCGCTCGATCTTTGCTTGGGTTATTCAAGGAGCGCGATATCAAGGCCACCTTCTTTGTCCTCGGAAACGTCGCTGAGGCGTTTCCGGACTTGATTCGGCAGATCGACGCGGAAGGCCACGAAGTCGCGGCGCACGGATATTCGCACACCCCTCTGCGAAATCTTACACCGACCGGATTCAAGGAGGAGGTGGACAGGACCGTAAGCCTCCTGACCAGGATCGTTCGGAAGCCCATACATGGTTTTCGAGCGCCGGAGTTCAGCATCACGATGAACACGCTCTGGGCCCTGGATACGTTGGTTGATTACGGATTCAGATACGACAGCAGCATCATGCCGCTGGCGAGTTCACGATACGGCATCGATGGCTTTCCGTTCGGACCGGCTCGCGTTCACCTCGACGAGCGCTCCATCGTGGAGGTCCCGCCATCAACCGCGCAGGCGCTGGGAAGACGGTTTCCCGTGGCCGGCGGGCGATACCTTCGCCTCTTGCCTTATCAGGTGATTCGGGGCGCAGTGCGACAGGTTAACAAGGAAGTCGGCCCTTACGTTTTGTACCTGCACCCTTACGAATTATCCACCGAACGACTCACATGCCGGTCTTTTCCTTGCACGGTTCCTTCAACTCAGGCGTGGAAGACCGAGTTCCTATGGAACTGGCGCAGAGAAAGGATTCGCGGCAAGCTCCTGAGGCTCCTTGACGAATTTCGCTTTTCTCCCGTGAGAGAGGTCTTGGCTCGTGCCATCGGAAATTGAACGGACGCAGAAGTATTTCGACCGTATCCCAGAGCAGTGGCACGCTCGATACAGGAATTCGAGTCATCTGCGCTCGATTCTGAGCCGCTTCTGGCGGAGTGCCCTGTACGAACGTCATCGTCTCACCTTTGAGCGCTGCGGGACGATTGCCGGCGCCACAGTGCTCGATATCGGCTGCGGGAGCGGCGAATATTCGCTTGAGTTCGCGTCCAAAGGCGCAATTCAGGTCATTGGAGTGGATATCGCACCCGCTATGGTTGAGTTTTCTCAACGGCTGGCGAGGGAGCGAGGACTGTCCCAGCGCTGCCGCTTTGTTTGCGGGGACTTCTTGGATCACCCTTTCGCCGATCGGTTCGACATTGTGATTGCGATGGGACTCTTCGATTATGTTGCGAATCCGAGTCCCTTTCTCAAGAAGATCGCACGTCTCACCCGTGGACGCTTTCTTGCGTCGTATCCGTGTAACGAAGGAATTTGGGCATTTCAACGCACGATTCGTTACCGATGGCTGAAACGAGTTCCCATATTCGATTACACACCGGATCGCCTCACGGTCCTGTACGGTGACGCCGGATTCGATTCTTTGCACATGCTCGAAATGAAGAGAGGTATTTTTGCGATTGCCTGCAAAGAACTCACACCCACTTCCCGTCAATAGCTCGCTCAAGCGGCTGATCGATATCGCGGTGTCCGGAACGGGACTAATCCTGCTCTCGCCGGTGATGCTGGGAGTGGGTTTGTTCCTACGTTGCGCCCTGGGATCACCCGTCTTGTTCCGGCAACAGCGGCCGGGACTTCACGGAGTTCCGTTCGAGTTGGTGAAATTCCGAACCATGACCTCTGAACGGTCGGTAACAGGCGAGCTACTGCCCGACGCCGCGCGACTTCCTCGATGGGGAAAGCTGTTGCGGCGGACCAGCCTCGATGAGCTGCCGGAGCTTTGGAACGTCTTTGTGGGTGACATGAGTCTTGTGGGGCCGCGACCCCTGCTCACGGAGTACTTGGGTCGCTACACCAAGGAGCAGTCGCGGCGACACGAGGCGAAGCCCGGGATAACAGGATGGGCCCAGGTGAACGGTAGGAACGCCATAACATGGGAACAGAAGTTCGCATTGGACGTATGGTACGTGGACAACTGGTCGGTATGGCTCGATCTCAGAATCCTCCTTATGACGATCGGGACGGTATTGAGCGGCCGAGGAATATCGCAGCAGGGATCGACTACCAGCGAGCCGTTTTTGGGGTAACAACACATGGAAAAGATCTTTCTCTTCGGAGCGGGCGGCCATGCAAAGGCGCTCATCTCGGTGATCGAGGAAGAGGGGCGGTATGAGCCCTCTTTTCTCATTGACGATGATCCGCGGCTCAATTCTCAAAGTGTGCTCGGCTATCCCGTGGTGGGGGCCAGAGAAGAGCTTGCGCAGGCTGCCCGCTCACGGGAAATCAAGAAAGGCATAGTAGCCATCGGCGACAATCGTCATCGGCTCTTGGTGGCGCAGTGGCTCTGTGAAAAAGGATTTCAGCTCGTCAAGGCTGTTCACCCTACTGCGTACTTGGCGCGTCGGGTGGCCATAGGAGATGGTTCGGCCCTCATGGCGGGGGTTGTGATTAATCCCGATACGAGTGTGGGGACATGCGCAATCATTAATACCAGCGCCTCGGTTGACCACGACTGCACGCTTGCCGACGGTGTTCACGTAGCCCCAGGCTGCAGAATCTGCGGAGGCGTGACCGTCGGTCGAGGCGCGTTTATTGGAGCAGGCGCGATTGTGACGCCGGGCAGGACTATCGGTCGGAACGCCGTGGTGGGAGCCGGCTCCGTAGTGCTTGCGGATGTAGCGGATGGTGTGCGAGCGGCAGGGAATCCTTGCCGTCCGCTCAGTGTTTGATGGTCGTGTGCAAGAGACAAGACGGGGAGCAACGCTGGCGAAAAAACAAAGGGTCGCGGCCGGTCCACACAAACTGCTTGAACAAAAAACCTGTGGTAGTTAAGATAGCTGTTGGAAGGGAAGACTCTCAGCCTCAGGATACTGGCGTAATTTATTCGCATGTTACCGAGGAATTGAAGATTCAAACCGCCTGTAGCCGGGATTTGGCGTTATTTCTTGCTTTCTTAGGCTGTGCCGAAGAGGCCCCTCTTACGGATGGACTTAGACGGAGCGAACGATGAGAGAAAAGAGCCATGATACCGACTCCGAGACCACTCGCAGAATCGAGCGGACTTCAGCCGGTGACCGAGTAGTATGGCCCGATTTCTTCCAGGATGACGCGAGGGGGGGGCTGTACGGAATACCGCCGGAAGCGCCTAAGTCCGCAATGGATTACATACGTAATGTTCTGAACCATAAGTGGACTGTGGCGGCTATCCTGATTTTGGGGATTTCAGTGGCCGCTTTTCACGCGTTCACCGCCGCTCCGGTCTACGTCTCAAGAGCCACGGTTCAGGTGGAAAAACTTCAGCCTAAACTTGGACAGATGGACGACCTTCTCAGCGCTTTCGGCCAGTACGACGTGTACTACCAAACGCAGATCGAGGCCCTGAGAAGCAGGGATCTGGCAGCCGCTTTTCTCCGCCGCATGACTGCAGTAAAGGACACGAAGAGCGACACGGAGAGTGATGACGGCGCTGGTGAAAAGGCGCCCACGCCTGAGCGCTTGTCCACGGGTTCCAAGGCGACCTCGGATTGGGCGCAGGAGACCGAAGAAGCTCTGGCTAAGGAGAAAAAGCGCATCGTGGATGTCCAGTCGGTGTCATCCAGGATCACTGTCCAGGGAGTGCCCGGGACCCAGTTGATCGCGGTGGAGATGTCTTCGGACAACCCTGTTGAAGCAAAGCGGATGCTTCAGATATATCTCGACGCTTACCTTGACGAGAGTTTTCGCATCCGCAGTCAGGTGAACAGCCGGATAAAGGCATGGCTTGACACTGAGCTTGCGGAATCAAAGAAACTGTTGAAGAAATCTGAAGACGAGCTGTTGGAGTTCACCAAGCGGCACGGAATAGTCCTACTTGAAGGTAAACCCCAGGAAGTGGTCTCCGCGTTCGAAAGAGCCAGTGACACTTTTGTGAAGTCCAAAGTTGAGCGGTTCAACCTCGAGACAATGATGCAGACTAAGGAAGAGGGCTTGCCTGCGGATACTACGCAGAATTACCTGCAAAGCCTTAAAGGCCAACTTAACAATTTGAGATCGAAATATGCGGAGATGCAGCCTGTCTATTCACCGAATTACCTTAAAATGAACTTCATTCGGAATAAGATCAAGGTAACCGAAGACGCTATTACGGAAATGGAGAAAGGTAACCTCGCTTCCGCCCTGGATGCGGCCAAGAAGAAGGAGGATCTCTCGGAGAAGGTTTACGAAAGGACAAAGGAAGAGGCGATCAACACCAACTCTTGGAAGGTTCAGTACGACATATTGAGAAAGGCCTTGGAAGCTAACCAGCAGATCCACTTCATGATCCGGCAGAGGTCCAAACAGGCTGAGCTCGATCACGGCATGATGGGCCACAACGTGGTGATCAGTAGTTCTCCCACTCTTCCTATCTCGCCGGTCTATCCCAAGAAGGACAGGATACTGCTCGTGGGAGCGCTGCTGGGGCTGCTGGGCGGAATAGCCGCGGCAATATGTCTGGAATATCTTGACGACACGGTGAAATCGACTCAGGATATGGAGAAACGCCTCAGTCTTCCGATCCTGGGAGCGGTGCCGAAACAAAGGGGGAGGAGAGGTCCACTTGGTCTTCGATCCGGTCCCCGCGTCGAATTCCTGGCACACCACGATCCGCTCTCAGCCTTTGCCGATGCTGCCAGGATAGTTCAGAACTCCGCTGTGTCGCTGCTTCCCGCGAAGTCTGCGCACGCGGTGTGTGTTTCCAGCTCTCTCCCGATGGAAGGGAAGACTTTTCTGGCAGTCCTCGTATCTACGGTGACCGCGTCGGAAAACAAGAAGGTGCTCCTCATCGACGGCGACCTCAGAAAGCCCCGTGTGCACAGAATCTTCGAGATTGAAGAGGCTCACACGGGCCTGAGCGACGTAATCAGCGGCAGGTGCGCCAGACTCACGGACGCGGTCAGGGAGTCCCACATACCGAACCTATATTACCTTCCCGCGGGGTCGATCCCGGAAAACCCTGTCGCGCTGCTGAAAAGCGGCCTGATGAGGGATGTGCTGGACGCGTGCCGCAAAGCCTTCGACCTTGTCGTTATCGACGCCCCCCCCATTCTTGGGGTGGTGGACGCTCGCATACTGGCTGGATATACCGACGGCGCGATCATCGTGACGAGGGCGGGTCATACCCCCGTGGATGTCCTGCGGCAGGCCAAAGACGCCATGGCGCAAGCCCAGGTGCGCTTGCTGGGCATGGTCCTCAATATGGCCGACAGCAGGTCTGACCGATACAATTATTATTACTACCGCCATTACTACCACAAGAAAGGGCGCTCCAGCCGTACTTAGCAGCGCCGTAGTTCAGTTCCGGCGGAAAAAGGACGCGACCGATCTCGCGCCGGGTTCTTTCTCCCGGTCCTACAGCATGTGTCGAAAATAATGTCCGATTGCCGCTTGGGCATTGGTAGGCGCCTGCCTCCGCGCCGGCACATTTTGCTTAAACATATCAACCAGATCGAGCCGGCAGAGATTCCGGCCCCTACCTGTCTCCTTCAGGCGCGGGCTGCACAAGAAGCCAAGAATTGTGACCGCCGGTATAAGCACGCTCGTCTTCCCCTTCTTGTTGACCTTCGTCCCTTCCGCCTGCCCGCAAATCCGATTTCTTAACTGAGAGCCAACGTCAATCGTTCTTACGGGCACCTTGACTCCCCGATCGAGTTCCTCCAGAATGCGCCTGGGAAAGCCCTGCGTAAGAGTCGGCGACCGTTGTGAGCGTTTCGGTCGTCTTCGCAGGCGAAAGATCATTTTAGTGCGCCCAGCTTCAGCGCTTACGGAAGGGGGCGAGGTATTCTTCGTGATTTGTCGAATATGCGCCGCAGTTTGTTGCCTTATGGCCCTGAGCGTTCTAGGTCCTTGTCCCGCGTCCGCATATATTGACCCGGGGGCCGGCAGCTACGCGCTGCAGGTGATCATCGCCTTTCTGGTAGGCGCGCTCTTTGCCGTCAAGGTCTATTGGAACAAGCTCAAGGACTTCGCAAAACGGCTTCGCGGTGGTGGGTCACGCCTCGATTCGTGACCTTCGCTGTTCCCTCGCATGTCACGCCGCTCCTGTTTTGTGCGCAGTGACCTAAGCAGGTAAGGCGCCGGCATGTCCAGCCCAGACAGGGAAAATTTGAAGAACGGCGTCAGAGACGTGCTTATTGCATGGCTGCCCGCGCTGGCGCTTTTCGTGCTTACTCCCTTAGCCGTCTACCTACCCAACCAGCATGAATATGATTATACCCTGCTTCCCCTGATTCCTTTTCTTCTTGCCGCGCTCCTTTCGTTCGTGGCCCTTCTCGGCCTACTTCTCATCAAATCCCGCGCACGCGCAATTATAGCTGCTACGCTCTTCTACCTGGGCATTTTCTTAATTCTCTCGGACATCTTCGCTCCGGTTCCCCTGGGCCTCCTGGAAGACTTCTCGGAACTGAATCGAGTTGAGGAACCGCTCCGGCTTAGTATCATCCAAATGCTCATTGCCGCAGGCATAATCCTGTGCGCAATCAAGATACCGACGCGGGTGGTGCGGGAAGTGGGGCCTTTTGTAGTAGCCGCCCTGGCGATTGCGGAAGTCCTTGTGGTATTGGCGGCCCTTTCCCCGCGCACGAGTCTGTTCGTACGAGTTCCGGAATTCGAGAGCGTCTCCGGGACGGAAGTCCCAGCGGACAGGCCGAATGTGTACCAGATCGTGTTTGACGGATACAATAGTTGTGTGTTTCCCGGGAGCGCGAGCGGCTTGCCCGATTCTTTCGAGGGGTTCACTTTTTTCCGGGAGAATCGGTCTAGCTATATTTACACACCCCTGTCGTACACAAGCTACATGACCGGAACCCTGTTCGACGGCCGTTCGCTCGCGGATTGGCAGGAAGAGGGGTTGAGACGCGGTGTCATCGAGCATCTGTGCCGGGCCGGGTATTCGATTTCCTTCTATCCTTTGGAGTTACGCCTGGTCCACGAGAAAGCCTCTCACGTAAGGTTGGAGAAAGAAATATCGTGGATAAATACGAATTTTATGCGCATATGGCTGGTCCGGGTGGCTCCGAATGCGCTGCGGCAAGAATCGAACACCGTGGCGCGCTGGTTGGGACGCAGTTGGCGTGGAGCGCCAATTCGTAACGTCGAGGAAACCCGCCCAGGGGATGCTCCGGCGAACAAGTCAGCTTCAAAAGCCGATTGCTCCCGCCTCATGCGACTATTCCTTCAAGAAGAAGCCCAACGGCCATCCCGGGGGCAATACGTTTACGTTCACATCAATATTCCTCATCCTCCCTTGTGGTGGGATTGCGCATGCCGCTTTGTCGAGCAATCCACGTATGAAGAAAACGCCTGCTGTGCAAACACCCTGATGGGCCTTGTGATCAAACGACTTCAAGAACTGAGAAGGTATGACGAGTCCCTCGTGATCTATCAGTCCGATCACGGGTGGCCCGTTGAAGGGAGCATGTGCGGCAAAAAGCTCAAGCCGTATGTTCCGCCGGAAGTAAACGAGACCATCGTTCGGTCCACCAACGGTGAAATGACCGGGGAGCGGTTCGTGGACCGAACGAGGGCCCTCCTGTTAGTTAAGCCGCCAAACGCCCCACGGATCCCTCTTCAGGTATCGGATGCTCCTACCATGCTCTTGGATCTTCCCGCGACAATTTGCCGGCTGGTCGGGTTGGCCGGATGCGGCCGACTAGGCGCCCCGATCTTTGAATTGGACCCGGGGAACCCACGAGAGGTACACTTTTATTCGGGGTACAAGCGGGCAGGGACCAACAAAGGCGTGCTCGTCCTGGGCAAGCATCTTAGATCGACTGACATGGGGCATTTTTCGTTCACGAACGGCCAGGGCTGGAAAGTGTACCCGCCGTTGCATGCAAAGGCGGGGGGCCGATTCCTGTTTCCGTAATCCGCGGCCACCCGGCGCCCTTGGGCGCAGATTCGTCGGCCTCAATCGGTTAGAGGTCTAACCGGACGGGGCATTTTTCTTGTACAGAAGCCATTTTCCCCCAGTCTTGACGAGGCGGTGCAGCTCTTGATCTCCCGCTGAAAGATCGTTGGGGTTTCCTCTGATGAGAAGGTAGTCCACATTCAGACGAGCCGCGTCAAACGGCCGTGATCCCCAGGCCCACTCGGGAAGGTCTGATATGAAACGGCCCCCCTCTTTTCTCCTGACGGGCGGAGCGAAGTCCACGAAATCTACAATGCGAAACGTCGCGACTCCTTGGGTCCATACGATGTAATAACTCGGGCAATGCACGTAGATGGGTTTCCCTCGAAAATCGATGTCGTACACGATCCCACCTAAGGTCTTTCGATTGGAGTCAGCCGGAAAGAAGCTCCGACTGAATTGTGCGTTTTCGTGCTGAAAGTCTCGAAAGTAGTCGGCCCATAGCGCCAGATGCGCAATGGACGCAAGGCAGACGATCGCGATTCGCAGGTCCAACCGCCGCGCTGAATGAATTATGCTGCCGGTCACGATTGCCATCGCAAGGAAAACCACAGAAAACCGGGGGTAAAGTATCTGGAAATTGAATACCTGATCGGGCAGCACGGAAAAACAGAGGAGCGACCAGCCTAGGAGAGCGAGAAGGGGGACGGGATCGGGCTTCTCCTGCCTTCTGAGCGACTCAAGTGTGGCCCTCGGCGCCGTCATGAACGGAACGAGGAGTAATATGATCACGTGAAAGAAAATCAACGCGATCGCTTTTCCCGGCGGACCGTCGTAGAGAAAATAGTTGTCAAAGAGCGCCAATCGCATTCGTCCGGGCAATGATTGAAGGTACGACTCGCGGTAGTAGTCCACCAGTGAATTCACGAATCCCGGCCCTGCATAAGGGGAGACTTCCCGCTGGTTCCACCAGATGATCATGACTACGATGATCGGCAAGGCCACGGCAACGCAACTAAGGAGGGTTCGGGGTGAGTTACCCCGGCGGACCAGGCAGCATACGACAAACGCAGAAATCGCAAACACGGTCATGAGCGCATGGACGAAGAAGAGGAACACCAAGCCTGCGGCCAGGACAAAAGCGCTCCACATGCTCGGCCGCTCCTGATACCTGGTGAACAGATATGTCATGAGAAGAAAGAGTGGGACGGACATAGTGAAGCCCGCGAATCCCCAACTCACGCTCAGGTTGTACATGAGGAGAAACGAGAGCAGCGAATACCAGGGATTGCCGTGGAAGGCCCGGATCAGGAGCAGAACAGAGAGAGGCAGGAGAATCACGTAGATTGAGTAGAATACCTTGTTGGCAAATTCCACGGACGGAAACAGACCACTGCTGCAAAACAGTATATGGAAGAGATTCGGCTTCAAGAAGAACGAGCCGATTGAATAGTACTCCGCAAACCGGTTTGTGGGCTCTCCATAGTGCCTGAGTATTGTGGCTGTGGCCAGGTGATCGGGTAGATCGATGAATGGGAGCAGGCGCGAACTCCAGAGCAGCAGAAGGTGAGCCGAAAGGAGCCCGAAAAACAAGAGCTTAAAAGCCAAATTATTTCCGCGGCCGTTAGGATTCATTTTCGGAGCGCTTATCTCTCAGCCTGTGCCAAGTGTCATCCTTTTCTGTGCGGAAACCGGAGAAAAGGATAGCTTAGCGGGCCACAAAAGGGAATCTGAAATCCTGTGTCTCAAGCTTCGGATCGTGGGCTTCGAACGCAAATACGGATGAGTCCTTCAGAGATCAAGGCTCACCCGTAACGCCCGATGAAAACCTGGTGAATCCGTTTTGACCGACTGGGACGGGAGCGGAATTCGGGCGTCGATTTGCGCTGGGCTCCCGCATCAATGGGTAGGCTAAGTAACATTAAGTTTTTAATATATGGCTTTGATATTAAATATTAATATTGACATATAAGCGCGAGGCGTGATAGTCTGCTTGCCTGAGGTAATGCGCGTGGGAACCTCCCGCGCAGCCTCGGATGGATTGCTTTCGAAGCCCGACGAGCTGTTCAGCTTCGTGGCTCCCGCTGGAGGATGTAAGATGCTCCCCATCTCGACGCGATCTTTCTTGGCCGCTTTGAGCTTGCTGCTGGCGACGGGTGTTTCGACGCCGGTCGCGGCCGAGACGACAGGGAGCATTGAAGGCATTCACGTCGCGCCTGACATGAGCAAGCTCACGATCAAATGTCAGGGCCACCTGGGGGAGCATACCGCACGCGCTATTGGTAACCCTTACCGCTTGGTTATTGATTTCAAACATGCGCGAATGGGCAACAGGCTTTCCGGTCGGGCAAGGTACGACAGGCAGCGGATAAGGGAAGTGCGAGTAGGTCAGCATCATGGCGGGGTAAGAGTGGTCGCGGATTTTGGTGGGCATCCCGTCCCGCGGTACGCGTTCGTAAAAAGCGGTAATGATCTGGTCGTGAAGTTCGGGGAGCCTGCAATCCCTTCTTCAGAAGTGGAATCTCCAAAGCGGATTGCCGTGAGCGGCGGTAAGCGCTCCAGTTCCGACAAATCTATTACGCCGCCTGCCCATACGCAAGCAAAAGGCAAGTCGAGACTTGCGGTGCGAGCTGTAGAGTTGGACAATGAGCTGGTCTCGCTCGATATTGCCGACACCCGGAATCCCGGACGCAAGTGCCGTCTGGTGCTCGAAGTTGATATGGACCAACTCAAGGTTCGTCGCGCCTCCTTAAGCAACGACCAAGGCAAGCTTAGCACAGTGAATCTTTCTGACGCTTCGCAATCGTGGACGGGGGTGGCGCAGGCAAAACGGGGCCCAACCAGAGGGCCGGCGCCGACGCCACCTATGGCCGGCCCCAGGGCGGCGCCCAAATGGAACCTTCCAGCCGGTGGGGCTCAGCCACGGTTAGTCGGAGTGAAAGCCGCGATCAAGCCGATTTCCGTAGACGGAATTCCGGTCTGGGGAACGGCCCCAGCCGACGACGATTGATTCCGGCATGAAGATCACAGGGTTTCGACACGCGCGCCGAATTCGTCATACTCCTTCCAACAATCCCGAGCCCCGGCGCCGGTATCCTAATAAAGCTGCGCCGCCCCACTGACACCTCGTGCGCCATTACTACCCGTGATGCGACCCGTGACTTCGCTGCTTGTCGTTGGAGCAAGTGGTGGAACCGCTCATGTTTTCATGCCGAAGCTCCGCGGGAATATGACCTGCTGATGGGTATAACATAACAGGTCGTAACGAGTCTAATATGTACGGGGGGTAATTGCGCGTCGGCTACTTTTTGTTCTATGTTCGACCTCAGGCCGTGAGAAAGCCCCGCGGTGGCCTGAAGACAGGCGGATGCGAAGACAAGAGCCTTTAGCAAACATCCGGATATTGGGCCGAGAATCACAATGAAACTAGGAAAGAGCAAACATATCATCATCGCGCTGTGCGTCATCGCAGGAGTCGTCTCGCTGGGGATGTACTCATTGGGCAGTGTCTTCCCTGGGAAAACCCGGGTGGAACATCCGACATCCAAAGTGGTGCGGAGAGACCTGGGCGCTACGGTTCAGGCCACCGGTGTGGTCAAACCCCAGGTGGGCGCGGAAGTGAAGGTCGGATCCCGCTTGCCCGGCAAAGTCGTTGAGTTGCCTATTAATGTGGGTGATCGGGTTGCCAATGAGCAAATCATAGCGCGACTGGAGCAGGATGACCTGAAGGCGAAGGTAAAGCTGCAAGAGGCCATCCTCGATGAAAACAGGGCTGAACTGGAGCGTTTGGATAGAGACTACGTTCGTGACAAGCAACTGGTGGAAACCAAATCCATCTCCGATCAGAAGTTCGACCAAACGCATTTCTTGAGGGAGATGGTCAAGGCAAGGGTGAAGAAGGCGGAGGCCGAGCTTGATCATGCCAAAACGCAGCTCTCTTACGCCAACATCGCCGCGCCCATCAAGGGCACTGTGGCCGAGGTTGCCACCATTCAGGGAGAAACCGTGACCACAGGGCTTAATGCGCCCACTTTCATCAAGATCATCGACCTGGAGCGGCTCGAGGTTCGGGCTTACGTCGATGAAAACGACATCGGCAGAGTCAGAGTAGGGCAGGACGCAATCTATACCGTGGCATCCTATCCCGGAACCGAATTCAAGGGCGCTGTCACGTCCATCTATCCCTCGGCCAC
Organism: Deltaproteobacteria bacterium; assembly: GCA_016875095.1. Classification (GTDB taxonomy): domain Bacteria; phylum Desulfobacterota; class Desulfomonilia; order Desulfomonilales; family Desulfomonilaceae; genus VGSG01. The sequence continues at coordinate 15,141 of VGSG01000084.1, forward strand.
CATACAAGACAACGTGGTGTACTACATCACCACCGTAAGTGTGGACAACCGGGAAGAAAAACTTAAGCCGGATATGACTGCCAACGTCCTGATATTCCTGGATCAACGAAAAGGGGTTTTGACCGTGCCGAACAAGGCCGTGCAGCGTGAAGGAAACAGCAAATTTGTGTACGTGATCGAGGGCGGCGCGCCGCAAAGGCGCCCAGTGGGCACCGGGTGGAAAGATTCCTCATACACGGAGATACTCGACGGCCTGCGGGAGGGGGAATCTGTGGTCGTGGGGGCTCTAGCTCGAAAGTAGACTGGTCGCGGAGGCGCATAATGATCGAAGTCAGGAATCTTGAGAAGGTTTTTCAAAAGGATCAGTCGGAGGTCCGCGTTTTGGAAGACATCTCACTGACAATAGGTGAGGGCGAGTTTGTGTCCATCATGGCGCCCTCGGGAATGGGAAAGAGCACGTTTCTCAATATTCTCGGATGCTTAGACAAGCCCTCTTCCGGAACGTACATCCTCGACAACGTTCCCGTGCACGAGATGAACGACGACGAGCTGTCTCACATCAGGAACAAGAAGTTTGGGTTTGTCTTCCAATCGTTCCATCTGCTTCCCCGGATGACTGCGTGGGAGAATGTGACCTTACCGCTCATTTACAGCGAGGCTGACGCCAACATGAAGGCAAAGGCGGTCCAGGTGCTTGAGGCGGTCGGTCTAGGAGATCGGGTGGATCATCTTCCGAGAGAGCTTTCCGGCGGACAACAGCAAAGGGTCGCGATCGCCAGAGCGCTGGTCAATGACCCGAGAATTATCCTTGCCGATGAGCCTACCGGTAATCTCGACAGCAAGTCCGGGCAGGAGATTATGGGGATCTTCAAGAAATTACACGGGGAAGGCCGCACTCTTATCGTGGTCACTCACGATCGAGAGGTTGCGCTCCTGTCCGACAGAATCATCGAGATGAAGGACGGCAGGATCTCCAGTGACCGTCCGACAGCTCAAGCTTTGACGGAGGTGGCGCTATGAGGGCGGCACGCATGGCGCGCCAGGCGCTGAGCGCAGTATCGGAGAACAAAACCCGCACGCTTCTCATGATGTTGGGCGTAATCATTGGTGTGGCCACTCTCACCATCATCGCGTCCTCGGTGCTCGGCGCCAGGGGCATGGTTATGGAAAAAGTGGAGAAGTTTGGCCTGGATCAGATCATGATCATGGCGGGAGCGGGAAGAAAACCCGGTGTGCCTCAGCCCATTCCCACCACACTGAGAGTGGAAGACGGTCAGGCGATCGAATCCGAAGTCCCCAACATCAAGGATGTCTCACCGCAGATCAACCGTAGGGATTACTTGGTGAAATACGGCGCCAAAAGCTCGTACGGAGTGCTCGTCGCAGCGAATCCGAATTGGTCGGCTGTTTGGAATACCGCGGCTGAATCCGGAAGATTCCTTTCGGAAGAGGACAGGACCCGTCTGGCTCGTGTTGCGGTTATCGGCAAGACGGTCGTGAGGGACCTGTTCGAGGATGAGGACCCCATTGGGAAGCAGGTGCTCTTGGGTAACAACCCGTTCGAGGTTATCGGCGTCTTGGAGCCCCGAGGGACATCGGCCACGGGCGTGGATATGGATAGCAGGGTGATCATCCCGCTCTCCACGGGTCAGAAACGGGTATTCAATCAGGAATACCTTGCCATGATCAAGGTGGCGCTCCAGGATCCTTCAAGAATGGATCAGACCGTGGCGGATGTAAGAGCCCTGCTCAGGGAACGGCACAACCTCCCTCAAGGCTTGGAAGACGATTTCACCATAGTAACCCCCACTCAAGTAATGTCTTTGGCTTCCAAAGTCTCAACCACCTTCTCACTCTTCCTCGTCCTGGTCTCCGCGATCTCACTGATTGTGGGAGCGGTGGTCATTGCGAACATCATGTTCATCGCAGTGAATGAGAGAAAGGGTGAGATCGGAATACGGCGCGCGGTCGGCGCAACAAAAAACGATATTCTTTCACAGTTTCTTTTTGAAGCCGTGACTATTGCGCTCCTGGGCGGAGTTATCGGAGCGGCCCTGGGGATAGTGGGGCTGAAAGGGCTCGCATTCTTGATGAAGGCGCCTATGGCCGCCATGTGGCAGCCGATCGCGTTGGCTCTGCTCAGCGCAGCGCTGGTGGGTCTTGCCGCTGGGATACAACCTGCTCGAGCCGCAGCCAATCTCAATCCGATTGAAGCGCTGAGGTAGATTTGGCCGTGCGCCTGAGACCCTTCCGAGGCATACGCATTGCGCTCAAATCGCTCACAGCCCACAGATTACGGGTGGTGTTGGCGCTCTTTGCGATCGTCATCGGGGTCGCGTCCGTGACGCTCATGGTGGGAATCGGCAAAGGGGCTGAAGCTGAGGTTAAGCGCAAGATCGAAGCTATGGGCACAAACTTGCTGGTCGTGAGCGCGGGTCAATCGAGAGCGGTGAAAGGCCGGATCGGCGCGCTGGGAATCATGACCACCTTGATAGTGAAAGATGCGGCCGCGGTGGCTGAGGAATGCCCGGCCGTGAAGATCGTCGCGCCCGCGCACCTGAAAAAGCTGTTGGCCAAGCATGAAAGCGCCAGCTACTCCACCAGAGTGGTGGGCGCGGCGCCGGACATACAACAGGTGCGGAACATTTCCGTCGAATCGGGTCACTTCTTTGACGATGACGACAACAAAGTCATGGCTCAGGCTGCGGTGGTCGGCCCCACCGTGGTTCAGAATCTATTCTTGGGCAAGAACCCTGTGGGTGAGTCGTTCCACATCGGCAAAGTTCTCTTTCGAGTGATCGGAGTCACGGCGCCCAAGGGAAACGTATCCGGAGAAGATGAGGACGATCAAATTTTCATTCCGTTGCGCACCGCGATGAACAAATTGATGAACGTAACGCATCTGTCCCATATCTTCGTGGAGGCGGCCGATTTCGAGAGTGTGCATCGGGCTGAAGCGCAGATCCGATCCCTGTTGAGAGAACGGCACCGCTTGAGAGAAGGGCAGGCGGATGACTTCACCATTCAGAATCAAGCGGATGTCATAGAGGCCGCGGTCTCGGTCGCTCGAACTTTCAGTCTCCTGATTGCGAGTATTGCCGCGGTTTCACTCCTGATAGGCGGCGTGGGAATACTGGGAGTGATGCTCCTCTCCATACGGGAGCGCGTGGGGGAAATAGGTATAAGGCGAGCTGTCGGCGCGAGAAAGAAAGATATACTTACTCAGTTCCTTGTTGAATCGGCCTTTTTGGGAATCGCTGGGGGCTTTCTGGGAGTCATTGTCGGCATAGCCGGCGCGGAAATGGTCAAAATCTTTTCCGGCATGCCTACTCTGCTTGCCCCCGGATATATTCTGCTTTCGCTTGGTTTTTCCATGCTTATCGGGCTTATCTTCGGCATCTACCCTTCATGGAGAGCGGCAAATCTTGATCCGATCCAGGCTCTGCACACCTCCGGATGACCTCGCGTCCCGTTGCGCGTTGCCGGCAAGATCAGACTTCTTACCCAAGCCGGTCTTCCCCTGCGATCCGTTATGATGTATCAGGTCCGGTTGGACAGAAATTGAGAGAGAAAGGTGTTGGTCGAGCGCGGGGCTTTTGATATGGCCCTGGACTGGAGGAGGGAGATGGATG
>VGSG01000085.1 GCA_016875095.1 Deltaproteobacteria bacterium
GCGCTTGGATAAAATCAACGTGATCGCAGCGGTCAACGTCGTCTTCCCATGATCAATGTGACCTATGGTCCCTACATTCACGTGAGGCTTGGTCCGCTCAAACTTCGCCTTCGCCATCGTGTCCTCCTTACGGAAAAGTCACCGGCACAGGATAAGAGATAGATCATCCGCGTCCCGACTCATCGAAGCATCAACCCCCGAAAAGTGAAACCGGGCCGCGGGGTGTTGCAAATGGAGCCCACGACCGGGATCGAACCGGTGAACCTCTTCCTTACCAAGGAAGTGCTCTACCTACTGAGCTACGTGGGCGGTCGAAAATCTGCTTTCGGCTGGGCTCTCCCGAGGTCAGGCTATGCCCTTGCTCGGCGGGGATTTTCGAGTTCTGGTGGTCTGGAGCGGGAAACGGGATTCGAACCCGCGACATTCAGCTTGGAAGGCTGACGCTCTACCACCTGAGCTATTCCCGCCCGACGCGCCCCCCATTCCACACGTCAACGGCGCTCGTATGGTGGAGGGGGGAGGATTCGAACCTCCGAAGGCTGAGCCAACAGATTTACAGTCTGCCCCCTTTGGCCACTCGGGAACCCCTCCTATCTGGAGCTGGCGATGGGAGTCGAACCCGCAACCTGCTGATTACAAATCAGCTGCTCTGCCAGTTGAGCTACGCCAGCCAGAGCCCTCTCTATAAAACTATTTTTTTTAACAGAGACGTACCACGGTGTCAAGTGGATTTGCCCGGGACCCCCAACGCCCAAGCATATATTATACTGACTGCGCCCGCAATGACCAGGTTTCCGTCCACCAATCCTTCAAACACCAGCCGATCCACCAACTGACCCCTCCGATAGACCACAAAAACTCCGCCGAGCGCCAGCGAATTCAGCGCCAGCAAATAACCGACGCCGTCAGTCCACCCTGCGAGCGCGGTCACTACCGGAAAGACGGTCAGCACGATCAAGAGCCTCCTCAAAAGTCTTTCCGTCTTCTTTACCCCGATCAGAATCGGAATGGTCTCCCGACCCACAATGCGATCCCCCTGAAGATCCATGAGATCCGAGAGCGCAGTTCGCCAGAAAATCATGCCCGCCGCGAAGACAAACGCGCATACCAGCGCTGGAACGCGAAGCTCTCCCCACGAATCGATCACGGGCAGGACCGACGCGGCCATGGCCCAGCCTAGGGCCACCAGGGGCGTCTTGGACCCCGGGATTTCTTTCAGGCTCAGTCGAGTCCGGGGGATGGGTCCCCGTTGCGCGCTCAGCGGCATCGAATAGAGCAGCGCGCCCACTATCATGGTGCTGAGCAGGATCAGAGTGTACATCCCTACCAGGGCGCCCAGCAGCACCGCGATCGAGGAGGAAACAACTCCGAGAGCAGTAAGAAAGACCTTGTGCCGAGCATAGAACGCGGCGATCTCGGGAGTATTGAAACGCACCGCGCCCGTGCGCTCCATCACCCGATTGAGAAGGTGCATTGAAAAGACGAACAATGCCGCCATGGCCGGGGGAAGCCACGTCACCTCGCGACCCTGCAGGGTAAGACACGCGGCTGTGAGCCCGCCGCCTCCGGCCCCGGCCCACACGTATGTCATGACCGAAACGTCGAAGGCTTTGCGCAATCTTCTCAAAGGCGTGGCCGCGCGGCTCATCGCCACTTCTTTGAGCCTTGAAATCACGCCCTGAATCTGCCAGTTCGGGGTGCTGGCGCCGGCAGTGACCCCAACGATGCCCGCGTCGCTGAATACGGATGGCGGCAACTCATCCGCAGTCTCCACATGCACGGCTCTCACGCCCGCCTGTTCCGCGACTTTCACGAGTCTGCGGGTGTTCGCGGAGCCTCTCCCTCCCACCACCACAATCAAGTCCGCCTGGTTTGCCATGCTGCGTATTTCCGCTTGGCGTTTGCGGGTGGAATCGCAGATCGTGTCGTGTACGTGGAGCTGCAAGCCCCGCTTCCTGAGCCGGTCTACGACGCCTGCGAAAGTTTCCGGTTCCTGGGTGGTCTGCGCAACCACACAGACTTCCCGTGTGGGGTCAAGGGAATCGATGAGATCCTGTTGCTCCGGCGAGGCAATGACCAGACCGCCTGCGGACGCGTAGCCCAAGAGCCCTCTTACTTCGGGGTGGTCCTCATCACCCACGATGACGCAGAAGTGACCCTGACCCGCGTGTTTCCGTATTACCGCCTGAACACGCGAGACCCGCGGGCACGTGGCGTCGATCACGGTGACCCCTTTGCCTTCCAGGGCCGTCTTTTCCTGGGGCGAGACCCCGTGGGCCCTTATGATTACCGTCCCGCGGGTGATTTCATCCAGGGATCGTACCTGCTCGATTCCACGTGATCGGAGCAATTCCAGGGTCTGAGGATTATGAATGAGCGGGCCGTAGGTCACAATGGGGAGGGGCGGCCGCTTTCTCCGCAGATCGAGTGCAATGTCCACCGCTCGGCGCACGCCCATGCAAAAGCCCGCTGTCTTGGCAAGTCTCACACGCATCACAAGAACCGATTTCAAGAAGCAGGAGATTTTGGAAGAGTTTCCGGGGGGGCCCCTTTTTGAAAAAAGGGGCCTCCCCGGACCCCTCCACCAAAAACTTCTATCTTTTGCAAGCGCTTCCAGCGCTTGAAAATTTGTGGCTCAGGGACTCGGGATAGTCCTCTTGGAAACGCGATTGGTAACCACGAAGAAGCCAGGATAGTTCAAACAATTCTATTCGCCCTTCTTGCCAGGGAATTTCATTTGGAGCTTCTCGAGGTCCGCGGGTGTGTCCATGTCCGTATCGTCATAATAAGGTCCTGTTTCAACTAAGACAACCCTGTCCGGGTACCTGTTCAACACTTCGCGGCCGCCTACGTCTCCCCGGATCCGCATCAAATCCGGGAAGAGAGATCGCGGGAAGAGCGCCGGCGTGGTTCTTCGACCTTGCACGGTGGGCGCCACAATGCGCTCCGCGTTTCCCTGGAAAGCAGCTATGAGATCGTTGATAACGGCGCCGGTAATGCCGGGCTGGTCTCCCAACAGGATGAGCGCTCCGGCGGCGGTTGGGTCCACATGCGCAAGGCCCGCGGCTAGCGAGGAGGACATGCCACGCTCAGGCTGCGGATTGGAAATTATGTGTAAACGGGATGCGGCTTCGAGGTCTGGCAAACGAGCCGTAATCCTTTCAGAGTCAGGCCCCAACACAACGATGATTCTGGCCAGTTCGGATTCAAGTGCGGCCCGAACCACCCACCACAGCGCCGGCCGGCCATGCATGTCCAAGAGGAGCTTGGGCTTCCCCATTCTGGTGGAGAGCCCCGCGGCAAGGATAATGCCTTCAATACTCTGACCCATGTTTCATTCTGGTGATTCAATGTCGTGAAAGGGCTCTACACCACAGCCTGCTCAGGTTGTTTGCGGCCGATCAGCTCAAGGAATTCGTCTCTTTCGATGGTTTCCTTCTCTATAAGACGTTCCGCAACGCGCTGGAGCAGATTCTCGTGCATCTTCAAGGTGAGCAGGACGCCTTCCATTCGCTCTTCCATGATATCGCGCACCTGTTCGTCAATTATGCGGGCTGTTTCTTCGCTGATCTCGCGCTGAGGCGCATATGGCTGAGCTTGGAGGTAGGGATGACGGGGCGCCTGGTACGCCACATGGCCAAGCCTTTCATCCATGCCGTACAGAGTCACCATGCTACGCACGATCTCGGTGGCTTTCTGGAGATCGTTTTGCGCTCCGGTGGATATGTCGCCGAAGACGAGCTTTTCCGCGGCCTGTCCGCCAAGGAGCACATCGACCTTTTCCAACAATTCCTCTCGGAACATGAGATACCTATCCTCGGTGGGGAGCTGGAGGGTGAAGCCCAGAGCGCCGATACCCCGAGGGACGATGGTGATCTTGTGCACCGTTTCCGCCGTGGGTCTATATGCCGCTACCAATGCGTGACCGGTTTCATGATACGCGACGGTTTTCTTTTCCTTTTCATTGAGGACCCGATTCTTTTTCTCAAGGCCGGCCACGATTCGATCCATGGCTTGTTCCAGTTCTTCATTGCCGACCTCGTTCTTCCCCGATCTGGCTGCGAGCAGGGCCGCTTCGTTGATCACATTGGCCAGTTCCGCGCCGGTGAAGCCCGGGGTGCGCCGCGCGAGGGTTTCCAGGTCCACGTCTTTGGAAAGAACCACGTTCCTGGAATGGACTTCTAGGATGGCCAGTCTCCCTTGGAGATCCGGTCGGTCCACCAGGATCACCCGGTCGAATCTCCCCGGTCGCAGCAGTGCGGGATCGAGGATTTCGGGTCTATTTGTGGCCGCGAGGATCACCACCCCTTTGTTGGACTGGAATCCGTCCATTTCGGAGAGGAGCTGATTCAAGGTCTGTTCGCGTTCGTCGTGGCTGCCGAACGCTCCATAGCCACGGGCTTTTCCCAGCGCGTCAAGCTCATCGATAAAGACAAGACAGGGCGCTTTCTTATTGGCTTCTTCAAAGAGGTCCCTGACCCTGGCCGCGCCCAACCCCACGAACATTTCGATGAAATCCGAACCGCTGATGGAAAAGAACGGGACACCCGCTTCGCCTGCCACGGCCTTCGCGAGGAGGGTCTTGCCCGTGCCCGGAGGCCCAACCAGCAAGACGCCCTTGGGAATGCGCGCGCCAAGTCGGGTGAACCGGTCCGGATACCTGAGGAATTCCAGAATTTCCTGTAGCTCCTGCTTTGCTTCGTCCTGGCCTGCCACGTCGCCGAAGGTGACGCCCACGTCGGTCTGGGCCACAATTTTCGCCTTACTCTTTCCCAGGGTCATGAAGCCCGCGCCCTGGCCCATCCGTTTCATCGCCCACAGCCAGATCCCGACAAAGATGAGCGCAGGCAGTATCCAAGAGAGCAGGGTAGCGAGAAAGGTATTCTCATTCTCGCCCACGATCTCCACATTATTCTTTTCCAGGAACGCGACCAAGTTGCGGTCTTCCAGCCGAGGCGTCACGTACAACCGGTCCGGAAACAGCGGTTCCTTCTGTCCTTCCTGAACCTTCTCAAATCCCTTGAGAAAGCGAGTTGAAACGACCACGGACTTGATCTTGCCCTCGGTGACATAAGCCTTGAACTGAGAATAGGACACGTTTTCCACGTGAGCCGAAAGCCATCGCTGCATGAGCGCAAAGAGCAAGAGCGCCACCGCTATGTAAACCAGCGAAAAGGACCACTTGCTCTTAAGATCTTGAGATGATGCCATTTATGAAAGCCCCCGAGGCCGCCGCGCTGCTCACGCATTTAAGCACGACCACTGACGTTGTCAACAAGCCCTGCGAGCGGCCGAAGCCTTGCCACGCGGATTTATTGAGCAATCATGGAGTGTAGGTGAGTTGATCGAACATGGCAATTGCACACAATGGATTATCATGGTACTATTACAAAGATAAGGCTCAATCTTAGATTTCGGTTCGCTGCTCTCAGTTTGAGGCAATTTGGCCTCCTACGAATGAGATAGCGAACAAAGATCAATTCATAGGGAAATGGTGAAAGGAGCATGAGTCGCACATGGGCGCCGGAAATCTTACCCCCGAAAAGTACTATCGTCTGCCGTGGAACCTAGCAGACAACGCCATCACTTGGCTCGAACCGACCACCAAGTGCAATCTCTACTGCGACGGCTGTTATCGAGCCAACGACCCTGACGGCCACAAGCCGCTGGAGGATGTGATCGGCGATCTGGAGCAGCTCAAGAAGGTCCGGAAGAGCGACGGCATATCCATAGCAGGGGGGGAGCCTCTGATCTACCCCCACATCGTTGACCTGGTCGGATACGTCACTTCCCAGGGTTGGAAACCGATCATCATAACCAACGGGACCATGCTCAATCCCCAGATCATCACGGACTTATCCAAGGCTGGGTTGGTGGGGTTTACGGTGCACGTGGATTCCCACCAGCACCGTCCGGGCTGGAACGGCAAGACGGAAGAAGAACTGTGCGAACTGCGCGCCAACATTGCCGAGATGATCCACGAAGCGGGCAGGGGGAGGGTTTCATGCTCGTTCAACGCGACCATTTATCGTGACACACTCAAAGATATACCCGCGCTGACCAGGTGGGCCCAAGAGCACATCGACCTTGTGCAGACACTGGTCTTCATATTGTTCCGACTGGCCAAGGTGGACCCCAGGTTCGACTATTGCGTGGCAGGAAGGAAGCTGGATCCCAGCGAAGCCGAATTACTCCGGTACAACGTGGACCATGATGCCGCATACGAGGACGTGGTGGTCCCCGATGTAGTTGAAAAGATAAGAGAAGCTTGTCCCACCTATGAGCCGAGCGCTTTCCTGAACAGCAACCAGGACGGTAGCGCCATCAAATGGTTACTGGCATTGCGCGCCGGCCGCGCGGACAAAATCCTCGGATACATGGACAGCCGATTCATGGAATTCAACCAGGTTTTCCACCATCTGCTGTTCGGGACCTATCTGGCATACACTCGTCCGTGGGCGATGAAGAACCTGCAATTTCTGTTGCCTCTGGCCCCTTTCAACGGAGGACTGCGCAGGTTCTTCAGGAATTGGCTTGCTGAGCCCGCGGGCTGGGCAAAGCAAGTCTACTCGCAGACCATACTGGTGCTCCAACCTCCCGACGTGCTCGACGACGGTCGGCAGGCGATGTGCGACGGATGTCCCGATTCGATGTTTTACAAGGGCAGGGTGCTCTGGAAATGCCGATTGGATGAAATCCAGAAATTTGGTGACTTCATCCAGAGCGTGCCGAAAATTGAAGCCCAGGAAGAAGCCGCGCCGGCGCCCGAGCTGAAGGCGATGGAACGGTAGGGCGATGTCCGGCAAACATACCCATTGAGAAGGATTTTGCCCGATTCGTGACGGCGTATTACCGTCATTCCGGCGGAAGCCGGGGTGACGGGCGATAAATGGGCCATTCTTTTTGGCGAACGCTATAACTTCCTGGATTCCCGCGTTCGCGGGAATGACAAACGGCGAGCCGTCCCACGTTATCAACGTTACTTGCAGTGTGCAGGACCCGGCCAAGCGGGTGGAACTTCCGGTGTGAGGCGGTCCTGGTCGGGTCTACGTATGGGGAGATTTGGAGGGGAGATGAGTCTCCACTCCAAATTATTGCGCAACGATGCGCTCTTGCCGAGGATCTCCGAGGCGAAGCCGAGCGCTTTCATGATTCGTTGTACCTTATTGGCTATGTAACTTTATATCAGGCCGGGGTAATTGAGAGGACCACTCCGCCTTTCCCCACCAAATAGCGTTTGCCGTGCCACACGATGTCGTTCCGGAAGACCGATTGCACGAATATAAACGCGGCGAAAGCAACGCAGGGAAAGAAGGAGAGGAGCCATTTTACCCGGGATATCCGGTAAGGATTGATGCGTTTCAAGACCAGCGCGGCCAGCGCCTCCCCGGCAATCAGCCCCCATGAACTCCATCCCGCAATCGGTCCGATCAAGCCCGCAGGGAAGAGTATCAGGCCGGCTACAAGCGCCACGAACGTTGCGGCGGTGAGATTAAGATGGTTGATCAATGCCGCCAACCAGATAGAAGGATGCGTGAATTTCGGGAAAAGAATCTGGCGGTCGAGATAGCTCAAGAACCCTGCCACCGACTGGTCCGGTAAAGGAGATCCCAGGCGATTCGCTGTGTCGAGGAAAAGAGGGATGTCATACTGTTCCAGAGCATTCCCGAGAATCAGATCGTCCACTACCGTTGTTGACCAGGCCTGGACAATCTTCAATTCCTCAAAGATCCTGCGATGAATCGCGGTTGCGCCTCCCCACGGCAATGGTTTGACTCGAGGCAGAACCAGAATGAACGCCGCGTAAATGGCCTGACATACCCCGCCGAGGGTTTGGGACAAAGGATTGAAGTCTCGAAAGGTGGAGATGACCTGCTTGGGCTCGGTTTCCAATGGCTGTGTGAATCTGAGCAGCCAATCTTCGTCGGCCACGTTGCTCGAATCGCAGAATACAATTACTTGGGTTTCCGGGGAGAGCTTCTCGATTCCCGCGATGAGATTGTGATTTTTCTGGCAACTCACTGTGGCCGGCCCACTTATTATCTTGCGCGCGCGAGGATGACGCGAGCAGAGTCGGTCCAGCATCTCGTTGGCAGGGTCGTCATCACTCTCGACAATGAAGAGGACCCGGTAATCCGAGTGGCTCTGGGTCAGAAGCGAGGTCAGGGCCTCTTCCTGTGACGGCATCACGTCTTTGACAGGGATGAGCAGTTCGCAAGGAGCCGAGGAAGAAATCCTCATGAGAGGTCCGTGAACCGAATTGGCCCTCTTGACCCGCATACCCTGAACGGTGACGGGAACGGTGAACGCCACGGCAGTGAGAATAAGCCATATCGCAATGATCAGGACCACAAAATCCATGTGCATTCCATAACGAAGAGATTGACCGCCGCGCGCCTCGCGGAGTCGGGCGGAAGGTCGCGTGACTTTCCTGCGCACATTACCATAATACAGGTGCGGGCCGACGTTTAATTCGTGGCGCTGGCATGGACGGAAGTGCGCCACAAGAGCGAGAACGGGAGCCGATAGAGGAAGGACCGAACGATCTTCGATGGGGAGAGGGCCTCTATTGGGTCACGGTCACCTTGACGTTGCAGGTCATTCCTTCTTTGAGCCTGTGGTCAAGATCTTCGAGCGCGCATTCTATTTCATAGTCCGCGGGGACTTCCAGCGCCGGGTTGCGGCTCACCCAGGGGATTCTGGTTACCTTCGCTCGATACTTCTTATCCGGAAGCGCGTCAAATGTGACCGTGCCTCGCAACCCCGGCTCGATCTTCACCAGGTCAAGCTCATGGACCTTGCACCGGACAACCATCGAGCTTGTGGGCGCGATGGTCATGGCATGAAAACCTGTGGGAAGCTTAGCGCCCACCCTGAAGTCGGGAGAAACCCAAATCACTTGCCCGACGATAGGGGCCTTGAGAAAAGCCTTCTCCTTGGGGATTGGAGACTTCTCGTCGTATGACCGCTGGGTGTCCCATTCCAGGAGGTCCAGGGTCTTCTTCTGTCTTTCCTTTTGATGCGCTAAATCGTTCCTTGTCTTGTCAATGGAGGACTTGGTCTCCTTAATGCTCTCCTTGATTTCGAAGATCTCTTTTTGAATCGCCTCAACCTGTTGCTCTTTGTTCTTTACCGCGTCTGCGGCCGCCATCTGCTTCCCCTGCAATTCCCGGAGATCTTGAAGCTCTTTCTTGTTCCGCTGCAACTCGATCTCTTTAATAGGAAGCCTGGCGTTGACGAGCTTCTCCAAGTTCTGCTCCTCCGAAAAGAGCCGCTGTTGCAAGCTCAGCACCGCTTCAGGATAGAGGAGGTTGCGAACCTGCATCATAGACGGACGATCCATGACGTACTCGGCCAATAAGTCCCCCTCTTTGACTTCTTGGCCCTCGTTCGCCGTGATTGCGCCCACCTCACCACCGTACCCCATGGGAACGTGGCGCTTGTAAATGGAAAAACTCTTGCCCCGCAGCAGGATCTCGGCTTCCGACTTTGGGCCGGCGATTTGCGGCACAATAGCGGCAGACGCGGGACTGGGGCTTGATACGGCGCTCTTGGGTTCATGCGTTATCGCCACCAGGATCAGAGAACAGATCGCAATGAACGCCGCGAGGATCGCGCCGCAGGCTTTTGTCCTCAAGAATGGTTTTTCAGTGTCGAAGCGCCGCATTGTATCTATTCAAACCTCCTGAAATGGTGGCCAAATCGATGAGCGCGTTGACCCGTTCACTCAGAGCGCCTATCGATTCCAGGGAAGCTTTGACCCGATCCATCCGGGCCTGCACATACTCTTCGTACTGAATCTCGCCCGATTTGAACCTGATGCTCGCCCTCTCCTCGCTCAGTTCCGAAAGCTTGGCATTCTCCCGTGCCACAGTCTCTTTTCCGCCGCTCAAGTCAATCGTAGACATGAGGCTATGGTACTTGTTGTAGAACTCTCGTGAGCGTTGGCGGCGATCGATTTCCGCCTTCTGGGATTTCATCTGCTGTTTTCTTATGTTCCGAACGCGCTCAAAGCCATCCCATAACGTATAGTTGAATCCCACGGAGATATTCAAGCCCGAAGTCCGGTCTACCTGATTGGAGATGGCCTCCAAGAGCAAGATAGGCTGCGGGAGCAGCGCCACGTACGCGCCGGTCACCACGTTCGATTGAAGCTGCTCCTGCTTGGCGAGAATTCTTAAAGAGAGATTGCCGGCTTGAATGTCCGCGAAAGTGATCCGAGTCCCGTCAAATCCTCCGAGTATCTGATTCGCGGCGTCTCGGGTATCCAGCGGAAGGTGATAATCCGGGTGGTAGCCCATAATCACCTTCAGGCTCGCCAAATCCTCGTCCAGCCGCTGCTGGAGGCTCCGCAGTTCAAGCTGACCCTTTCGCAAATCGTTCTGGTGCATGCGCACGGCAATATCGTCGCCGCCACCCTGTTCCGAGCGACTCCGCGCATACTCGCTCTTTTTCTCCAGCAGAGCGATCGACTGTCTTTGGGCCCGGATCTGCTTGTTGGTCACATCAACATCGTAGAAGAGCTTCGCGATCGTGGCTATGCCCTGAACAACCTTTTCCAGATGCGCGGTCTTCGCAATGTCCACCATAATCTTGCCCCCCTTAATCTTGAGCAGGGCTAGATATGGGTTCCAATCCTCCACGTACATCCGAACGTACATTGGGCTGCCGTCATCACCCGCCGTAGCCCGATCCACGTAGTATGCGGTGAGCAGCTTGATGGTGGGAAGAAGGTCCGAGTGAAAACCCTTCAGATCCGCTGACACGAGCTGAATGTCCAGGCGACTTTGGAGAAAGGTGTCCGAGTGGACGAGCGCGTATCGCACACAGGTGGGGAAATCAAAGTACCCATAGGAGGGGGGCTTGAGTTCGGGTTTGGGGCCCGCGACCGCGGGACCGGCGAGAACGAGGAGAGCGGCCGCGCAGCAGACCATCGATCGGCAGACCAGGAGCGGCCCCACGTGCGGTCGGGAAGTCCGGTTGTTCCCGGCGCCCCGACACTTCGCGGCGCTCGATGTGATGAGCCTTATCACGTTCTTACCATACCCTAAAGCCTCTCCTTAGAATGATTCGAGAGACTGGAGGCAAAGGGCTACAAAAGCTACAGAAAAGCAACACTCATTTTATAGTCGGTGTACAGCGCAAGTATAGCCAAAGGCCCCGCAAAAGTCAACGATCTTTTCAAGAGTCTCGTGTCCCGAATGGCCTGCCCATGCCGCGTTTCCTCGACCGCCCCGCGGACGCGCCTTCACCGAAGACCACCCTGGGCAGCGAACTCGCACGTGGTGGGATCAATGATCTCTCGGCGAACATCTCCTCCGGAGTCTTGCGGCGCGCGAGGCTTTCGGGTAGCGGCGCATTTTTAGGCATGCCGTCTCGTGCCTCACCATGCCGCCTAGTGTCATGGAATTTTCGTGCCGAGGAACGGATTGCCTTGGGCCAACCCTTTCAATGAGGAAAGGCGCGTCGGATCTCCGCCGATCAGCGAGCGCAGGGTTCCGGCAAAGGCGAAAGAGTGTTGACAAACTTGTCCAGGGCCTATATAAATAAGGACCAGATAGAGGATAAGGAACGCATGATCGCCATCAGCGCACAGGGTTTTTATTACTATTTTTACTTTAGGAGGAATCCGGCCTCGTCCTGAGTGTGGCGATCCGAACATACCGAAAGAAGAGCGGAGCACACACTCCGCTCTTTTTTTTGCGGAAAACCGAGTCAAGAGAAACACGATGCGTCAACCGAGGACCAATGAGATGAATAACCCTTCAGCCATTGAGATGGCGGGCTGTTTCACGGTCCGCGACCAAACAAAGCTCAGCCTAAACGAGAGGCTGGCCCTTATCGGTTTGATCGAAGAGGGCGCGCGGCGAGGATCCGAGCGGTCACCTGTTATTGGAGACCTCTTCTCGAATTTGGGAGAGCTCGTTGCCGCGACGGTCTCCGGGAGCAAGATTGACAGGCTCAAGCCCGAGGGCGCGACCAGGGGGTTCCAAGTCTTTGAACTCAACGCCGAATCCGGCGAGAACCTTGGGCGTCTCCACATGCTCTACCTGAAGAAGCCCATTCCCTGCTACTACCTTGTGTACGTGGAGGTAGCCCCGCCGTTCAGGAATCGGGGCCTGGGGAATCGGATTCTTGAGGCTTTCGCAGAGTTCGTGAGCCACAAGTCCGCATTGGGTATACTCGACAACATCATTCCGCAGGATGATCCCACAAACGACATCTACAGTAAGCAAGACTGGGTTCCGCTCCGGGACATAACAGATGTGTGCTCTCTCAATACGGAGAGCGTATACATGGTGTACGTGCCGCCTTCCTTGAGCGGCAAAGACCTTGAGGAGCCGCTCCGAAGACTGGTGCGCCACCTTGAGAGAAAACGCGCCGCCATTGACATGCGTGAGAACGAACTCATGGTCGGGCGGACTATCGAAGAGTTCCGGGAACTTTATATCGCGCTGATCACGTACTTCGGGGATGAGCTTCAGGAGGCCGAGACGCACACAGTGATGCGCTATATGTTCACGCGGTATGTGACCAGGCTCCTCGGGTTCAGGCGCCGCATCGGAGACCTCCTGGGGTATACGGGCGGCGAATCGCTGGAACAGATCGCGCTCCACCCGGAAGTGAGAGCCCTACCAATCCAGTCGTACGCTCCCCGTGATCTGGCTTCCAACCCCTCCTTTGTCAGCGGGGACCGAGAACTCTGGCTCAAGCTGCCCGAAGCGATGAAGAAGCATCCCGCGCGCATGATCGAAGCTCTCCCGAACTACCGCAGGCCCAGCCTGGTGCAATGGATGGAACAGAAGGGGATCCTATCCAGCGACACCTTGACCATCGGCGACCTCATAGACCTGGGTTTCGACCCGACACGACTCAAAGAGATCACCATTGAAGGAGAGGAACACATCTTCGAACGCGTCCAGGTCAGCCGTTTGCCGGAGATCGAGCGGAACAGGGAATTGCTTCTGGAGGTTGCGCAAGACGCGAAGGGCGCCCGGGTGAAGAACAGCCTGGTCCGGGCAAATCCGCCCCTTCTCGTGATACGGGATCGAGGAAACGGATATGTGCTTCGTCGCAAAGTCCAGGGCATTCACTGGGAGGAAGCGGTGGAACAGCTCCAAGTTTCACCCGCGCTCAAAGGGCTCAACACGGCCCTGGGTTTGGACAGGTTGATCCGCTCGACAGTCCGGGAGACCCGCGAATGGCTGAGTTCCAGGATTTCCGGAGGACCGACCGTTTTGACCGAGGGCTTCGCTTACTTTGTCTCTTGGGACCTTGATAACAATCAGCCAAGCATCACCGTGGACCCATCAGGGTCCTTCGTGGAATCGATCTGGATCGCGTAGAACGCGCGGGAGCCGACTCGCTCGAATAACGGGATGCTCGCCGCGCATTGAAATGATTCATTGCGTCATACTTCAGATAGTAAGGTATGATCCCTGGCCGGCACGACCGGGACTGTTGAAGCAGCATTGTAGGGTCCCTTCCCCCTGGCGCCGCGTGCGAGACAGGGGGGATTGCCATAAGCCGCCGTATGAAACGGGCGGGATAATCAGGGGGCTTGATATCGATCGGCGAGGAAGGCCCCCGCACAATTGTGGCTGGAGAACATGGATCTCGGAATTTTCGGCGGCATCACGTTTGATTGGGATTTCCTTACTCGCCTCATCAGCATCGTTATTATCGACCTGATCCTAGCGGGCGACAATGCCGTGGTCATTGCGATGGCGGTGAGGTCGCTCCCACCGCATCAGCGCAAGAAGGGGATCATCTTCGGCGCGGGCGCGGCCGTCGGGTTAAGGGTGTTGTGCGCCTTTTTCGTGGCGCAGATGCTCACGATCAATTTCCTCAAACCGGTCGGCGGCGCGCTCCCGGGGGGAAAGATTCCGAACCCGATACGACGAAGGACCGACGCATCAAGGCGCTCTTCTCAGCGGTGGGAAAATTGATGAAAGACCTTCTGAGGTCGACACGTGAGCGTCGCATCTCATAGCGCTTCTCGGAGACGATCCTCCGAGCTCAAGGTTCGGCTTCAGCTCGTTTCAGCGCCCGCGATATGATGGCGCCGGAAATCGCCATGGCCAGGTACAGGACGAGCAGCACGACGAACACCCCGAAGAATCGAAGAATGAGCGTTCCCAGAATCCACGTCCAGTTGTCCTTCATCCAGACGACGTCGGCGCCGCCTTTGTCGTTCTTCTCGATGGTGATCGAATGCCACTGACGCGCCGCATGATCTTCAACATATGTTTGGCTCGCCCTGTAACGGAATTTAACTTCTTTCTCGTCTTTCAGGGCTTCCTTGAAAAACTCCAGAACCTTCTCAGGGGGCGCATCGAAAGATTTCTCCAACCTCGCGTCGGTACGGCTCACTTCCTTCCCCCCCGGCATGACCGGAGCACCGAAGAAATCGGCCGTACCTGCGGGGGAGGTAGTGTCCGCGCCGGCGCGCGCGGGGGAGAATATCAACATGACCGCCAATAGTATCCATAGCCTTGTCATTGTTGTGACTCCGATCAATCGAACATCGCGATGAACATCCCCGCGGCCGCTGCGGATCCGATCACGCCGGCAAGATTGGGGCCCATGGCATGCATCAGCAGGTGGTTCTGCTTGTCGTACTTCTGCCCCATCATCTGGGACACGCGCGCGGACATGGGCACCGCGGACACCCCCGCGGATCCGATGAGCGGATTGATTTTCTCCTTGAGGAAGACATTCATGATCTTTGTCGCCCAGATACCGCCCGCGGTACAGACCATGAAATCAACCAAGCCAAGACCGAATATGAGCAGCGGCTTCGCGCTGAGGAAATTTTCCGCCTGCATGGTCGCGCCCACCGATATCCCCAGGAAGATAGTCACAATGTTCATCAGGTCGCCCTGGGCCGTTTCGGTCAGCCTTTCCACAACGCCGCTCTCCTTCATCAGGTTGCCCAACATGAACATTCCCATCAAGGGGATCACCGACGGCACCAGAAGAGCGATAACCGCGGACGCGAGCAGCGGGTAGATGATCCGCTCGGTCTTGCTCACGGGTCGGAGCATCTTCATGCGTATCTTGCGCTCTTCCGGCGTGGTGAGCAAGCGCATGATCGGGGGCTGAATCAGCGGTACCATGGCCATGTACGAATACGCGGCCAGCGCGTTGGCGCCCAAGAGTTGAGGTGCGAGGTGCTGAGTCAAGTAGATCGTGGTGGGACCGTCCGCTCCTCCGATAATCCCCACGGACGCGGCCTCCTTGAGGGTGAATCCCGCGAGCACCGTTCCCGTAAATGTCACGAACACCCCGAGTTGTGCCCCAGCGCCGATCAAAAGCGTCTTCGGGTTGGCAATGAGCGGACCGAAGTCCGTCATCGCGCCCAGGCCGAGAAAGATGACGCAGGGTATGACCTCCCATTCCAGCCCGTAACGGTAGAATAGCCGCAGGAGTTCCCCGTGCCCCGCCTCGGTGTAGCCCATCAGGGGAACAAGGGGGAAGTTGACGATGAAAATGCCGAATCCGATCGGAAGCAGAAGGAGTGGTTCGAAGTTTTTCACAATAGCCAGGTAGAGAAAAACCCCGGCGATGAGCCACATCACGCAAAGCTTCCAACTCAGGTTGAAGAGACCCGTCGTGTAGAGGATGCCGTTGACCATCTCAAGTACGTCGTAGGCAGTCATACCTCGCCACCTCGGTATCGGTTATTCTCACAGGGCCCGGAGTTTGCCCTAACGATTCCAGGCCCCGTGAGCGTCCCTTATTGGTATTGCACCAACAATTGATTATGGGGGCCCGTCGTATCAAGGTCAAGCGAAAAACGGGGAATCATTTCCGTGAATCAACGCATGGATACTTACTGGACGGTAGAAATGCGGTTTCGTGTTCATATCCGCTCAACGACCGGCACGGAGGCCGGCCGCTACCGGAACATGGCCTCCGGGTTGCGTGACCCTATTCGGAAAATCACGTCCTTGGTCATCATTCACCGGTATTGAGGCGGCCCTGCGCACGATCAGGGCCCGTCGCCAATCATCCTGTCGGACCTACCTATTCCGTCACCATTGCGAACCGGAATGTCTTTGATGAAAGCTTATCCTGACGCCTGTGCCCTTTGCGCATCCCCAATCATGTTTCCCGGGCCTCGTATGCCCCGCGGCGAACGCCGAGGAATATTACTCGAAGCGCATGGCATCCACCGGGTCAAGTCTGCCGGCCTTCTCAGCCGGAATCACCCCGCGAACCACGCCGCCGCCGACCGATCCGATGAGGCTTGCGAAGAAGACGAAGTAGTTGAATATGATATTCAATTGGGCCATGAGGGCATGGACGAAGACCGCTCTCAGGACGATTCCTATCGACGCGCCTACGAGGCTTACCATCAGCGATTCGCACACAAACTGGAGCATGATCATGCTCTCCGTGGCTCCGACGGCCTTTCTGAGCCCGACTCACCTGGATCAAGAAATGATTAGGAAAACCCCGTGCATTCATAAACAACGTAGCCAGGAGGATCTTGAGAATATAGGGTCCATCCTGGTTAATGCCTGGGTATATTACGAAGTTTGATTGCGAGAAGATGGCGTTATCTGCTAACAGACCTGTAAGAGGGTCTTCGAGCAGCCCTATTGGACCGTCAGCGGGGAGGAACTGATTGAGAAGCGCTCCTAGTGTGCTGTCCCACAAATATCTTGAAACTGTGGGGGTGCTTGTGCGGTAGCGCCTCCATCAGGGTGCTGGAGGCATGCAAGGATATGGCACGGCCCAAGAAACAGGAGATCGTCTTGTCGGATTTGGAGCGTACAACCTTACTTGAACCGACAGGGTCCCGAACGGCTCCCACGGAATGGTGAGACGAGCAGGGATTGTTCTTGCTCCGGCCGATGGCGAGGCGAGTATCTCCATTGCGCGGCGGATGGGGGTGTCAATGCCGACAGTCGGTAAGTGGCGCAAGCGGTTTATAGAAAACGGACTTGCTGCGCTCTACGATGAGCATCGACCGGCGTGTCCGAGGACCAACGATTCATCTTTCTTCAATTGCAAGAGGATCGGGGTGAACAGTAATCTCCAAGCCTTGGCAGACGACAATCTTGTTGAATCGATTCGTGAACATGCCCGTTGGCAGGACGACTCCGAGTGCATTGAGCAGGACGGACTTCTGCTCTTGGCTGGAGCGAGTAGATTTCCTTTTCCTTACCACAATTGCTTGATCCGCGTCGATCCATCAGTATCGGCTCACCAGGTCCTTGACCGAGCGAGAGATTTTTTTGGCGCACGCGGTAGAGGGTTTATTCTGTTCGTGCGCGCGGATCAGGATCAGGATTTGGATTCGCTTTGCCAATCAAACGGTTTGAAGCCTCTGGCCGATATGCCGTGCATGCTCATTGACGAACCGTTCCCGCCCACTCACACGCCCGAGGATATCCGTGTGGAGAAATTGAAAGAAGAACGCCACGTCCAAGACGCCATCTCAATCAACTCCGAGGCGTACCAGGTTTTCGGCCTCACGCTGGAAACAACAAGAGCGATCTACGGGAAACCTTCCAGGCTGTTATCATCGGCCAACGTGACGGGGCACGTTCTTTATCGAGAGAACAGACCTCTTTCCACGGCCTTGACCATCTTCAGCGGGAATAGCGCCGGGATTTATTGGGTCGGGACGCTCCCTGAGGCCCAGCGGACCGGTTTGGGGACAATCTGCACCCAGCTTGCCACGAATGCGGGCTTTCAGCATGGGGCTTCAACGGTCAGCTTGCAGGCCAGCCCCTATGGCGCCCCGATATATTTGCGGCTCGGTTACAAGACCTATGATCGCTTGAAATGGTACGGTCATTGGAAGCCAAAGTAGAAGGGCTCGCACTATGGGGAGTTCGGATTCGCGCGGTGAAACAGATACCAATTGAGTCCCCTGCCGCTGGTCACTTTGAGGTTTACCAGGTTGAAGTCGGACCGAGCCTCCCTCACGAAGGAGAATACCTCCTCCACGGTCGCAAACTCATAGGGATATCCACCCAGCCAGTCCGTTGCGTCGGTTCGCCAGCTCATGCCGCGCTGCGACTTGTAATTGCGGACATGGGTGACGGGATTTTCGCCTCTGAGCAGCACGAGCCCGAGATAAGCAGCCATGGCCGCGGGCTCCAAGACGTATGAGCCCAAACCGGGATGCTCATTGTACAATCGTTTCACCTTAATCCAGAAATCGTGAATCCAGGCGGCCCGTCCGTCTCGACTCAAGATCTTATTGTACAGGGCGATGTAGTAATACCCTTCAGGAGAGACAAGATCCGCGGAAATCCGGATTGAGTCCCACATCCTTCCCGTGTGGTGCAGGACACCCCACGCGTAGACCAGATCGAACAGACCCAGCCTTGAGGTGAACTCGCGGTCAAGAATAGAGCCCTGAGTCACCTCCCACGACTCGGGGTTCCCAGATCGCGCACGGAGCACCTTGCAGCACGCGACACTGTCAGGGTCCGCATCGAAACTGACGATTCGCTCCGCGCCCAAGGTGTGCGCAGCATACGAAAAGAGACCGCTGCCGCAGCCCACGTCCAGGAACGTCTTTCCTCGCATATCTTGAAGCGGCAAGAATTCGATGAGTGACTCCGCGGCGACGCGGCGACGCTCCTCGTCAAAATGCCGCAGGAACTCCCGCCAGTTTTTTCCAAAAGGGAAGGCGATTTCGGTCACCACGTGGGTACCCGACTTGAAGCGTATTTGATGCGCGCAACACAGCATCTTGAATGCAAGGAGACTATACCCGAGCGTTCCCGCGCGTCAACTCGGCCAAA
>VGSG01000086.1 GCA_016875095.1 Deltaproteobacteria bacterium
GCGTACGCAACGTACAGAAGCGACGAACACGGTTTCAACAATCCCGCGGGAATCTGGGGTTCAGGTCCCATCGACATTGTCCTCACGGGAGATTCCCTGGCGCATGGCCAGTGTGTGGATCCGTCTCATACCGTGGCTGCTAACCTCCGGCGAATTACGGAGAAGAAACTGCTGAACCTGGCTTTCCACGGCACTGGCCCTTTGGCTCAACTGGGGACCGTGAGAGAATATGCTGGCCGAATCCGGCCGAAGATCGTCCTGTGGCACTACTATGAGGGGAATGATCAGTCGGACCTCGTCGAAGAGGCACAATGTCTCACACTGATGGAGTATTTGAAGCGTGACTACTCCCAGCGCCTGATAGATCGCCAGGGCGAAATCGATAGGACGCTTGAACGATACATTAACCAATATCTGGAGCGCACAACTGATCAGTGGGGAATTCGACGCATCCCGTTCGGTTTCTGGGCCAAACTCACCAGCGTAAGGTTGGCTTTAGGCGTGGTCTCAGATTCCCATCACTGCGACTACGATCTGTTCGCAAAAGTCATGGAACGGGCACGTGACGAGGTGTCGTCATGGGGGGGTGAGCTATACTTGGTGTACCTTCCCGAGTACAGCCGGTACGCCGCTCGAAATTTCGACGACCAGTGGCGGAAGAAGGTTCTCACCATAGCAAAGCGATTGGGCATCCAGTCGATAGACGTTCACGAGGCATTTGCAGGCCATCCGGATTGTCTGTCCTTGTTTCCTTTCAGAATAGCCTGGCAACAAAGAGGTCAGGCACGGGAACACCCAGATAACTCAGAACAAGAGCATTGAAAATGATTTCCGCTTGCCTAGAACTGGGTAGGCTCTTCCTATCGTACGATCGACTGTAAGACGTACGAAACAACGCTGACAATGACCGATCCCAGTAGCGCCCACCAAAACGACTTCACATGAAAGCCCGGCACGATGGCGCTTGCGAGCATAAAGAGAAGCGCATTGATGACCAGGAGGAAAAGTCCGAAGGTGAGTATGGTGATGGGCAGGGTGAGAATCACCAGAATCGGCTTGATCAGGGCGTTAAGAATCCCCAAGACCGCGGCGGTGATTGCGGCCGCGCTCAAACTCCGCACCGTAACTCCCGGAAGGATGTACGCGACCACAATGATTGCCACAAACAGAATCAACCACGCGACGAAGATACTGAACATATCCTCACCTCCTGAATCACAGCGGAGCGGGCGCTTCCCCTCTATCACAAGACCTCTGCAGAGCTAATTCGGGAATGCGCGTGAACTTAGTATCCGCTCGTTTACGCGGAACTCACCCGGAAGCCTTGACAGCGGCTCTCATTTCCACCGGTCATCTTTGTCGCGGCGCATGTCAATGATGCGGGGATCTCCCGATCGGTGGATGATGATGGTTCGTTCCATATCGCTGCTCGGCAAAGCGGAGTTCATGATCCACGACACGACGCTTACGATGAGCGATCCAAAAAGCGCTGACCAAAACGAATCAATATGCAGGCCCGAAACCACCCATCCTGCAAACTGGAACAACAGGGCGTTGATGACCAGTATGAACAGACCGAGCGTTACGATGGTGAGGGGCAGTGTCAGGACGATCAGTATGGGTCGAATCAGGGCGTTGAGTATGCCCAGTATGGCCGCGGCCGCGAGCGCGCTGCCAATCCCCTCCACGCGCACGCCGGAGATAAGATGGGGGATCATCAGGATAGCAAGCGTAGTCACCAGCCAGCGAATCAGAATGCCGGGCATGCTATCTTCCCTCCCACGAGAGGCGGCCGTTCCGGAATCCTAAACCGACCCGCACACGATCACTCTCAGAGGCCCTTTGTTCACTCTTGTTTCGCCTTCAGGCGATGTTTCACGAAGGGTTCCAAGAGATCGATAGGAACCGGGAATATGGTGGTGGAGTTCTTCTCGGCAGCCACCTCAACGAGGGTCTGGAGGAACCGCAACTGGAGCGCTGT
Source organism: Deltaproteobacteria bacterium (assembly GCA_016875095.1). Lineage (GTDB taxonomy): Bacteria > Desulfobacterota > Desulfomonilia > Desulfomonilales > Desulfomonilaceae > VGSG01. Next base: position 1,982 of record VGSG01000086.1, read on the forward strand.
GGGCTCCTCAGCAATAATCACGGCAGCTTCTTTCAGCCGTGAAGCAGCCTGATACTCGCCTTCCGCCGCGATGATCTTGGCGCGGCGCTCTCGTTCCGCTTCAGCCTGGCGAGCAATGGCTCGTTGCATTTCAGAGGGCAAGTCGATGTGCTTCACCTCGACCGCGCTCACCTTGACACCCCAAGGATCGGTATGGCGATCGAGAATTTCCTGCAATTCCACGTTTATTTTCTCGCGTTCCGCCAGGAGCTCATCCAGTTCCGACTGGCCGCACACGCTTCTGAGGGTAGTTTGAGCGAGCTGGGACGTGGCGTAGAGGTAGTTCTCCACTTCGATCACGGCCTTTGTAGGGTCCATAACCCGGAAGTAGATGACCGCATTGACCTTCACGGAAACGTTGTCTCGCGTGATTACGTCTTGCGGGGGCACGTCCATGGCCACGGTTCGCAGGCTCACCCGCACCATGCGATCGATGACGGGGATGAGAAGTATCAGACCGGGACCCTTATGGTCTATCACCCGGCCCAGACGGAATATGACCCCGCGCTCATACTCGTTGAGCACCTTGATGGCCATGAACAGGAAAATGACGACGAGAAAAACGACAACAGCCACAGTGGTTAACATACGCCCCTCCTTAGATATGCGTCCCGGGCAGGCCGCTTGGCACGCGGTTCATGAGCTTTGCTCGGTCTCTATTATGGACCAAGCCCTCGTTCACATCAATGGTTCGGCCTCACTCCGGATGTGAGGAATTATGCGGATGCGTTTTCGTATCGGTTCCAACACAGAGCCTAATTGCTATTCCCTGATCACGAATACGGAGAGTTTGTCAACCCTAATAACCCGCACCCGTTCCCCTTTGGGAACAAGGCTCGCGGACCGAGCATTCCAATATTCTCCGTGGACTGCAATCTTGCCCGTATCGTGAATGTCAGTGATAGCCACGCCCACTTCTCCCATCAGGCCCTGTTCGCCGGTTCGCGGCTTCTTCCTCCAGGCCCTAACAACCAGACCCAGAGCGAAGATGAAAAAGCTCGAAATTATCGCAACTGTGGGAACAATCACTGACCACGAGACTCGCATCGCAGTCTCACCGCCTTCAAAGAGCATGATTGACCCCAGCGTGAGACTGATAATGGCCCCAATGGCTAACAAACCGAATGAGGTAACTTTTAATTCCAGAATAAACAAGACAATGGAGAGAACAATGAGCATAAAGCCCACGTAGTTCACAGGCAGCACCTGGAGCGCGAAGAGGGCCAGCAGCAAACAGATCGCGCCGACCACTCCGGGAAAGATCATGCCGGGATGATACATCTCCATGATGAGGCCAAGGGTCCCCAGCATCATGAGTATGTATGCGACGTTTGGATTGGCAACCGCGTCCAAGATCCGAAACCGGAAGCCAGGCTTGATCCTCTCAACCTGAGCATTCTTGGTCTTAAGGGTAACGTCCCCGATTTTCTTTTTGATCACGCGGCCGTCAATCTTTTCGAGCAGCTCCGGCACGGAATCTGCTATCAGATCTATCGCCTTCAGGTCCAGCGCTTCTCTTGCCGTCGCTGAGACACTCTCCCGGATCGTCTTTTCCGCCCACTCCGCGTTGCGGCCTTTTTCGGTGACTATGCCCCGTATATACGCCGTAATGTCATTGATGACCTTCTCGGACATCGTCTTGCTTATTTCCTCGCCGCCTCCACCCACGGGATGAGCTGCTCCTATGTTCGTCCCGGGGGCCATGGCCGCGACATCGGCACAGACTGTTATCATCGCACCTGCGGATGCGGCTGATGAGCCGGTGGGGCCCACGTACACCACAACCGGAACGGTGGAGTTGATCATGCTCTTGATTATGGTCTTGGTGGTGGTGAGGACCCCGCCCGGAGTATCCATGCGGATAACTAGGGCAGCGGCCTTGTCGGTTTCAGCCTTTTCGATTCCCTTCATGATGTAATCGGCAAGGGCCGGATTTATGGAACCATCCACGTCCAGCAGATAGACCAGAGGCTTGCTCGCAGTATCTTGCTCGCCGTACAAGAGTGCGGGACCGTCGAGTAGCGACCACCCAAGTCCCGCGACAATGAGAAAGATATATATGAGAATCCTCTTTTGATTCATGGTGTGTCTCCGGAGTTGGCGCCGGAAAGGCCCAAGAGGCCCATGACCAGCTTGAGATCAGCCCATGCTTCGCCTTTCCATCGTCGTTCCCGCTCCTGACGGAGCAGAAATGACGGATGATAGGTCGGCATGATCGGAATGCCGCCGCGGTCGTGAAACCTTCCCCGCAGCCGCGACAAGGGAGCCTTTGCGCCCAGAAGCGTTCCCGCGGAAATCCTTCCCAAGGCCACGATGACCTCGGGGGATATGGCCTTTATCTGGCGCTCCAGAAATGGAAAACAGGTTTCGATTTCCAGTGCTTCGGGATCTCTGTTTCCGGGCGGCCGGCACTTGACGATGTTGGTTATGTACACATCTTCCCGCGTGAGGCCCATTGCTTCGATCATCCGGGTGAGGAGCTGACCGGCCCTGCCCACGAACGGTTTGCCCTGAAGATCCTCGTCTGCCCCGGGCCCTTCGCCGACGAACATCAGTCTCGCGGCGGGAGCGCCTTCTCCGAACACGATCTTCTTTCGCGTGCGGTGCAACGGGCACCGGGCGCATTCACCAAGATCATTACGAACAACATCCAACGGCCCCAAGGGACCGCTCGGTTCCACAAAGGGTGGAATTATCACTTCCGTGAGGCCCTGGCGCACCTGGAACTCCAGATAATCCTTGGCCTCCTGTAACCATTTTGCCGATATCTTGTCCATTTACGCGGCGAAAGACGCCTCCTGTCCTTACCAGACTGCACCCGTTACCAAAATCTCGTCCGATTCGAGGCAACGTGATTGCGTCATTCCTGCGGAAGCAGGAATCCAGTCTCGTCAATCCCGCGTTCCCCGCGGGACTGGATCCCGGCTCTCGCCGGGGTGACGGCGTTCAATAGGCCGAAGCTTTTGGCAAATACTCTAAACGCGGCAAAGCCGCTTGACTCGCACGCGCTTGGACCCTATCTTTCGCCGCCTGTCTTCAGGTTTTTTCGCAGATCGCGCACTCGATCCAAGATCAGGTCCGCGACCTTCCTTTTTGGCATGATCTCAAATTCTTCTTCAAGACCCGATCGATGGAGAAAGCGCGCGATGTTGGTATCATAATCGAATCCAGCCCCGGGCCGCGTCACGTCATTGACTACCAGCAAATCCAGGTTCTTGGAAACAAGCTTCTTGCGCCCGTTTTCCACCGCATCGCCGGTTTCCGCGGCAAACCCCACAAGAATTTGATCCGGCCGCTTTCTTGCACCCAGAGCCTTTAGTATATCAGGGTTTGGCGCCAGCGGTATGTGCGGTTCCGCGAATTCCTTCTTGATCTTGTCCGCGCTCTCCACGGCAGGGCGGAAATCAGCAACGGCCGCGGCCTTTATGATAACGCTCATCCTGCTACTGACTTCCATGACTCGATCATGCATCTCTTGCGCGGTCCTCACCGGAACATGCTTCAAGCCCTGCGGAACAGGTATGTTTATGGGTCCGGCTACCAGCGTAACATGCGCGCCTCGTGCCAAGGCTCGCGTCGCGACCGCCACACCCATTTTTCCCGAAGACCTGTTGGTCAGAAACCGCACCGGATCCAAGGGCTCTTCTGTCGGACCCGCAGTGACCAGCACGTTTTCGCCTTCCAGGTCACGGGGCGCCAAGAGTCCGCGGATCTCCTCAACAATGCATTCCGGCTCAGGTAATCTTCCTTCGCCGACCCATCCGCACGCCAGGTATCCTGAAGCGGGATCGAGCACGTGGTATCCGAGTTCTCTCAATCTGTTTAGGTTCCTTTGGACCACAGGATTGCGGAACATGTTCACGTTCATTGAAGGGCATATAAGCGCTGGGCATGTCACAGCCATGAACATCGTGGTCAACAGATCGTCGGCTATGCCTGATGCTATTTTTCCGATGATGTTCGCAGTCGCGGGCGCAATCACCGCGACATCCGCCTGATCCGCGAGCGTTATGTGCTCGATTTGGGGCTCGAACGGCTTTTCCCACATATCGTGCTCAACACGATTTCCACTGACCGTCGCCAAAGTGAGCGGCGTGACAAATTGCGTCGCGGCCCGGGTCATGACCACGTGAACGTCCATGCCCGACTCTACCAGCAAGCGTACGAGCCACGGTGTCTTGTACGCCGCAATACCGCCGGTGACGCCGAGGAGCACACGTGATTTCATAAATCGCGCCTTTCCGTGAGCACGGAATCCGTTCGGTACCTCAAAGCGTGGCCCCCATGCCGATCATGACGTCTTTGAGGTCATAATGCTGCGCCGCGTTGCAGGAGATCCCTCTAACCTCTTATGATCATTGCAGACCTCAAATATGCACTATATCAGGCTCTCCGAGGAGAGTCAATCTGCGCCCGGACCGATCAGCATCTATGGACCGCGGCGCGAAGGAATTCTCTTCGCCCGCTAAGCAATCAGTGTCATGAGCGCTGTCACATGTTCCAACATGTTTGAAGGGACAGTTCCGCGCAATCCCGCGCTTGCGCGGGACTGTCGGACCGGCTTCCGGGCACACATTGGTTGACAGATCCGCTGCCCGCGTGTACCAATGAGCACTAGGCAGGCGGCTTATAGCGCGGCTATCAGTCGTCGGCCCGCAATGTCACACCGGCTGCGCCCGTAGCTCAGTTGGATAGAGCAACGGACTTCTAATCCGTAGGTCGCAGGTTCGAATCCTGCCGGGCGTACCAAACAAATTTCGCAGTTTCCGGGATCCCAGGGGCGCTCTTAGTAGAGCCTGGGTCTGGTGAAGCATCGGGCATAATGGAGCTAAGCTAGTGATAGATTCCAGCACGCTCCAGGAAATCATCGATCGAATCAAGGTTCGGTTTCGTCCGGAAAAGATCATCCTCTTTGGTAGTTACGCGACGGGTGAAACGACTGAAGAAAGCGATCTTGATTTGCTCATCGTCGCCGAAACCGACCTGCCCGCTAAGGAACGCTTTCCCGTCCTGAGCCGTTTTCTGGCCGAATACCCCGTCGCGTTTGACGTCATCATGAAGACCCCGGAAGAATACCGACGCAGCCGATCTGTGGTGAATCACATCGTGTACTTCGCGGATAAGTACGGGAAGGTCGCGTATGAAAGACCCAACCCGTAAAGCCGGGTTTATGCCTCGACCATCTTCAAAAGTTCGGCGGGTTTGATGCGATTGAGCTTGAAGCCTAATTCATCCGGGGACAGGCCCAGTGCGAGCCCGAGAATCTGCGGGTAGTAAACAACCGGAACTTTGATATCGACCCCCATAGCTTTTGCGATCTTTTTTTGTTGCCCCTCATACATAACATTACAGAACGGACAGACCAGAACAAGGGCATGCGCTTCGATCCGTGAAAGCTCTTCCAATTTCTTTGCAGCCAGCGCATTCGCGACCGGCTCTGAAAACCCCAGCACAGCCCCGCCACAACAGTCTTTGAGCGTTGAATAATCGACAGAGACTGCGCCGGTCACCGCGATGAGTTCGGCCATGGTCCTGGGAAGATCCGGCGAATCGAATCCTGCGGTCAGCTCGGACGGCTTGAGATAGTGACAGCCGTAATGAGGCGCCAGCTTCACGCCTTCCAACGGCCGTGAAACAGCGATCTTGATGCGCTCCAGGCCGACTTCTTCCCAAAGGAGCCTCATGTAATGACGAACCCGGACCGGCCCTTCGTATCGGAGGCCGATGATCTCGAGTTTCTTGTTCACGTCCTTTTTCAGCTCAGGGTTGTGGTCCAGTAGGTGCGCGGCTTCCGCTAAGGCTGCGGCGCAGGAGTTGCACAACGCGCAGACTTCCAGACCTCGCTTCTCAGCAAGGGCAAGATTGCGCGCAGCCAAGAGCAAGCTGTCCCGCGAATCGAGGGATTTGGCAGGGAAACCACAGCAGCCGAACGCTTCTTCATCGAGGAACTCTATGCCCAGCGCCCGCGCCGTAAGCCTCACGGAAAGCTCGTAGTTTAGGTTCCGGACCGGAACAGTGCAGCCAAGGTATAGAAGAGCCTTCATTACAGCCTTTCGCAGGATTCTCGGAGCAGCGCCGGCCGCGGCTTAGAGTAGCGCATCATAGTCTTCCGGGTGCTCTACAATCTTCGGCAAGCCTAGTTTTTCGCGTTTCTCGTTTTCAAAGTCCGTGACTTCGTATAGACGCCCGTGCTGCTTCAGGAGGGTCTTTTGCGCAGCAAGGCCCGGCGGAACACAGCCTTCAGCCACCGCGAGGTTCTTAATGGCGAACATCACCTCAGTGAAGCACACATTTTGCGGACAAACCTCTTGGCAGCCGTAGCAGGACGAGCACAGCCAAATGAAATCAGCTTCCAGAACTTCCCTTTTCATGCCAAGCAGCGCCATTCTGATGATCTTCCGGGGATCGTAGCGCTTGTCCACCGGCTCTATCGGGCAGACCGCGGTGCAAGCCTTGCACCCGAAGCAGACCCGCAAGCCCTCGCCGCCGGGTTGTCGTGCAACCTGTTCTTTGAATGAAGGGTCCAGCTCATTCAGCTTTTTTCGATTCATGAACCGCTGTTCCTGTCAGGCTGTCAAGCACAAGGTATCGCTGGTACCTTCTTGTGCTCATGAAAACTAGGAATCAGAATAGCCCACGCTCATCGTTCCGTCAATGAGCCGCGTGGAGCCTGTATGCCGCGCTCGCGGCCTCCGTCCCTTACTTGACAGCCTCTGTAGGGCAGACTATGGTAGCTATGAGAGCATGACTGCAATCCACGTCATAAGGGTCGTTTGCGTATGACCATGCCTTTGCGGCCGGACGACGGCTCGTTCCTTGCGGAGGTCGAGCGCCTTTCCGAAGTCCCGGTTTCAGCCTGTTTCCATTGTCAGAAGTGCGCGAATGGCTGTCCGGTGGCCTATGCGATGGACATTGCTCCTACTGTGCTCATCCGCCTCATGCAGTTGGGTCAACGAGCGAGAGTTCTCCAATCGGAGACCATCTGGGTTTGCGCGTCGTGCATAACCTGCTCTACTCGATGCCCCAACGATATCGACCTCGCGCATGTGATGGACACGCTGCGTCGCATGTCCATTCGAGAAGGCTCGGTGAGCCTGCCCCACGTCCGAACTTTCCACGAGGCTTTTCTGAACGCGATCCGCACGCACGGCCGAGTCCACGAGCTGGAATTGGTTACCCGCTATAAGCTCAAGACCATGACCTTTTTCGAAGACATGAAACTAGGACAAGAAATGTTACTCAGAGGGCGCATGAGATTCCTTCCCGAGAGAATTAAGGGTAGGAAGGAAGTGCGCGATATGTTGAGCCCGCCTCCTGCTAGGAGCGAGACAAAGTCCGCCCTTTGATGAGGCTTTCACGTGACGCATGCGCAAGCTCGAACAACTCGCGCTTCGATCGTTTCTCGCCTGAGGATTATTTATCGATACCCGTAATAGAGATCTGACATGAACGTCAATTACTTTCCAGGCTGCACGCTGCATGGAACTGCTCATGATTTTCACGACAGTGTGGTTGCGGTCTTCAAGGCGCTGGGCATAGATTTGTTGGAGCTGGAAGATTGGAACTGTTGCGGCGCCAGTAGCGCCCATGTGCTGAACCCAGAGGCTGCACGGAAGCTGCCTGCAAGGAACCTCCTGATCGCGTCTGCGAGCAGGCTGCCTCTGCTCACACCGTGCGCAGCCTGCTTCCATCGGTTGAAACTCTGCCAGGACCATCTGAACAGCCGCCCGGAAGACCACCCGGACGCGCGTGCCATTTCCGCGGTGGAAGTAGTTCATGTCAATGATTTGCTCCTGCAAAAGGAGATCCTGGACATCATCGGTCAGCGTATCAAGCTTCCGCTGGCCGGTTTGAAGGCTGTTCCGTACTACGGATGTCTCACGGTTCGTCCTCCTCGCGCCATAAGGCATCCTCGACCTGAAGATCCGATGGAGATGGATCGGCTCCTTTCTCTGTTAGGCGCTGAGCCGGTCAACTGGAGCTACAAGACCGACTGCTGCGGTGGAAGTTTGGCCATGACTCGGCCGGATGTGGTCCGGAGGCTTTCGGGCAAGCTGTTTGAAGCTGCACGAGAGGCCGGCGGCGAAGTCCTGGTGACCTGTTGCCCAATGTGCCAGGCCAATCTGGACATGCGCGAACGCGAGATCGAGCGGGAAACCAATACCTCCTTCGAAATGCCGGTCATGTACATTTCGGAGCTTGTAGCGATTGCTATGCAGCTACCCGAGACACGAACCTGGTGGCGAAAACATCTTGTGGATCCTTTACCCATGCTGAAGAGCAAGGGCCTGGCCGCCTAGAGTCAGGGGAGAATGATAGGAGCTTTTGAAGAAGTTGCCGAGGATTTCCTTAGACTCCCCCTTTTCTAAAGGGGGACACAGGGGGATTTGACGGAGCCAAGAAACCCGCGCTAATGAGAGCCATCATACATCGTGCTTGATCGCAGGGAATGCTCTTCGATGAAGGAACACGCCGAGCACAAAGAGAACATAGGCGCTGTCCTGGTGGTCGGCGCCGGCATAGGAGGAATGCAGGCCGCTATCGACCTGGGCAACGCGGGCTACAAAGTGTGCCTGGTCGAAGAAAAGAGCGCCATTGGGGGCCGAATGGCTCAGCTCGACAAAACCTTCCCCACAAACGATTGTTCCATGTGCACCATATCTCCGCGGCTGGTGGACGTGGACAAGCACCCGAACATCGAAATCTTGACCAATTCCGAAGTGCTCGCGGTCGAAGGAGAAGCAGGTCGTTTCCAAGCGCGGATATTGAAACACCCCCGTTACGTGGACATAGAGAAATGTAATGCGTGCGGAGATTGCTTCGAGGTCTGTCCGGTAGAGGCGCCCAACGAGTTTGACGAGAAGCTCAGGCCCCGGAAGGCCATCTACAAGCTCTATCCTCAAGCCATACCGAACAAAGCCGCGATCCACAAGGCTGGTGTCAGCCCGTGCAAAGCCGCATGTCCCAGCCATGTACACGTGCAGGGATATCTCGCGCTGGCGCGCCAGGGAAAGCACAAGGAAGCGCTCAACCTTATACGCAAGGACTGTGCGCTCCCGTCCGTGTGCGGGCGAGTTTGCGTGCGTTTTTGCGAAGAAAAGTGCCTGCGCGGGCAAGTGGACGAGCCCGTCGCGATCAATGACGTGAAGTGGTTTCTCTCCGAGCAGCCCATCGACGAGGATCCGCCAGAAAGGCCCGAGCCGAAAAATCGCAAAGTAGCAGTGGTGGGCGGAGGTCCTGGAGGACTGAGCTGCGCATATTATCTCGCTCTACAAGGGTACGCCGTCACCATTTTTGAGAAAGAGGCCGAGCTTGGCGGCGTGCTCCGTTACGGCATTCCTGAGTATCGCTTACCACGGGCTGTGCTGAAGCGTGATATCGATTACATCCTACGATGCGGGGTGGATACTCGATGCTCGTCTTCGTTGGGCAAGGACTTTTCCCTGAAAGATCTACGAGATCAAGGGTACGAAGCCGTCTTTCTGGCTGTGGGATGCGCCGTTGGCGCACGATTGGGTATTCGAGGCGAAGAGGCTCAAGGAGTCTTGCAAGGGATCGAATTCCTCAAAACCGTAGCGCAGGATGGGAAGGCTCATCCGGTCAAGAGGGCGCTGGTTATCGGTGGCGGCAATGTGGCGGTTGATGCGGCGCGAACCCTTGTGAGGTTGGGCGCGGAGAGCGTGACCATACTGTACAGGCGCTCTCGGGAGGAGATGCCTGCGTACGATGAAGAGGTCGCAGCGGCCTTGGAAGAAGGCGTCAAGATCGAGTTCCTGACCGCGCCTGTCGAGGTTGCGCCCGACGAGACGAACAAGGTTAAGGGCTTGCAGTGCCTCAGGATGGAACTGGGTTCGCCTGATCGCACGGGACGGCGCCGACCTGTGCCTGTGGAGGGCTCCGAGTTCTTCGTGGATGGCGATCTGGTCATTGCCGCGGTCGGTCAAATGATCGACCCGAATGTGTTGGACAAACTGTCCGGATTGGAAATGACTTCCCACAACACCATTAAGGTTGACCCGGTCACGTTTGCCACTTCATTCGAGGGCGTGTTCGCGGGTGGTGACGCGGGCACAGGTCCCCGCACCGTGATTGAAGCGCTCGCTGCCGGCAAAGAAGCCGCGGAATCCATACGACGCTTTCTCGGAGGCGAGGATCTTCAAGCGGGGCGGGAGGTCTCCCGACCGATAGCGGAACGGGACCTTGCCGGAATCCCCGCCTTGGCCAGACGCCGCAAAGCGGCGATTGCGCCGGAACTGCGAAAGAGAGATTTCGCAGAAACACATATCGGCTTTGACGAAGCCGCGGTCATGGCTGAGACGGGACGTTGCCTGAGCTGCGGAATCTGCTCAGAGTGCCTGGAATGCGTGCGAGTTTGCCCTCCAAAAGCGGTCCGCCATGACGAACTACCTGAGGAAGTTATCGTTGACGTCGGCGCGGTCATACTGGCGCCCGGTTATGACACGTTCGACGCTCGAATAAAAGACGAATACGGGTACGGTCGGATGGCCAATGTGGTCACATCCATTGAATTCGAGCGGCTCCTCTCTGCTTCCGGGCCCACTGAAGGCGCAGTATTGAGACCTTCGGACAACAAACATCCTGAGAAGATTGCATGGATACAGTGTGTGGGCTCTCGTGACCTTACATGCGATCGGGACTACTGTTCCAGTGTATGTTGCATGTACGCCACGAAAGAGGCTGTCATAGGCCGTGAACATGATTCGCGCGTTCAGCCCACGATTTTCTATAACGATATCCGAGCGTTCGGAAAAGGGTTCGAGGCGTACTACGAGAACGCCGCAACCACCCTCGGCGTTCGATACATCAAGAGCATCGTCTCTACGGTGAAGGAGCAGCAGCAAACGAAGAATCTCCTTGTCACCTATCGTGACGAGCAAGGATCTATCAACACTGAAGCATTCGACATGGTGGTCCTCTCCGTAGGGCTGGGGCCGTCCGCGTCCACACGCAGGCTTGGAGAGCGCCTAAGCATAGATCTCAACCGCTTCGGTTTCGCTCAAGCCCCGGAATTTGCGCCCAATCAAACAAACCGACCGGGGATTTTCGTCGCGGGCGCGTTTGAGGCGCCTATGGACATACCCGAGTCGGTGATGGGAGCGGCTTCGGCAGCCTCGCTTTCCGCGGAATTGCTCGGCGAAGTCCGCAAAACCCTTGTCAAGGAGAAGACCCATCCGTCGGAGCGTGACGTGCGGGGTGAAGCGCCCAGGATCGGGATTTTCGTGTGCCATTGCGGCACAAACATAGCCCGTATCGTAAACGTTCCCGAGGTCGCGGAATACGCCGGGACTTTGCCTGATGTAGTCCATGTGGAACACAACCTCTTCACGTGTTCGTCTGATTCCACGTCGGCCATAGCGGAAACGATCTGCGAAAAGGACATCAATCGGCTTGTGGTCGCGTCGTGCAGCCCGCGCACACACGAGCCTCTCTTTCGAGAAGTCTGCCGCGAAGCCGGCATCAATCAGTATCTCTTTGAAATGGCTAATATTCGTGACCAGTGCTCATGGGTGCATCAGGCCGAACCCGAAGCCGCCACGCTCAAGGCAAAAGACCTTGTGCGGATGGCCGCGGCTCGTGCTGCCCGTCTGGAACCGATTCGGGATCACGCGTTTCCGGTGGTCGCAAGGGGGCTCGTTGTCGGCGGGGGGATAGCGGGCATGACCGCGGCTCTCTCTCTGGCAAATCAGGGATTCGAGGCCGTGCTGGTGGAACGGGAAGATCAACTGGGAGGAGTGGCGCTGAAACACCGGCGCAGTCTTTCCGGCGCGGACGTGCAGGCTTTTGTGAGCGAGCTGGCGCAGCAGGTCAAGTCACATCCCAGGGTCACGGCGCTTACTGCTTCGGAGCTTGTGGACTTTTCGGGCCATGTGGGCCGTTTTTCGTCAAGAGTCCGAAATCGCTCCAACGGTCAGGAATCCGAAATCGAGGCCGGGGCGGTTATCGTGGCCTCTGGCGGGCAGGAATACGAGCCACATGAATACCTGCGCGGGCAATCCGATAAGGTGTGGACACAGACCGAACTGGATCGCTTCCTCCATGACGAGCCGTCCAAACTTGACGGAGTCCACAATGTGGTGATGATCCAGTGCGTGGGCTCCAGAGAGCCTGACAACCTCTATTGCAGTCGCGTCTGTTGTTCTTCGGCCATCAAGAATGCCCTTGCGCTCAAGGAGAAGTATCCATCCACGAACGTTTACATCTTGTATCGAGATATCAGAACGTATGGGTTCAAGGAACTCTATTATCGCAAAGCGAGAGAGAAAGGGGTGATCTTCCTACGATACTCCAGGGAGAACAGGCCCGTGGTTGAGACGGACGGCGCTCGACTAAAAGTAACCGTATTCGATCAGATCCTTGGAGGCGAGGTTGAGCTTTCTGCGGATCGGGTTGTACTGGGCGCGGCAGTGCGGCCTCATGCGCAAACTGAGTCTCTGGGAGCATTACTAAAGGTCCCTCGGAACGATGTGGGCTTTTTCATGGAAGCCCATTTGAAGCTGCGTCCCCTGGATTTCGCCAGTGAAGGGATTTATCTGTGCGGCCTTGCCCACGGCCCGAAGGACATATCCGAGAGTGTTGCCCAGGCAAGGGGCGCGGCGGCTCGAGCCGCGACGGTACTGAGCAAAGAGTCCCTGCAAGTGTCGGGTGAAGTCTCTGTGGTGGACCCGGAACTGTGCGCGTCGTGCCTCACATGTCTGAGGGCATGTCCGTACAATGTTCCCGCGATCGATCCGGCAACGAATCGTGTTCGCATTGAAGCAGCGTCATGCCAGGGGTGCGGCATTTGCGCCAGCGTCTGCCCTCGCAAGGCGATCCGGCTCCAACACAATACGGATGAACAGCTTCTTGCCAAAGTTGGGGCGCTGTAATAGGGAACCGTTCCTATGGACCTTAACGATACAAAAATTGTAGCTTTCGCCTGCACGTATTGCGCATACAACGCGGCGGATCTGGCCGGTTCCACAAGGATGCAGTATCCTCCCAATGTGCGAATCGTCAAATTGTTATGCACCGGGAAGATCGAGCCGATCCTGCTGCTGGAAGCCTTCCGCCACGGCGCTGATGCTGTCTTTGTCGCGGGATGCATGGAAGGTGAATGTCATTTTCTGCAGGGAAACCTGCGCGCCCGACAGGTTGTGGAGTACACAAAAAAGCTCCTGGAAGAGGCCGGTATTGATCCCGGCCGCTTGGAAATGTTCAACATGAGCGCATCCATGGCGCAAAAATTCGTTGAAGCAGTTAAAACCATGACCGAACGAGTGCGAGAACACGGTCCCTCACCCCTTCGCAGAGCAACTAATCCGTAGACCCGTTTCCCACTGCGGAACGGCCTCAGCTTTGGTGAGAGTCACTTGAGACCTGCCAAATAAATTAATTCTTGGCAGACGATTCGGAAATCGGGAATTAGCTTATCTATGTCTTCCCTGTGCGCGGTGTATCTGCGACTGTGGGCCGATTGGTCCCCGACCGTCTTGAGATCCAACAGTGCCCTCTTGGCGTTACGTCCCAAATTCCATGAGGTCTCCTGGAGAGCCTTGCTTATCAGGACGGACAGATGACAGAAATCCCCGGTTACAGGGTCCTTGATTTTGTTGGCCAGTCCATGGGCTTCGAACGATTCGATTATTAGCGTCTCGATGAGCCGCCGCATCATGACCGCGCACGCGTCAAACCACCCCTTTTCGTAAGAACCGTTTATCTGGAAGACCACTCGTTCAATGTAACCCCTGGTTTTGGCACATAACGCATGTGGCAGGACATTTTGGCTCAAAGGCTTCGTGCCCTCGGAGGGCGGAACGTAGCAAACGGGCGCATCGTGCTGAATCATTTTTGCTATCGACAGAGCTCGGAGTGCTGCTAACTTCATTCGTCACTACTTCCCGTAAATATGTTTTGCCATGCTCTCGAAAATCTTATCTATTTGGTCCGGCGTTGCGTCCGAGGAGATATGTATCTCCAAATTGATGTTTATACCAGGCACACCAGACTGCCCAGAGATTGCCTTTTCAAAAGACTTCTCATCTGACTTCCTCGCTTGATGCTTTTCGGTTGCCTTATTGGCCTCCCCTTTTCGTTTAGGCTGGGTTTGAGGTTTAGACGGTTTTTTATCGGGTTTCTTTGAGATGTCTGCGTCGGACAATACGACGTAAAACGCTGTCATCCGGCTTACTGCACTGGTACCGGCGCCAGTATTATTTGCGAACCATCTTTTCACAGCCTGTCCCTCTGAGGACGGATCAGAAACTGCCGAAATCAAATCTTCAGGATAAAGGGTTTTCCGTATAGTCTTGCAGACATCGGAGTACTGCTCATCATCTCTCCAAGCCTTCGCCAATTCCTGGGTCTTCCCTTCGTCGTCGATTAGTCCAATTGCCTTCAAGTACGGCAAAACATTTACCCTTGCTGATTTTGGCTGTGTGTCCAGAGCCGCGGCCAGGTAACTGTCCGTAACCACCCCTGGAATACTTTGTTTAAACTTCTCTCTCAGCTTCCACCAGTGCGCGACGGGTAGCATAGGATAAGATGCCTTCTTTTCTTGTGCCATCGTCCAAACTCCTTTTCTGGTAACGTGTCCTCTCCCAGTTCAGGCCGCCCCGAGCGTGAGATATTCTTGGCTCACTTACCCCACTTCTAAGCATGCAAGACGCTCTTTAGGTTCCCGCGCCCCATGATGCCGCACAGAATATTGCCCCCGGGTGACGAACGTCAACCGAGCTAGCGCACAGTCCCAGAAATAGCTGGGCGTATTTCTGGAACTGAACGCTAGTGTCTCACGAGATTGGATTTGTGTGAAGGTTTTTTCGGCAGGAGGTTTGCTGCCACGGCAACTCACGACCCGGTGAGGTTACAGTCGCATGTGCTCTGGTTTCGCGGTCCTGTCGGATAACTCTTGCACAGCCCGGACAAAAGCCCCTGGAGTGTTGCTTGCGAGGCTGACGAACATTACACGACGCGGATCGATGGCGGCCTCTTCCAGCATGGCCGCGGCATGAGAGATACGGCCTGCCGCCAGCGCCGTGCCCCAGATGGAAGCGCAATTGCCCGTGTGGCAGCCGGCGACAAGAACTCCGTCAGCTCCGAGCTCAAAAGCCTTCAACACGACGGAAATGTCAACCGCGCCGGCGCACGGCACGACAATTGGGATAACATTTGTCGACAATCTGGGACCAGCAGTGGCCATTGCATGAGCTGCCGACCGGGAACAGAGCAGGGCCACAATACGCTCCGTGTTTGGCGTACAAGAAAGCGCCACGCCTATCTTGCCGACAACCTCCTCCTGGCCTTCCGCAGGCTCCAGACGGATCGCTTCCATCGGACATTCAGAAGCGCAGATTCCGCACCGCATACAACTCACGGGATCGGCTTCAGCACGCTTGCGGAAGCTCATTGCGCCGTGGGGACACAGGCGCACACACGTGAGGCAGATCGTACACTTGGCGGGGTCCACGATGGGCGGGCCGAAGAGCCCGGCCGGAATCTCTTGATTCGTCGAGGTCTTGAGGGCTACCACCACGGCTTCAACATCAGCCGCATCCGAACCGAGGCTGAAGTTCCCCCGGGATGCTCCGGCGGCAAGAATGCCTGCTTTGGGTGTCCTCACACCGCTGAACCTTGAAGATTCAGGTTGGAGAAACGGCGTAGTCACGGCGGATGACGGGATCATGTCGAGCAATGGTTTGAGCGAATCAGGCGGCGCCAAGCGCTCATCCACAACAACCAGATCCGGGGCCAGTTCCAGCTCGACCCCGAGGATCGGATCCGCGAAAGCGATCACAAGCCCTCCCGAGCCCTGCTCGAAGACGGGCCTGCTGTCATCGAACTTGAAAAAGAGCGCGCCTGCTTCTCGAATCTCGCGGTATCGGCGCTCCATGCCTGCTGCGGCCACTTTCACATGCCGAGTCAGGATATACGGCTGAACTCGCAGGACGGATCTGAGCTGCTCAATTGCGTCGAAAACCCTTTTGAATGTGGCGGGATCCGCGTCTCCTTCCAATCCACACAGAAACGCCGCGTGAAACCATTCTCCTCTCGGCTCAGGCAACAGGCCGTTAACATTGAGGGCGTTTTCGAGCTGCGACAGAGAGATCACCCTCTCGGATTGGCCAAGCCCGTAATCAAGAAACTTGGCCGACCGCCGGGCCGGCTGTGCGGCAATCACAAAACCGAAGCGTGCCGTTTCCACACCGTTCCCGGAACTCAACGTGGCGTTAAACCCGCCTACAAAGCCGTCAATTCGTTCCAGGACCCGGCCGGGGGCCACCCCATCTCCTGTGGACGCCGGCGCGCAAATCTCGTCGCCCAGCTCCACAACCTCGAATCCCTCTGAAATGAGTCGGTCGCGTAGCGTCGCGCCCGCGAGATCGCCCCCGAGCACAAGCACGCGGCGGAAGTCCCTCTCTTCGGGTATCGGGCCGCGGTTCAGGAAGACGGATTCGAGTTCCGGCGCTTTCACGGCTTATCTCCCGGGCCGGAGCTGTTTAGATACCACGCCACGTTCGCCGCGGCCCTGATCGCGTGAGATACGGTCTCATCAATAGATTTCGGCCCCTGCGCGGCGCCTGCCACAAAAACCCCGGGAGAACCTGTCGTC
>VGSG01000087.1 GCA_016875095.1 Deltaproteobacteria bacterium
GCCCTTGGCCTCGGCGGCGCACCACGGCCTTCTCGTACACCACCTCATCCAGGAATGCCCCCAGCTTCATGTTGAACGCGGCCGCGATGCGCACGAGGGTATTCAGGGTGGGCGAGGATTTGTTCAGCTCAAGAGAACTCAGGTTGGACGCGGCAATCCCTGTGAGCTTCGCGAGCTTAGGGAGCGAGAGCCCCTTTCGCTTCCTAAGCTCCCTGATATTGGGCCCCACACGCAGTCGGGTTCCAGGCTTGGCGCTCTCTTCAAGCTTCTTCTCACCTTGAGTTCGTTTAGTCACGGGTCCTGCCTCCGCTCCGCTTGCGAACTAGCTTTCCTCCTGAAAGAGGAGCGAGGCCAGCTCTTTGATGTGAGTGATCGCAACGAGCTTGAGGCCGCGCCCGGGAGCCGCGGCCTCCACATTGGCCTTCGGCGCTATGATGCGGGTGAATCCCAGCCGCGCGGCTTCAGCGATGCGGCCTTCCGCGTTGGAGACTCGACGCGCTTCTCCCGCGAGCCCCACTTCGCCGAAAAGCACCGTTCGGGAACCCGCGACTCGGTCCATAAACGAAGAAAGGAGCGCTCCCGCGACAGCCAGGTCCGCGGCGGGTTCGGAAGCGCGGACACCCCCCACCGCGTTGAGAAAGATATCCTGATCGGCTAGCGCAAGACCAAGCTTCTTTTCGAGGACCGCAATCATGAGCGCCAACCGCTGAGAATCCACTCCCAGGCACGTGCGCCTGCCCTGGCCCGGCGCCGGCCCGGTCACCAGGGCTTGTATTTCCGCCAGGATGGGGCGCGTTCCTTCCACCAGAGCCGTTACTGCGGAGCCGGACACTCCCTCCGGCCGTTCGGACAAGAAAAGCTCCGAGGGATTAGCCACTTCTTGGAGACCCCGATCTCCCATCTCGAATACGCCGATTTCGCTGGAAGACCCGAACCGGTTCTTGCTTGCCCTCAAGATACGGTACGGATGGCTGCGCTCCCCTTCGAAGGAAAGAACCGTGTCCACCATATGTTCGAGCACTTTGGGACCGGCCAAGACCCCGTCTTTGGTCACGTGGCCCACGAGAAAGCACGCGGCGGCCCCGCGTTTCACCACATCCAGAATCCCCGCTGTAACATGTCGAATCTGGGATACGCTCCCCGCGGCGGAGTCCAGCGAAGGGCTGAAGATCGACTGCACCGAATCGACCACCACTACGGAGCATTGGGATTCGTCGATATGGCTCAAGACCGTTTCAAAGCGGTTTTCAGCCAGCACAAGAAAGTTGTCCGCGAGAATCCCCAGCCGGTCTGCCCGCAATTTGAGTTGTTCAGGGGATTCTTCCCCCGAAATGTAGAGCACTCGCTCGTTTAAGCGGGCTAAGGCGCCAAGAGCCTGCATGAGGAGCGTGCTTTTCCCGATTCCTGGATCGCCGCCCAGGAGTATGAGGCTCCTTGCCACGATGCCGCCGCCCAGCGCCCGGTCGAACTCCTCCATACCGGTCTTGAGTCGGGCTTCAGGCATGCCGCGGATCTCTGTTATGGGAAGAACGCCTCCGGGTTCGGTTTGCGCGAGTGAGAGAGCCGCTTTGCTTCGAACAGACGGCATGTCCCGCTCCACAACGGTGTTCCATTCACCGCAGCCCGGGCAACGCCCCATCCATTTCACAAGCGTTCGTCCGCATTGTGTGCAGACAAAAACCGTCTCGGCCTTCACCTTTTGCTCCGTAATCATCGGCGGGATCGCGGAATTCAGCTCTCTTCTAACCTGTTCCGCGGGCCATCTCAAGGTATTTCCAACGGTTGCGAAACCATTCAATTACGCGTGCGCAAGAAAAGCCGCTTCGCTTTGACATGGTTTCCGTCGCACTGAAAATCCCCCTGTATCCCCCTTTAAAAAAGGGGGACTTCAGGAACCCTCCTTTTTGAATGGGAGGCAGGGGGATTATCCCTCGGACAACGAAGCGCGCGCGTATTTGCTGAAGAATCAGCCTGCGTGTTACATTATTACATACGTGGTTGCGATGAAGAGTCAGGATATGGACCCGCGCTACAGATCGCTTTCGTCATGGCTCAAGGAGAGGTTCGGAGAGCCGGTGCGTAAGATTATTCTGGACGCGGGTTTGGGCTGCCCCAACCGGGACGGGACTCTTGGCTTTGGAGGGTGCGTGTATTGTAATGCGCGCGGTTCCGGCGCGGGCGCCCACGAACGCGGTATCCTGATTCGAGAGCAAGTGGATCGAGCGATTGAGTTCTTGTCCGCCCGGTACCACTGCCGCAAGTTCATCGCTTACTTTCAATCGTTCACAAATACGTACGCAGAGCCGTCCCATCTGGCGAAATTGTATGCGGAAGCCCTTGAGAGACCTGAGATGGTGGGACTTGCGGTGGGAACAAGGCCGGACTGCGTGCCTGATGAGGCGCTCAATGTGCTGGAGGATTTAGCGGACGAACGCCTGGTCTGGATGGAATACGGCCTGCAGTCGGTCCATCCGCGGACGCTGAAGCTCATCAATAGAGGCCACGGCCCCGAGGCCTTTTTCGATGCCGTGACGAGGACGCGGCAAAGGAAAATCCTTGTGGTGGCCCATCTCATTCTCGGGCTGCCCGGAGAATCCGTTGCAGATATGGTTGAGACAGCCATCCGAGTGTCGGAGGCGGGTGTTGAAGGTGTAAAGCTGCACCCGCTATACGTGGTGAGAAGCACTGCGCTCGAACAAATGTATCAGGACGGGAGTTATCGGCCTTTGACGGAAAGTGAATCCCTGGAAGCTACCCTTGCGGTCCTCGGGGCGCTTCCTCCCCGGACGGTGATTCATCGGCTCACGTCCGATCCCCATGCGGAAGAGTTGGTGGCGCCCCTTTGGATGCTCGATCGCCGTGGAGTTCGAAACAGGTTGCTCAAAGAGATGGGGCGTAAAGATTTCAGACAAGGATCGTTGCGCTCGGCCCCGGTGGGACATGAGCGCCGTTTGGAAGTGAAACGCTCCGTGTGAAGACAAAGTGAGGCAACCCCGAAGTCGGTGCATCACATGTGGGGTTGTCGCTGGAAAAATTATTCCAGCACGAATATAACTTCAGCCCGGACGCGGTATTCTTTTATTTTGCCCGCCTCGCAATTCACCCGCTGTTCAATGACCCTCATTCCGGTTATGTTTCTCAGGGTCTTGTTGGCCCGGTCAAAGGCGATCTTGATCGCGTGGTCAAAGCCATCCGGCGAACCGGCAATCACTTCAGTAACCCTCGCAACTCTTCCCTCTTTCTTCATGGCATCTTCCTCCCCGCCGGGTTGCCTCACACGTCGTCAGCCTAGAGGATGAGAAGGCATCTTGTCAATCTTTCTTAGCGCCTGTGGAGGTGACCGTTGGCCTAGTGAACATGCCTGGCGAGACGCCTATCATTCAGCGCAATGGAACGATCCCGCGCTCAGCGGGACTTGCAACGACGCGTTCTGATGGTGGCGGGTTCGAAAGTCACCCGTACGAGACGCAAACTTCATGAGCGACGGTCGTTTGGGTGAGCGAGGGATTTAATCTTGGCGATTTCCGCATTGGTGAGGGGTCTCCACTCTCCGACAGGGAGTTTCCCGAGCGTGAGCGGTCCGAACCGGATACGCCTCAGTTTTCGCACAGGGTGATTGATGCGTGTGAAGATGCGTTTGATTTCGTTCTTCTTACCTTCGAAGAGCACGACCTTAAGCCAGGTGGTGGTCTTCTGTTTCGAGAGGACGGCGCAGTTTATTTCTCCCACGCGGTCGCCTTCTCCGATGGCCATGCCTTTGCGAATGCGTGAAAGAGCCTCGGAATCAGGCTCCCCTTTTACTTTCACCAGGTACGTGCGGGGAACCGCGTGCGATGGGTGGCTCACGGCTTGGGCCAGATCGCCGTCATTTGTGAGTATCATAATGCCTTCCGCGTCGAAATCCAGGCGCCCCACCGCAAAGAGCCTCTGCTTCAACTGTCGTAACAGATCTCCGATGCACGGCCGGCCCTGAGGATCGTCGAAGGTGGAAACTACGTTCCTTGGCTTATTGAAGACGTAATAGCGCTTCAGGGGGTCAGGCGGCTGAAGCAGCTTGCCGTTGACCTTGATGTGGTCTTTATAGGGGTCCGCCTTCTCACCCGGATCCCGCACGATTCGCCCGTTAAGCGTGACGCGACCCTCTCGGATCAGCTCTTCGGCGCGCCGACGGGACCCAAGCCCCACGTCTCTCATGATCAGGTGTATACGTGTCAGGGCCATAACATTCTTTCATGCGATGCGAGAGGTCGCATTCCCCACTCGTTCGCGGGCGTCCGCGTTCAAACAACGTGTTGGAACACGGCCTTGATGGCCTGACTCTTTGAGGGGTCGGCCACGGCTTCCAGAGCGAGACGATAATCCTCAAGGTTGAAGCGATGGGTGATCAGGTCTTCGTACGGGAGACCGTTCTGCGCGACCATCTCCATGGCGACATCGAACGTGTTGGTAATCTCACCATTGTGAGTCTCCAAACCGGAGAAAACGGTCCCAAATACTTGAACGTTCTTGAACCATACAGGCGTCATATCCAGACCGTAGGGATGCGCCAGGCCCATGAGCACCAATTTCCTTCCTTCGCCGGCGAATCTGATTGCGTGTTCAATGGAAGATTTTTTCCCTGTGGTCTCAAAGACCAGGTCCGCTCCTCCTTCAAGGTGAATATGACCGAATCGAGGATAGATCACCGAGCCTTCAACCAGTTCAGCCACCTGCTCATAAACATCGCCGGGGCCGTGAGCGATGACGATCTGCTTCTGTCCGAGTTTCCTTGCCACGTCGGCCTCGAAAGGGTGCTCGACCACCAGGAGGACCTGAGCCTCGTGACCGAGCCTTCTGAGGGCCAGAGTGGTCAGTTGTCCCAGCGCTCCGCCTCCCATCACAATAACTCGTTCACCCAGGCTTGGGGCATGTTTCAGAACGCCTCTCAGGGCCCTGGCGAACTGAGGCACAAGAATGGCGTGGTCGCTTGCCATGCTCTGGGGCAAGACCCGCACCTGACTCTTGTGCGCAATCACGTAGTCGCCCCAACCCCCGCCCGTATCTTTGCAGCCTCCAATCATGATGCCGGGGCTTAAGACGCCGCGGGTGAAATTCCGGCAGGACGAAGGGTCGCCGTTGGCGCAGGACGGGCAGAGGGGTTCGATTTCTCGAGCCTCGCAGGAGAGCAGTGGATTAATCACCACGCGCTCCCCAGGCTCGATCCCATGCACGTCATCACCCGTATCGGTAATGATGCCGAGGAGTTCGTTTCCGGGGACAAAGGGGGAAGAGACAAAAGCTCCGAAGGGAGAGGGATCTTCGGAGAGGAGAATTCCTTCCTCGATATCGGAGATACCTGACATGATGGCGCGGATCTTAACCCACCGCGATGAAATCATCGCGGGTTCGCCGGTTTCGGTGAGCGTAGCGAACAGGGCGTGGGATCTGACCCCTTTCTTGAAAACAGTCGATCTGAAACGGTCCCAAACTTCTCGTCCCAAGCTGAAGTCTGCCATGACGGCCTTCATTGGCGGGTCCTCCGATTTGTGCCCGAAACGTGCGAGCGCTCGCCGCCTTTTCGCTTCTTAGAAATTGCTCATTGCTTCCGTGCCGCCCGTTCCGACGCGTTCCGTTGGGGCGTTGCTGAGAGCCGGCTTTGTTCGAGCGCTCCGCCTCCTCCTTATGTGGGGTCGGCGCTTTTGTCAAACCGTTTTTTGTTGAAGCTCAGGAGAAGGAAATCCGCGTAACTGCCCATAGCTGTTGTGGAGTTCCAGCGCCTAACTTGACAAAAGGTCAGCTACCGCCCATTCTAAGTGAGGGGGGATTGCTGGGACCGGTATTTGGTGCTAGAATTAGACGGTCGTGAGAGACGAAGATCGGGGTGATCGTTGAATACCGTATATAAGAATTTGGGGCTTTGGCTGGTCATTTGCCTTGTTATGATCTTCTTGTTCCATTTGTTCCAGCAGAAACAGGTCCCTCAGAAAGAATTGAATTACAGCCGGTTCCGCCAGGAAGTCGAACAGGGGGGAATCAAATCGGTCCAGATCCAGGGTAAACGGATCAAAGGGTCCTATGTGGACGGGAGCGGCCAATTCAGGACGATTGCGCCGGACGATAGAGAGCTGATCCCATCCCTGATGAAAAAAGAGGTGGAGATCCAAGTCCTGCCTGAAGACGACAATCCGTGGTACCTGACGGCTCTCGTCTCGTGGCTCCCGATGATATTCCTGATCGCCATATTCGTCTTCTTCATGCGCCAGATGCAAGCCGGCGGAGGCAAGGCGATGAGCTTCGGGAAGAGTCGCGCCCGTCTCATTAACGAATCCCAGAACAGAATTACGTTTCAGAATGTGGCCGGCGTGGAGGAAGCCAAGGAGGAACTCCAGGAGATCATCGAATTCCTCAGGGATCCGAAGAAGTTCACCCGCCTGGGAGGCAAGATCCCGAAAGGCGTGCTCCTGGTTGGCGCTCCCGGCACCGGCAAGACGCTCCTGGCCAAGGCGGTCGCAGGTGAGGCGAACGTGCCGTTCTTCTCCATTTCCGGTTCAGATTTCGTGGAGATGTTTGTAGGCGTAGGCGCGTCCCGGGTGAGAGATCTTTTCATCCAGGGCAAGAAACACGCGCCCTGCATTATCTTCATCGACGAGATCGACGCAGTGGGCCGCCATCGTGGCGCCGGCTTGGGCGGCGGGCACGATGAGCGGGAACAGACGCTCAATCAGCTTCTGGTCGAGATGGACGGCTTTGAAACTAACGAAGGAGTAATCCTGATCGCCGCGACCAACAGGCCGGACGTGCTCGACCCGGCTCTGCTGCGTCCGGGTCGGTTCGATCGTCAGGTCGTGGTGCCCACGCCGGATATACGAGGCCGTAAAGCTATCCTGGAAGTTCATACCCGCAAGACGCCGCTATCTCCCGATGTTAACCTCGGCACCATCAGCAGGGGGACCCCCGGTTTCTCCGGCGCGGACCTTGCCAACTTGGTGAATGAGGCTGCGCTGAGCGCGGCCCGGCGGAATAAGAACCTGATCGAAATGTCCGACTTTGAATTTGCCAAAGACAAGGTCTTGATGGGCGGCGAGCGTCGTAGCATGGTGATCGGCCCGGAAGAAAAGCGCACCACCGCGTTCCACGAGGCGGGCCACGCTTTCGTGGCGCGGAAGATGCCTCATACCGATCCCATACACAAGGTGACCATCATTCCCCGCGGCAAGGCGCTGGGCGTTACTCAGCAGCTCCCGCTGGATGACCGGCACACGTATAACAAGAACTATCTCCTGAGCCAGATAGCGGTTCTCATGGGAGGCCGCGCGGCTGAGGAGATCTTCCTCGGGCTCATGACCACCGGCGCGGGCAATGACCTGGAGCGGGCCACCGAACTGGCGCGCAGAATGGTCTGCGAATGGGGTATGAGCGACACCCTGGGGCCGCTCACCTTCGGGCGGAAAGAGGAGCAGATCTTTCTGGGTAAAGAGTTTGCCCGGCACATCGACTACTCGGAAGAGACCGCCAAGGCGATTGATAGCGAAATCCGGGGAATTGTGACCGAATATTACCAGAAGGCCAAACAGGTAATCGAGGAGAACCGCGAAACGGTTGAAAAGCTTGCTGAGGCCTTGCTGGAACGCGAGACTCTGGAAGCGTCCCAGATCGACGCGATCATCGAAGGGCGGGAACTGCCGGAAATCACGAAGCCTCCTGAACCGCAGAAGGAGCCCGATCCGGTGGACTTGAGGCCCACGAGCGCGCAAGAACCGGTGATTCTCGCGGGGCCGTCAAGCGCTCCGGACCCGACCAAGGTTTAGACGCGGTTTCAAGACTGGGAAGGGGTCGGAAAGGACTTCGGAATAGCGCCATTGAGAAACGGGAGTCTGATTGAGGCTCCCGTTCTCTGTGTGAAGATACATCAGTCCACGACTAAGCCGTAAGATGCTTTCGCGACCTCTTCCCCTGATCAGAACCGCCTTTGAGCCCGGTCCTTATACGCTCGTCATGGGCGTCATCAACACCACTCCGGATTCGTTCTCCGACGGCGGCGCGCATTTTGAACCCGAGCACGCGGTCGCTGCCGCGATACGGATGCTTGACGCGGGGGCTCATATCATCGACGTGGGGGGTGAATCCACCAGGCCCGGATCTCTCCCGGTGGATACGGATGAGGAACTCAGACGAACCGCTCCGGTGATCCGAGAAATACAGGGACTCAGGCCCGACTCGGTCATTTCCATAGACACTCGACGGAGCGAGGTGGCGGAGGCAGCCCTGGACGCGGGCGCCCAAATCATCAACGATGTATCGGGGTTTCGTGA
Organism: Deltaproteobacteria bacterium; assembly: GCA_016875095.1. GTDB lineage: Bacteria > Desulfobacterota > Desulfomonilia > Desulfomonilales > Desulfomonilaceae > VGSG01. The sequence continues at coordinate 8,292 of VGSG01000087.1, forward strand.
CGATCCGGAGATGATGGAACTGGCCCTACGATCGGGAGCAGGCCTTATCGTCATGCACATGTTGGGAACTCCAAAGACCATGCAACAGGAGATCCTGTACGACTCCTTCCCCCATGACATCTACCACTTTCTTCGAGAGCGAATACTCAAACTTGAGCAGGCAGGCATTGCTCCGGACAAGATCGTCATAGATCCCGGTATCGGGTTCGGGAAGACCTTCGATCAGAATCTGGTTCTTATCAATCGGCTCGATTTCTTTCGCGATCTTCGGAAGCCTCTCTGTCTTGGGGCTTCCCGCAAGGCTTTCTTGGGCAAAATACTGGACTTGCCTACGCCGACCGAGCGTGACCTGGGCACTGTGGCTGCGGTCACCGCGGGGATACTGCGTGGCGCGGACATTGTCAGAGTTCACGATGTAGCGTCCGCGGTCCAAGCCTGCAAGGTGGCGGACGCGATTCTGAGGGAGCGGGTAAGCCTGTGATAGTCGGTGTGGGCGTGGATATTGTCGATGTCAACCGGATGAAGCGGATACTGGAAAGCTCACGGTCCCGCAGATTCCTTGAAAGAGTCTTTTCCGACGAAGAGATTAGAGCGTGCGAGGCCACTGCGCACCCTGCACAGGGATTCGCCGCCCGGTTCGCGGCGAAAGAAGCTCTTGCAAAGGCCCTAGGAACAGGGTTTTCCCGAGGCGTGACCCCGGCGCGCATCATGGTCCAAGGCGAAGAGCGATCCCGCCCCACCATTGCTCTTACCGATAAGGCTCTTGCCGTCGCCCGCTCAATGGATGTGGGACGAATCCATGTCTCTCTCACCCACACCGATCAGAGCGCCTGCGCATTGGTGGTGCTTGAATACGATCGCTCTCCGGGCGAATGAGCTTCGCTTGACGCGCGAGCGACCATAGCGCTCCCAGCCCACCTATTTGTCCTGCGAAGAGCTGTCGGAATCCCGGTCGCGCTCTTTCCAGAAACTCCGTTCGCACTCCATCAGGCATTTTTGCCAACCGATCATCGTGTACGTAGCGACTCGCTCTCCATCCGCGGCGCCCAGTCCGCCGAATTTGTACCGACAGCCCTCCATGCACTGGAATCGGTCGAACTGACCTTCACCGTTAGCGAATGCCATGTCCGAGATCTGACTGAGAGGCGCGGGAGCGCCCAACGGCAGGATCAAGGCCAACACAAAGAGAAGTATGATTATTCGCGACATGATATCCTCTGTCTGTGGTCATGTTATTCTGGTGATCGCATGTTCGGGGACCGGTTCCGAGATTGGTCCTTTCATTCTCCGCTTATGATCTCTGCGCCTCGGCGCGGGCCATGCCTCAGCGGACCAACCGGTGCGGCCTTTCGAACTTCCTTTTTGTCATAACTCGGATTCACTCGCCTCGCGAGGATTTCCGTCAAATTCTCGCGTGGTCCAATGATCAAACCGCTACCTGTCCTTTGGGGAAGCGCCGTCCCTCTCGCTGTCCCGCTCCTTCCAGAATGCTCGTTCGCATTCCTCCATGCATCGCGTGTAGCCGGTTTCAGACGCCACACGAGCGCCATCTTCCCACGCGGCTCCTAATCCGCCGTACCGGTTCTGGCAGCCTCTGAGACAACGCTCACGATCGAACATGCCTTCCCCGTTCGCCAGCGCAGGGTCCGTCCCCACACTGATAGACGCGGACAGCGATGATAGTATCACGAAAGCCAACAGGCCAAAAACCGGAATTATTCGCATCATGCAGCCCCCCGGCCCATTTTAGTAGGATAAACGTCTTTCACTTAAATAGATCCTTTCGGCATGAGAAGGTTCCCAACGGTTCGATCAGAATGCTTGAGCCACGAAGACCTTTAGGTACCTGGTCTCGGGCATGTCCGGAAGCACAGGGTGATCGGGTCCCTGCCCGCGAACGTCCAGAATCCTGAGTCTTCGGCCACTCTGACGTGACGCGCTGATAAGGATTTCTTCAAAGAGACTTAGGTCAACGTGATGCGAGCAGGAGCAGGTGACAAGGATGCCGCCCGGGCGGAGACGCCTCAGGGCGCGGCGATTTACGTCAATGTACCCCTTCCTTCCTTCGCGCAGTTGGGCTCGGGTCTTGATAAACGCAGGAGGATCGACCACCACCAGATCCCAGGATTCACGTGTCTTCTTGAGGAAGTCCACAGCTTGATCGCGGACCGCGAGGAACTTATAAGTAGAATTATTCAAGGCTGCGTTGAGCGTGGCAAGGTCGAGCGCGCCGCGAGAAGAGTCCACGCCCGTTGCATGATCCGCGCCCGCGGCCAGAGCGTGAAGAGCCCATGCCCCCGTATAGCAGAACAGGTCCAGGACTTTCATTCCCGGAGTCACGTACTGGCGCATCAGCTCTCGGTTCGATTCTTGATCCAGAAAGAAACCGGTCTTCTGACCGTTCACCACGTCAACGACGAACCGCAGTCCTCTAGACTCGATTTCGACTCGTTCGGGAACCGTGCCCCACAGCAAGCGCTTTTCAAGGGGCAACCCTTCCAGGAGCCGGAAGGATGAGTCATTCCGCAAATATATTCCTGCGGGCGCCAGGACCTCCACAATCGCATTCACAATCGCTTCCAGAAGCCGCTCCACGCCCGCGGTGAGCGCCTGTGCGACCACAATCTCGCCGTATCGGTCCACAATCAGCCCGGGCAATAGATCGCTTTCCCCGAAAACCACCCGATAACATGTCCGATCCGGGAAGAGCCTCCTCCGAAGGTCAAGAGCAGATTGTATCCGATCCAGAAAAAAGACTGTGTCAATGGTCGTCTTGCGCCGCGACAAGATCCGCGCCGCGATCAGGCTGACGGGGTTGGCGTAAACCACTCCTACGAACTCGCCCGTTGCGTCGAGGAGTTCGTGGATAGACCCAGGCGCCAACTCCGAGACCCGCGGGTCCGCAATCTCGTTGGCAAAGATCCAAAGATGGCCCCCTCGAACTCGTCTATCAGCTTTCGGTTTCAGTACAATCATAACGATTCCGGCTGACCGTGGGAATCCACGGGTCGTTCGAGCAGAGCCGTTGCGAGCATGTGGCTCATTGTTTCGGTTCGATCCGCTCGATGCCGCGCATATAGGGCCGGAGCGCCTCCGGGACGGTCACGCTGCCGTCCGCGTTCTGAAAGTTCTCAAGGATCGGAATCAAAATACGAGGTGAAGCGGCCGCTGTGTTGTTCAAGGTATGGCAAAATCGCGTCTGGCCCGCCTTGGAACGCCAGCGTATCATGAGTCGCCGGGCTTGAAACTCATGCAAGGTGGAGCATGAGTGGGTCTCGGAGTACTTTCCACGGCTGGGCATCCACGTTTCGATCTCATGCTTGAGCACTTGCCCCTGACCCATCTCCGCGCTGCACGCCAAGGCCACTCGGTGGGGGAGCTTCAGCGCCTGCATAATCTCTTCCGCGTTGGAAAGGAGCAGGTTGTGCTCTTGACGGGAAACCTCGGGATCGTTCACGCAGATCGAAATCTGCTCCACCTTGTTGAACTGGTGCAGCCGGTAGAAGCCTTTGGTATCACGGCCGTACGAACCGGCCTCCCGCCGAAAACATGACGAATAACCGCAGTAATGCTTTGGCAGCTCCTTTTCGTTGAGGATCTCGTCCATGTGATACGCGACCAGCGGCACTTCGGAGGTTCCGATTAGGTACAGGTTATCCTTCTCGATGAAGAAGGTGTCCTCCTCGCCCAACGGAAAAAACCCCGTCCCGATCATGGCTTCACGCCGCACCAACTGAGGGACGATCATGGGTTGAAAGCCCTTGGAAATCAAATGGTCCAGGGTGAACCGGAAGAGCGCGAACTCCAGCATTACTCCCTCGTTCTTGAGGCAGTACATCCGCGCGCCCGAGATCTTCACCGCACGGGGAATATCGAGAATATCCAATGATTCCGCCAGCTCAAGGTGATCTTTGGGCTGGAAATCAAATTGCCGCGGTTCCAGAAATGTGCGCACTTCCACGTTATCATCGTCGGAATCGCCTTCCGGCGCCTCGGGCGCCGGAGGATTGGGGACAAGCAACATCAACTGCTCGAAGCGTTCCTCTGCCTCACGGAGCTGAGGTTCCTTGGACGTGAGGCCGTCCTTGAGCCCCTTGACCTGCGCGACAGCCTCGTCTTTTTCTGCGCCTTTGAGTTTCGGGATTTCCTTCGATAGACGGTTCCGATCCGCGCGGATTTGTTCCACATCGCGCCGGAGGCCGCGAACCTGTTCATCTACCGCGAGCAGCTCGTCGAGATCCATTCGCATTCTCTTCTTGCGAATGCCTTCTTTGACGAGATCGGGATTATTCCGAATGAATGCGATGTCCAGCATACAGGTCTCCTCAGGTATTATCCTTTTCCCGCATAAGCCTGCGGGAAAAGACTCTCGAGCGTTGCTCGAGCGGACTGGATATGCTTTTGAAAGCATAGGAGTTTTTGGGGAGGGCTCCGGGGGGATTTGAATAGTCTCCCCGACCAATCTTCCAAAAGCCTCCGATCTTGAAAACCAGATCTAGTCATGGGACGGTGGGCGGCCAATTTTTTGGCTTTTGGTGAACGCGTTTCGAAGTTTCTGCGAGGGCTCATGCCATTGGCGTTTTTCCATGAGCGCCAGCAGGTCTTCCGCGCCGGCGGATTTACCTTTCGCTCGGTAAGTTTCCTGAATGTATTCGTATAGTCCTTGTTGTTCACGCGGCGGCATCTCCGCGTACAGGCGCTCTAAGGTCTGCCGCTCGCTCTTGGTCAGAGGCCACGTGCCAATCTTACGGGAGGCCTCCAGCCACTCCTTTTGTTTTTCCGTGAGTTCGTGTTCTTGCAATGAATCCGTCCTCTTATTGCCCTCGCACTCCATAGCCAAGTGATCAGGCAGTTCACAGCAGCCGCTGCACAACAACTTATCAACTCGCACGCTGTCCTGCAAGGCGTTTGCGACGTCGCCGCCAGCTTCTCGATCACGGCCTTGGCATTCTAGGAGCTATTGGTGGCCCATGTGGCGGCTGGAACCGGACTTCCCTCGGCAAATCATCTGATTCGGCGTGCGCATCTGACTAAGGGCTCGCCTTTGCTTACCTCTACGGGCTCTCGTGTGAGTGAGCGAAAGTGCTCACAATTGTGTTTGACAGCGGGTCGCCGGGTGAGGTACGGATAGACTTTGGCGATAACTGGCATGTGCGAGTGCCAGTATTGTGTCGCGTAACTTGGCCCACCTGCTATGGAGAGCCCAATGACCGAGCCTACAGTGATGATTCCTCGGATCAATTATCGCCACGTCCTGCAGGAACTTTCCGTCAATAGCAGGAATCCTTGTGAGGTCATTCGTGAGCTCATATCGAATGCTTGTGATGCGGGAGCCACAGAGATCAGATACTATCCCTTATTACCCAAGCAACTGTCAGGCTTTGTCTTCTTTGATAACGGGTCTGGTATGAGTCAAACTCGGAATTCAGACGGTGTATCGCCATACGAGTCCTTTTTTTCCATCGGGTACTCAACGAAAATCCTCGGAGAGTGCATTGGGTACAAGTGCCAGGGAGCCAAACTGGCATTCGCATGCCGCACTCTGACCGTCATTACGCGGTGTAAAGAGGAGAGTGCATGGAGGTACAAAATTCTTCAGAATCCCAGGGAGGAGCTTACACAAAGCACAGACATCACCCCAAATATGACGGACCACCCATGGACTGTGCTATCGGATGAAGTTGGCAAACAAACAACACCAAGAGTGAAGAATATCCTTCAGACCTTAAACGAGCCATTTTTTGCCAGAGATTTCGAGCATGGAACGATGATCGTTGTTCTGGGCTTCGATATAGGCCATAACTTCTCACGGTACTTCGGCACAAAGAATGATCTTGATGAGAAACTTGGCAAGGCTCGAAAACATGAAGCCTCGTATCTTTGGAACTACATTCGCTTCTTCACCCGGCACGGTGACGTAAGACTTTTGGACTCCGTCAAGACCGGCTTTTCCAAGCACCACGAGAACCTTGTCCAGGAGCCGGTAGCAATCAAAGAACCTCCTGCGAAACTGTTTGTGTGGGTCGACGAAGGGTTGGAGCCAGATCATGACAGGTTTTGGCAACAGCTCAAAGAGATTCCGGCAGGTTATCCTTACCTTGAAATACCACAGCAAGTCCCTCTTGGCCCGAAAGAGATTTCTCAGCTCAAAAGCGGCAGGTTCTACAGCCGACATGCCGGGACATTCGAGTTCGAAGATGAAACCTACACGTGGATTTTAGCTGTAGACGGCAGTCGGAGAGCATTGGACGAGTATGATACTCTTGGTCGACAGAAAAGTTCGAGGTCAGGCATCCCTTTAAGTACTCAGCGAGGCCCTCACCTTTGTGCCGAAGGGATAAAAATCTGCCAGTACAATCGGCTATTTCTTGATTTGTCGGACTATGATATTCTTGCGGATCCCCGGTCATTCCCCTACTACACGTTCTTCTTGGATGGCCCTTTTCATCTGGTTACGGACCGTAACGCCGTAACAGCTGTTGACGAAAAAACGCTCAATGAGCCAGATTTCCGGGTACATCTCAAGAGAGCTCTCGACAGTATCCTTCACACGGGAGAAGACAGACGTAATGGTGTCGACCACACCGCTGTATTCGCTTCCTTGCTGGAACGCCTGAAGAACGACATGCAGTATCAGGCTCTAGAGAAGGAGCTTAAGAAGATCAACGTACTAAAGAGTGGTCTACCTCGAAGGTGTCAGTTTCTGATTAAGACGGGCCTTCTGGGTGGGCGAGCGTTTGTGTATCCTGGTCCAGGTGAGGAGAATTGGGTAGGGGCCTTGTACACCTTGCTTGCACAATTCGCTAAAGACGAGCCGAGGTATGCCCAATTACTCTGCGAAGATCTCTGGGTGCGTCCTGTTAATATGGCCGGAATCAGCATCGACGCCATGGCCGTACCTTTGGAAGCTGAAGGTCTAGCAGTAGAACAGATGAAAGGCCTCGAATACAAGCTCGCTTTTACTCACGACGACATCTTCAATCACCCCCTGCTATCAGTTGAGTACATCGTCTGCTGGGAATTTAGCCAGACACCTGCGAATGGCGTATGGATCAACGATGAGTATGATTACATGGGGTGCGTCAACATCCCCAATGGCCACGATGGGCATTTATTCTACGAAATAACAAAGCTGCAGAAACAAGATGGCTCCAACCCAAAGAAGGGGGCAACCATCAAGGTGGTGTGCCTCAAAGAGCTAATTAAGGAAACATTTGACTGTGAGATGGATCAATAGTAGTTGACGGCAAGGCTCTGGCCCCCTGAGTTCGGCAGATAGTCATTGCAGCCCCTTCTTGGCCACGCTGGAGCACACGCAAGCAACCCGTCTGATTGTCGCGCGCTCGTGGTAGTATGAGCCACTCCTGTCCAGTCGAACTTGGAATCCAGCCATGAGGTTGTGTACTAGATTCTCTGTTCGCTGTGAACAACGTCCCACACCGCGTCTGGGTGCTTGGCGGCTACTCGCAGCAGGATCTGCGCGGGGCCTTTGGGTATTCGGCGACCCTGCTCCCAATTCTGGAGCGTCTTTACGCTGATACCGAGGAGCGAGGCAAATTCTTTCTGAGATATCCGGTATCGGTTTCGGATGCGTTTCACATCGGGCAAATCCACTTCAAAAGTGCGGGAAGGCTTAGTCCGCCCGCGCAGGATGGAGGCTCCCTCGCGCACACTTGCCACAAGCTCTTCAAACAGTTCCTTTTTCACGGGTATTCCTCCTCTACGATCCTTCGCAAGATCTTCCGCTGCGCGGGTGTGAGATCGTCCTGCTCGCCCTTTCGGTACATGAGCAAGAGGAAAATACGGTCTTCAGCGACACCCCAGTAGTAGATTACTCTGACGCTACCACTCTTGCCCCGAGATTCGGAGCCCCATCGGACCTTGCGGAGCCCGCCTGTACCTCTAATTATGGGTCCCGCGTCAGGCCGATCGGCCAGGAACGTCTGTAGTTCCTTGTACTCGTCCTCTGAAAGCAAGTCCGTGAGTTGCCGAGTGAAAACCGAAGTTTCAATAAAGACCATCTTGACCTCTCCATACCATACGCCAATGGCGGACCAATGTCAAGACGCATCAAAACCTTTTATTCCCGGTTTGGCGTGCTAAGATGAGCTAAACTGGCTTATGAGTCGTGCGCATGCAATTGGTTGTCACCATTGACGTTGAGGAAGAGGGGCTTTTCAGCGGGACATACGATGCCCGGGGTGCGCCTGTCGAGAATGTGCCCCTTCTAGCTCGTCTGGATCCCATCTTCCAGGAATGGGGCATTAAGCCTACATTGCTGGTGACGTATCGGGTGGCTGAGCGCAAGCCACACCAGGAGTTCTTGCTTTCACTTAGGGACAAGTGGCGCGGAGAGATCGGCGCGCACCTGCACCATTGGAATACGCCGCCTCTTGAGCCGTTGCCGTATCCGCAGCCCGTTCCGTCAGAGCAGATGCCGATTGAACTTCTGGAAGCGAAGGCAGCGAGCCTCCTGGAAGCGTTGGGCCAGATGGGCGTGAAACCCGTGTCGTTCAGGATGGGACGCTTCAACCTCGGTCCGAAGATGCTGTCGATTCTGGAAAAGACCGGTTTCGAAGTAGACAGCAGCATTTGTCCCATGCATCGCTACTACGGCGGCCCTGACCATCTATACGCAAAGACGGATCCATACTTCCCCGACCGAGCCGACCCGTGTATTTCCGGAAATTCAAGCATACTTGAAGCCCCGCTCACGGTCTTGCCACTAACCCCAGGCCTTGGCCGAGCGCTCCAGAGGTGGACTCGCCAAGGGCAGACTCTGGCAAGGGGTGTCGCATGGTTCGCGATGAATCTCGGATCGCTCCCGGCGCAACCGGCCTGGACGGGTTTGCGGAGGCTCAAAGCTTCGGTAAGACTACACCGCAATCGTGGTGGCAAGGTGTTGACCATCTTTTTCCACTCGTCCGAGCTTCTCCCGGGTGGTTCCCCGGTTCACCGGGAGCAAGAAGATGTGGACCGTTTCCTGAATAAACTTCAGAGCTTATTTGCCTGGCTGCACGCGTTCACGAACGTGGAATCGGTGACCCTCACGGAACTGGGCCGTCTGTACCGAAGTGCCGAAGGCTAAAAACGTTTTCAACCTGGATTATTCCACAGGTAAACAAAGAAGAGAGTGTTCTTCGCCTCAAGCATCAGATCTGGTAAGGAAAATCAAGTGAAGTTGAGGGAGATCGGATGTCCGGGAGTGGTGAAAGGGAAAGAGAGACAATTCGCCCCCAATTTGACCGTTCCATCGTGATGGATTTTCAGGGAGCCAAGATCACCTCGGACACGGGTTTCTTGCTGCTGAGAGAGGTAGACGAGCGTTTCAACATACTGGGGCCAATCGAGAGTGAACTTGAGGACGCCAGGTCCTGGGTTCATAGCAACCATACCCAGCTTCAGATGGTCCGGCAGAGAGTGTATCAGATAGCAGCCGGGTATGAGGACTGCAACGATGCTGACTTTCTGCGAATTGATCCTGCTCTTCGGCCCGCCATTGGCAAGGGAGACGAGGCCGGGGCCGGTTAGTCCAGGCTATCGAGGCTTGAGAATGAGGTTCTGGGAACCCAGGATGGATTGAATGCGCTCGAAGCCGCTCTGACGAGGTCCCACGACGCGCTCATGAAGCGCAAGAAGAAGCAGCGGTTGGTTGTGGACGTTGATTCAACGGAAGATCCGGCTCACGGCAAGCAGGAGAACGTGGCGTTCAACGGACATTTCGGAAAGAATTGCTTTCATCCCCTGTTCGCTTTCACGAGTGACGGAGACTGCCTGAGGGCCAAGCTGAGGCCCGGCAACGTTCATTCAGCGGACGGCATTGTGGACTTTCTCGATCCGATTGTGAAGCGGTATAGGTCTCGGTTTGTGCTTTTCTGGCTTCGGGGCGATGCGGCATTTGCTCAACCCCAGATGTACGAGTATTGCGAGGGTGAACGGGTCACGTACTTCATCAGGCTTCCAGCCAATGCGGTACTGAACAGACTCATCGACCCCTATCTGACGCGTCCAGTGGGTCGGCCCCCGAAGGACGGGATTCAGGTCAAGCTGGTTGATCTTCGTTATCAGGCACAAACCTGGGACAGGGAGCGGAGAGTGGTCGCCAAGATCGAGTGGCACGATGGGGAACTCTTCCCAAGGATCGGATTCATCGTGACCAATTCCAGGCTGACTGCCGGGAAAGTGATCAAGGTGTACAACGGGCGCGGCGACGTTGAGAATCGGATCAAGGAAGGGAAGAACACGCTGCGCTGGGACAAGACCAG